>JAPPDJ010000127.1 GCA_028824555.1 Gammaproteobacteria bacterium | reverse complement strand
CCCCCTCGCGGGGGAGTCGAGAAAGGCCGTCCACGGCCTTTCTCGGAGGGGGGGCCGCCGACCCAACCCCCGTACACCACAATCCCCGAACGAAATCCCCCCTTGCCACTCCCCTCGCGCAACGGGGGAGTGACAGGCAGGCCCTCACATCCCCAACGGTCGTGGCGCGCACTTTCCTGTCACTCCCCCCTCGCGGGGGAGTCGAGAAGGCCGTCCACGGCCTTTCTCGGAGGGGGGGCTGGTTGGTGGTGTGGCCGATGTTGGGAACGCGAGGGACACCGGCGAGTAAAAGCACCAGCGGCGACGTGGGCGAGGCGGCCTAGTGGCGGCGCTAGCCCCCCCTCCGAGAAAAGCGAGGACGCTTTTCTCGACTCCCCCGCGAGGGGGGAGTGACAGGAGGGCGCGCTTGGCAGCCGGCGGGACCTGCTCGCGGTTACTCAGGAATCTGCGGGAAAGTGCTCGGCTACGCTTGCGGCAACGCGCTCGGCCAATGCGTCGAGCTGTTCGCGGAGGCCATTGGCATCCCCCACGTTCTGTTCGAGCGAGCGCGACTCGTGCAGTGCGTTAAGCGCGACCATGACGGCAACGCGCTCGTTGTCCAGTACGCGACTGCCGTCGCGCACTTCATGCATGCGCCGGTCCAGTTCCTCGGCAGTGGCCTTGAGACTCTCCACCTCGTCGGCGGGGCTCGTGACGTGATACGCCTTGCCGAGAATGTGCAAGGTAACCGTCTCGGAACTCAACGCCCATCCTCCAGCGCTTTCAGCCGAACGATCATCGTCTCGATCCGATCCCGTGCGAGGTCGTTGCGTTCGACGAGCCGCTTGCGCTCGCCCTGCCAATCCTCGCGTTCCCGGCGTAAAGCCGCGTTCTCGTCAGCCAGATTCCGGCACAGATCGATCAGGCGGTCGATTTCGGCGCTGAGCAGGTCGAGCGAAGAGGCCATTTGGGACCAGCGAATGGCAGCAAGCGGAACCGGTAGTTTGGCGCGGTTGGTCGCTTATGTGAAGCGTTGCCACCGAAGTAAGATCGCCCACAAAGGGCCCAACGCCAAGGCAGAACATTGAGTGAGCAGACACTCTCCGCATCAAAGACGCACGATGTCGCGGTGGTCGGCGCCGGCATCGTCGGCCTCGCGGCTGCTCTGGCGCTCGCACAACGCGGTTTGCGGGTGGCATTGCTGGAACGCGCGGCTCCAGAACGCGTTCGCAGTGCGCTCGGCTTCGACCCCCGCACCGTTGCCCTCGCGCCGCCGGCGGTAACGCTTCTGAAGGACTTGGGCGTATGGGATGACGCTGAGGCCGCCGCCATCGACCGCATGGAGGTGTGGGAGGAAGAGGGCACGGCGACATTGCACTTCGGCGCAGACGAGACGCTGGCGCATGTGGTGGAAAACAGTGCGCTAACCGAGAGGATGTGGAGCGCCGCTGAGGCATGCGTCGAGGTCCGCTGTCCCTTTCGTGTCGACGGCTACAACGAACTCGAGGCAAGTGCCGCCTTGTCCGGCGACGACGACGCTCCCGGCGTTGAGGCTCGCCTCGTGCTGGCGGCGGACGGCGCGTCTGGCGGCGTCGGCGAACTGGCCGGCGCCCACTTGCGACGCTCACGACTCGTGCAGCATGCGATCGTCAGCGTGGTGCACTGTCAGCGCGAACACGAAGGCGTGGCGCTGCAGCGATTCGGCGTCCACGGCTCGGTGCTCGCTCTGTTGCCGCTCGCCGACCCGCGCCACAGGGCGCTCATCTGGAGCCTCCCCACACTCCAGCAGGAAGCCGCAATGGCATGGGATGACGACGCATTCTGTCGGGCTTTGGACGACGAGACAGAGGCCGCGGCCCAAGTCCGTGGCGTGGGACCACGCTTCACCTTCCCGCTCAGGCAAGGCCTCGCCGCAGACGTCAATCCCTCGCAGCGCCTGGTCATGCTCGGCGATGCCGCGCGCACGCTGCACCCTATGGCGGGACAAGGGGTGAACGTTGGTCTGGAAGACGTGCGCGCCTTGCTCGTCCGTCTCCCCGAAGGCGACTTGGCCCCACCCGGAGCGTGGCGACGCTTTGCGGCGGACCGTCGGGCGCGCTCGAAGCTCATGCTGGGGCTGCATTCGGCGTTGCTCGCCGCGTATGGCGCGAAGGCGCCGCTCGTGCGCGCGCTGCGCAACATGGGCGTGCGTTTTTTGGACGGCAACGCCCCAATCAAGGCGCAACTCGTGCGCGAGGCGATGGGCGTTGGGGCGCTGGCAACCGTCGGCATCGGCGGATCCGGTGGTCTGCCATGACGGAGCCGCGCCGCACGCCGCTTTACGACGAGCACCTTGCGTGCGGGGCGCGCGTGGTGCCGTTCGCCGGCTGGTCCATGCCCTTGCACTACGGTTCGCAGATCGCCGAACACCACGCCGTGCGGCAGGGCGTCGGCATGTTCGATGTATCGCACATGCGCGTGATCGACGTAGCCGGCGCAGGCGCAACCGATTTTCTGCGCACGGTGTTTGCCGGTGACGTGGCGTCGCTCGCACGAGGTCGCGCGCTCTACGGCGTGCTGCTCAACGACAACGCCGGCATCATTGACGATGCCATCGTCTATCGCACGGACGACGGCTACCGCGTGGTGGCAAATGCAGGGACGAGCGAGCGAGTGCGTTCCTGGCTGGTTCGCCACGCAAGCGACGAGACCCATCTGCATCCGCGCCAAGACGTCGCCATGTTGGCCGTGCAAGGCCCTAGGGCCATCGACTGCTTTCACGAAGCGACGGGATTGGATGCCAGCGCACTCCCCCGCTTCGCCTTTACGTGGCACGAGGAACGCATGGTCGCGCGCACCGGCTACACCGGTGAGGATGGTGTGGAGGCGATCGTGCCGGCGGAAGAAGCGGCGAGCCTCTGGCGTCGCCTGACCGAGGCGAGCGCGACGCCGGCCGGGCTCGGTGCCCGCGATACGCTGCGCCTCGAGGCCGGACTCAACCTGCACGGCCACGACATGGACGAGTCCACGCCGCCCACCGCCGTGGGCCTTGGCTGGACCGTGGCGTGGGGCGAGGATGACGCACCGGTGCGTCGCTTCATTGGCCGCGACGCCCTCGAACGTCAACGTCGCCCCGAACAGGTGCTGCGCGGAGTCGTGCTCGAAGGGCGTGGCGTCATGCGCGAAGGCTTCGCAGTCGCGACCGAACGCGGCGAAGGCGTGGTCACCAGCGGCATCTTCTCGCCGACGCTGGGGTACAGTATCGCGCTGGCCCGCCTCCCACGCGGCTCCAAGGGGGCCTGTAGTGTGCAGGTCCGCTCTCGCGAGGTGCCCGGGCGGATCGTCCGACCACCCTTCCTGCGAAGCAACAAATAGGTAAAACCGTTCCCATGAGCGAAACACCCGAGGAACTCCACTACGCACCGAGTCACGAGTGGGCGAGACTAGAAGAGGATGGCACGGTGACCGTGGGCATCACCGACCACGCCCAAGACGCTCTCGGCGACATCGTCTATGTCGAATTGCCGGACGAGGAACAACAGGTGGAGGCTGGCGCGGAGGCTGGCGTCGTGGAGTCGGTGAAGGCCGCGTCCGACATCTACGCCCCCGTCACCGGCGTCGTCATCGCCGCCAACGAGGTGCTCGAGGACGCCCCCGAACGGGTGAACGAAGACCCTTACGGCGACGGCTGGTTCTTCCGCATCCAGCCAGACGACCCCGGCGAACTCGAAGACCTCCTCGACGCCGCAGCCTACGACGAAATGTGCAGCGAGGAGGAATGACCCGATCCTCCGATGCCTTTCATCCCACACACCGACCAAGACGTGGCGACGATGCTCGACGCCATTGGTGCGCGCTCGATCGACGACCTCTTTGATGAGATCCCTGGCGCCCTGCGCTGCGGCCCGCTCGATGTGCCGCTGGGCGAGCGTGAGATGGAGGTCACGGCGGCGTTGACGCAGCGTGCGCGCCGGGATGAGCCGGGGCCTTGCTTCCTGGGCGCCGGCGCCTACGACCACCACATCCCCGCCGCAGTCTGGGACATTTGCTCGCGCGGGGAGTACATGACCGCCTACACGCCGTACCAGGCAGAGGCGAGTCAGGGCACGCTGCAGCTCATCCACGAGTTCCAGACCATGATGGCGGCACTCACCGGCATGGAGGTGTCAAACGCCTCTGTCTATGACGGCGCGTCAGCACTGGCGGAAGCGGTGCTCATGGCGGTGCGCGCGAACCGCCGCACGCGACGGCGTGGTGCCGCGAGCGCTGGGCGCGAAACCGCGACGACTCGCGTCGTGGTCGCCGGCGCCGTTCACCCCCACTACGTAGCAACCGCTCGCAACATCGTCCAAGGCCAGGGCATTCGTCTGGACGCGACGGGCTTCGACGCAAACGGCACCGTTGACCTCGCGCGCTTCGAGGCGTTGCTTGCCGAGCCGCCGGCGGCGGTCATCGTCCAGCAGCCCAATTGCCTGGGCTTGCTCGAACCTGTGGATGAGGTGGTGGCAGCCGCCCACGCTGCCGGGGCCCTGGTGATTGCGGCGGCGAATCCCATCTCCTTGGCCCTTCTGGCACCCCCGGGGGACTGGCACGACCGTGGCGCCGACATCGTCTGCGGCGACGGCCAACCCCTCGGCATCCCCCTGTCTTCGGGCGGCCCCTACTTCGGCTACATCTGCACGCGGCGGGAGTTCGTGCGGCAACTGCCAGGGCGCATCGTCGGCCTCACCGAAGACTCGGGCGGCCAGCCCGGCTATGCGCTGACCTTGCAGGCGCGGGAGCAGCACATTCGGCGCGGCAAGGCCACTTCCAACATCTGCACGAATCAGGGGCTGCTGGTGACGGCGGCCACCGTGTACATGAGCCTGCTCGGAGCCGCGGGCCTGAATGCCGTCGCGAGCCGTTGCCATGCGCAAACGCGCGAGTTGGTGACCGAACTCGCCAGCATCGATGGCGTGGAGCGGCGGTTCGCGGGCCCCTTCTTCCACGAGTGCGTGCTCGACATCGGCCGCGACGCCCAGGACGTGGCGCAACAAACGGCAACCGCCGGCATCACCGGCGGCCTGCCCCTTGGGCGCTGGTACCCTGATCTTGCGAACTGCCTGCTCGTATGCGCAACCGAGAAGCGAAGCGACGCCGACATCGCCGCCTATCGCGACGTTCTGCGTCGGATCCTCGCCCACCCGGAGCAGCCCGCCACTGCCTCGGCCCCCGAGCGCACGGGATGAGCACGTCCATCTTCGACATTGGCGCCCCGGGGAGAGGTGCGGCAGCGCAGCGACCTGCGCCGGGCGATGTGAGTGACCTGCCGGCACAAGCACTGCGACAGAGGCCGCCGCGCTTGCCCGAGGTGTCGGAACTGCAAGCCGTCCGGCACTACACCAACCTGTCGCGCCGCAACTTCTCCATCGACAATCAGTTCTATCCGCTCGGCTCGTGCACCATGAAATACAACCCGCGCGGTGCCCATCGGGTCGCGTCATTGCCGGGTTTCACGGGCCGTCATCCGCTTGCCGAACTCCCCGCAAGCCAAGGCTTCCTCGCCTGCCTGCACGAGCTTCAAGAAGTGCTAAAGGCAGCGACCGGCATGGCCGCGGTATCCGCAGCACCGATGGCCGGCGCCCAAGGAGAGTTCGCCGGCATCGCCATGATCCGCGCTTACCACGACGCCCGAGGCGACACCGAGCGTCGGGAAATCATCGTCCCAGACGCAGCACACGGCACCAACCCCGCAAGTGCCGTGATGTGCGGCTACGTGGCGCGGGAGGTTCCCGTCGGTGCCGATGGCGACGTCGACTTCGAGGCCCTCAAGGCCGCCGTCGGCGAACAAACCGCCGGCATCATGCTCACCAACCCCTCCACCTGCGGCGTGTTCGAGCGACGCATCGCCGACATCGCCGACGTCGTGCACGATGCCGGTGGCCTGCTCTACTACGACGGCGCCAATCTCAACGCCATCCTCGGCACGGCCCGTCCCGGTGACATGGGCTTCGACGTCTTGCACGTCAACCTGCACAAGACGTTCGCCACGCCACACGGCGGCGGCGGTCCCGGCGCGGGACCCGTCGGCGCAAACGAACGCCTCGCACCCTACCTGCCGACGCCCATGGCGCTACGTGAAGGGGACGCGTTTCGCTGGCTGGAACCAGCCGACGCCCCCGACTCCATCGGACGCCTATCCGCCTTCGCCGGCAACGCCGGCATCCTGCTCCGCGCGCTCGCCTATGCCCGAATGCTGGGCCGCGACGGAATGCGTCGCGTTGGTGAATTCGCCACCCTGAACGCCAACTACCTCATGGAACGCCTACGCCAAGCAGGCGTCGAGCTCGCCTACCCGGAACGCCGCGCCAGCCACGAGTTCGTCATCACCTTCCGCCAGGAAGCCAAGGAATTCGGCATCAGCGCCATGGACATCGCCAAGCGCCTGCTCGACCACGGCATCCACGCCCCCACCACCTACTTCCCGCTGCTGGTACCGGAATGCTTCCTAATCGAACCCACCGAAACCGAAACCAAGGAAGAACTCGACGCTTTCGTCGCAGCTCTAACCCAAGTCCTGGGCGAGGTCCGCACCGACCCAGAGCGCGTCAAGACCGCCCCCCACAACCTCCCGTCAGCCCGCCTAGACGACGTAAAAGCCGCCCGCGACCTGCGCTTGGTGCACGGGGCAGACTGAGCAGCCTGGATACGATGGCCGGGTTTAACAAATTTAACGAGGTTTAACAGGATTCCCGTTAAAGCTGTTAACCGCCGTTGATCTAGGCCGCTTTCTTCGTAGGGGACGGGTTTGCCCGTCCCGTGCTTCCGCACCCTTGCGGGCGCGTCGGCAGTTCGCTTGCCCGAACTGTTGTGCTTCGATGGGTTCGACACTGGACGGGACAAGCCGTCCCCTACGGCCCTTCCCGCCGGCGAAGCCGCAAGAAGCCTGTTCCCTCCTCGTCAGCGGCCCGGCGTCCTCGGCGCGATGGAAACTCGCATGGAACAAGCCTGCAACACACTGATAACCAAAGAATGTCGGCGTGTTGACGCGACCCTGCAACCGGTTCGAGTAGGCTCCGTGCGCGAATGAAAGCCCCAAGCAAGATAGAAGCCGTCCTCTTCGATCTCGACGAGACGCTCCACGCGCGCGAGCGGTCGGTGGCGCGCTTCGCGCGGCGGCTCCATGCCGAGGCATCGCTCGATGTGTCCGAGGCCGACTTCGTCGCGACCGTGCTGGACCGTGACCAACGCGGGCGGCGCCCGACCGAGGGGCTCTACACCTGGCTCGCCACCCATTTCGATCTCGGCAAGACTGCTGACGAAGTGGTGCACGCCTATCGCACGACGGCGTGGGATTGTCCCGTCCTGTTCCCGGACGCAAGGGAGACGCTCCGGCGGCTGCGGCCCCTCAAGCTGGCGTTGGTTACCAACGGTTCGGAGCTCAGCCAAGCCGCCAAGGTTGCAAACAGCGGTCTTGACACGCTGACCGACTACGTCGCGATTTCGGGCGTTCTCGGCCTGCGGAAGCCAGACCCCGCGATCTTCCATGCGACCTGCGCGCAGCTTGACGTCGACCCGTCGCGCTGCGTGATGGTCGGAGACAGCCCCGAACACGATGTCGCCGGCGGTCGCGGTGCGGGGATGCGCACGATCTGGATCGCGCGGGCGCCATGGCCTGAAGGCCGACCGCGGGACTACGACGCGGCGGTGTCCTGCGTAGCCGATGTTGCGCCATTGGTACGGCGGTGGGCCACCAAATAGGTGTTCGGCGGGGCCCCGCCGCAGTGCCAGGACACGTCACAGCTAGCGCGCACTTGCAGCGTGGCTCAGGACCCCAAACCCTTGTCCGGCTGGTTAATCCACCGCACCCTTGCCCGTGACGCCCAGCGTGCAAAGCTCCTCGTAGCGGGGTCGGCTCATGCCCAAGAGATCGTGGAAGACCTCCCACGAATGTTGGCCCTGCAGGGGTGCATGACGCGTGACGCCACCGGGGGCTTGGGTCAGTTTCACCGGCAGGCCTGACTGCCATGCCGGACCAGCCTCGGGATGCTCGACGCGGACCATGTGGCCCCGCTCCTTCAGCACTTCATCGCGGACGATCTCGGCCGGGTCCAGCACCGCCGCAGCCGGAACGCCTCGGCGCACCAACGCAGCTTCGAGTTCCTGCTTGTCACGCAGCGCAGTGACGGAGGCGATGCGTTGATCGAGCTCTTCCTCGGCTGCCTTGCGGGCCTCCACGGTAGCCCATTCGCCCACCTCGCCTAGGTCGAGAACATCCGCCAACGCGGTGAATTCGGCGTCGCTTTCCGTCGCGATTGCGATCCACTGATCGAAGCCATCGGCCGCTGACCGCGTCGGATATACGGCGTGCGGTGCGTGCTGCGGATGGCGGTTGCCGAGTGGCCCCCGCACCTTGCCGTTGAGCTCGTACTCGAGCCAGGCATCGCCGATGAAGGTGAAGTTCGCCTCCTGCATCGAGAGGTCGATGTACTGCCCTTCGCCCGTGCGCTCGCGATGCAAGAGCGCGAGAGCGATCGCCGCAAAGCCGCAGATGCCGGCCACGGGGTCTGGGTACATCTGCCCCGAGTTGAGCGGCGCCTCGCCCGGATAGCCGAGCAGTGCTGACATGCCCGAAGACGGCTCGATGGTGCCGCCGATGCCCGGTACGCCCGCCCATGGCCCGGTGGCGCCATAGGCAGAGAGGCTTGCCATCACGACATCCGGCTTGATGCGACAGAGCGCCTCGTAGTCGAGCCCGAAATTGCCCATGACGCGGGGCGAGAAGTTCTCCGCCACGAAGTCCATCTGCGGCAGCAAGCTGCGGAAGATGTCGATGCCTTCCTCCCGGGTCAGGTCCACCGTGATGCAGCGCTTGTTCAGGTTCACGGAGTTGTAGAGCGGATTGCAGTTCCAGGCGTGCTTGGCCTCGGGGCGCTCTTGCAGTGCACGGGGAATCGGATTGCGGTAGGTGCCGCGCCAACTGTCGAGGCGGCTACGGGTTTCGAGCTGGATTACATCCGCGCCGAGCAGGGCCAGCATCTGGGTGGCGTAGGTTCCTGCCCACGCTTGGGTGAGAACGAGGCCGCGATAGCCCGAGAGCGGGCCGCGCCGGCTGTCGTCGCAAGGTGGTCCGGGCCGTGTCCCGGCGGCGAAGCCGTCGCCACGTTCGGTGAAGCCACCGGAATCGCCGCCGATCGCGGGCATTTCCCGCTTGAGCGCCCAGTCCGTCGCCGACATGCGCGCGAACGGGCCTGGGTAGCGCGGAGTTTCCTTGGATGGTCCCGCACTTTCGCAGCCCTCAGCATTTACGCGACGGAAAAACCCCCGCGCCAAGAACTGCGGATTCTCGGCCAACTCGTCCATCCGCAGCACCGGCCCGGCGATCACGCGCAGACCCCCCAAGGCATCGAACAGCTCGGCTCGATTCCACTTCGCCATCGCCTCCTGCACGCGGCTCGCGAAGCGATCCGCAAACTTCACCCGGATGCCGGGTTCGCGCAGTTCCGGGTCCACGGCAAGGTCCGGCAACCCCAGAAGGTTCATCGCCTTTTCCCAGAACGCCGGACGCGACAGCGGCAAGGCGAAATGGCCGTCGCGCACCGGCACCGGGCCATCGTTCATGGTGACCGTCTTGCGGCGCTCCCACACGGTGCCCGAGTACTGGTAGCGCAGCGGCGCTGGCGCAGACGTGGAGACGAGCACTTCGCGCTCGGAAATGTCGATCAGTTCACCGCTGCCGCCGTTCGCTTCTGGCTCCAGGAGCGCACTTACGATGCTGCCAAAGCCGAGCGTGCCGGCTTGATACGACGCCTGATAGCCACTGCCCTTCAGCGGCGGTCGCCCGGCGATGCCATTGACGTGCGCCCAGCTAGACCCCGCGTAAGCCGTCAAGTCGTTGCCGGCCCGGTGCCGATGCTCGCCCGTCAAGCCATGCGGCGTGATGGCGCAGACGATGGCACCGGGGAACCGTTGGTGCAGCCTGGCGGCGTCGAGCTCGTCGGTGATGATCACGTCCGCTGCCGCGAGGAGTTCTTCACGCTCGGCCGGCAGCGCCGAGCCCTTGTTCGCGAGGAAGTACCGCGCCGCCACGCTGTCGCCGTCGTCGGCGAAGGGTGGATGCTGGCGCAATGCGTGTCCTTGCGGTGGCTCAACCGCGAGCACGTCGGCACCGTAGTCCGCGAGCAGGCGCGAACACCATGCCGTGGATGGCCGATTGCCCACGTCGAGCACGCGAAGCCCGGCGAGCGTCATCAACTGTTCCGGTGTGCCTGTCACGGGCCGCCTACCAAGCGTCAGACTTCGGTTGCGAGCGGCACGTCGAGGAAGCCCCCAACCACCTCGATGCAGCGGGCGAGTTGGTCGTGGTGCGTCCAATGTCCGGCGTCGTCCACCTCCACGAGTTCTGCGTTGCGGAAATGCCGGACGGTTCCATTCTGGCCGATGCGGTGCGGATAGCCCTCGCGGGAGTTGACGATCAGAACCGGGCACTCGATGCGTTCCCATAGCGCGGCGACGTCCTCGTTGGGAATGTCGTAGGGGCTGCGCGTGTGGGTGTAATTGTCGAATTTCCAGGTGTAGGTGCCGTCCTCGTTCTGGCTGCTGCCGTGGATTGTGAGGTGGCTCGCCTGATCGGGGCTGAGGTGCGGGTTCATCTCCTGCATTCGCTGGTAGGCGTCTTCGAGGCGGCCATAGCGCCTTGGCACACGACCGGCAAGCGCGTGGTTGGAACGAATCCACTGGGCGAGGCGAGCCGCTGGGTCGCTGCCGAACCGGGTCGGGTAGAGGCCAACCCCCTCGATGATGACGAGCTTGTCCACGGCATCGGGGAAGGTGCCGGCGTAGAGCGCCCCGATGCTGCCCCCCATCGAATGGGAAACCACCGTCAACGGCGCGAGCTTCTGCTGTCGCACGAGCTGGGCTATGTCCTGCACGTATTCGAGCCAGGAGTAGGAACTGCCTCGGCTCCATTCGGAGTCGCCGTGGCCGCGCAGGTCCGGCGCCACGACGTGGTAGCGCTCGCGCAGCGCCTGCGCCATCCAGTCCCAGGTGTGGCAATGGTCGTGGATGCCGTGGATGAGCAGCATGTGCGGCGCTTCGTCATTCCCCCAGTCGAGGTAGTGCAGGCGCAAGCGCTGAGAAAAGTAGCTGTGCGAGGTGGGATTTTCGGCTTCGTCCATGGTCCGGCTTGGCTCAACTTGCGCACGGCGGCGCAATGCGGGGGAGATTGTACGGAATGCAGGCGCAGGCGTCGTGCAACGGGACCTCGCGGCTACAATCGGCGCATGTCCGAAGTCATCTCCCTAGCCAAACGCCGCCGCCGCAACCGCCGCGAGGCCGCCGCAGGTAAGACCCTCTGCCGAATCGGCCGCCACAAGTGGGCCATCGACCAGACCGCCCCCTTCACAGTCCACAAGGGCCGCCTCCTCACCATCCACATCTGCTCCCGCTGCGGTGCCAAGAAGACGGAGCTCTCCTGACATAGGCAGCCCTTCATTGGGCGAGGCGGACTGGCGGCAGCTAGGAGGCCGCGCCGTAGGAAACGGCGCTGGTGCAAAAAAGGGGAGTGACGGGAGGGCTTCGTTCGGAGATTGCGGGGTACGGGCGTTGGGTCGTGCACGGCACCGAGGTTGAGCGGAGAGGGTGCCTTACGCCACTACCAACTCCGCCAACGGTGCGATGTCGCAAGCGACGCCGGTGCCGTCCATGCCGCAATAGCCGTGCGGAACCTTGGCGAGGTATTGCTGGTGGTAGTGCTCGGCGTAGTAGAAAGTCGGCGCGCCCTGGATTTCCGTGGTGATCTCGCCGTAGCCGGCTTGCTCAAGTGCGGCCTGATAGGCGGTGCGCGAGGCGAGGGCAAGGGCCCGCTGCTTCTCTCCGTAGGTGTAGATGCCAGAGCGGTACTGCGTGCCGAGGTCGTTGCCCTGTCGCATTCCCTGGGTCGGGTCGTGCCCTTCCCAGAACAACTTCAGCAGTTGCTCATACCGAACCACCTCGGGATCGAACACGGCCAGCACCACCTCGTTGTGGCCGGTGAGGCCGGAACAGACCTCCTCGTAGGCTGGATTCGGTGTCGAGCCAGCGGCGTAGCCAACCGCCGTCGTGATGACGCCCGGTGTCTGCCAGAACTTGCGCTCCGGGCCCCAAAAGCACCCCATGCCCACAAGAATGGTCTCGCTGCCTTCCGGAAACGGCGGCTTCATGCCCGCGCCATTGACGAAGTGCATCGGCGGCACCGGCATCTCGATGCTGCGTCCGGGCAGCGCCTCTCCGGTACCCGGCAGCCTCAGCTTGTGCATCAATCCCATCGGCTCGATCACCCTCGAAAGATGTTCGGCTGCAGAGCATACCCGACAGCGATGGCCCTGGTCATAAGGTACGTGTCGACGTGGAAGACGCTGCCGGCACGGACGGCGCAACTGGCGCGCTTTCTCGCACTGGTCCCCCGCCGACGGGGCAGGCGCATCCGGTGGAGTCTCGCAGGCACCGCCTATCGCTGGGCCGCCGCGAGATCGTGGTGAATCGGTCGCCCGAGCACTCTCTTAACGGCGAACAGGCCGGCGGATGTCATGAGCGCGACTGGCCAGGCAATTCCATGACCGAGCGCCCATCGGTCGTACATGGGATGGAACGAAGTGGATGTCGACCCGCCTTCCCGCACAAGCACGCCATCAAGAAGCATCCAGGATGCCATCGCGCCGACCGCCGCGCCGACGGCAACGATCGCCAGCGTCTCAAAGACAATCGCCACAGCCAGGTCCGTGCGTCCAAAGCCGAGGGCGCGCAGCGTCGCGAGTTCCGCGCGGCGTCGGGCCACCGCAGAAACCATCACATTCGTTGCGCAGAAGATTCCGCCGATGGCCATGAGCAGGCCGAGCGCGAGGCCGACATCCCGGAACACTTCGGTGCGGGTCCACGCCAGCGCCTCGAGATACTCCAACTCCCGGTGAACGCCGAACTCCAGCGTCGAGTGCCCCTCGAGAGCCGCGCGGAAATCGTCGAAGGACGCAGGCGACTCCAAGTCGACCAACATGGCGGTGCACCACTTGCCGAACACGGTCTCGGCGTCGACGAGAAAGACGGAGTCGAGCTGGTCGCCACTCTCGAACGTCCCGACGATATCCAGCGTTGTGTGCGACAGGGCGAGTCGGTCCCCAACCTGCGCGCCACGAAACACCTCGGTGGCATGTGCGCCGGCGACGGCCTCGTGCCGGCCGGCCTCGAACATCCGTCCTCGCGTCATGCGTATGTGGGACCGCATGCGAAGCCCTTCTGGCGTGATCCCCTGGACTGCCACCATTTCCGGCACACCACCGCCCTTTCCCACCAGCCGAGCGAATGTATGGGCGATCCTGTCCGCACCGACCGCGGCAGCCGCGCCTGCGGCTTGATGAACGAACTCGACGTGCGCCTCGGTCAGCGCTCGGCCTCCGATGCGCTCGGCGCCGCGCTCCAGCACCAATGCGCGGTCCGCGGAACCCGCGTCCGAAAACTGCAGATACAGGCCCCTCCCGAGCGCCGCCATCGACGTGGTGACGCCGACGACCGCCGCTGCACCGAGCAGCAGCGTCGCCATGGCGGCCGGACGACGGACGGCCGCGCGCAGGTTGCTCGCCGTGAGCAAGGCGATCCGCGCCATCATTACCGTGGCTCCCTGGCGCTCAGCGCCCCACTTCCGCTGGTGAAAGGCGCAGGACGCGCCAGCCCGGCAATGCCACGCTGACAACGGCCAGCAGCACGGCGACGACGAGGCCGAAGGCGTAGAGCGACGGGCGTGGCGGGTAGATCACGGCGCCGTAATGGCCGAGCAGCTCGCCGGCATCGACCAGCGCTGCTGGAACCAGTGCTATCACCGCGCCCGCCAAACAGACCAACACGCTTTCGCCGGCGATGCCACACGCCAAGGCGCCGCCTCCGAAACCAAGGGATTTCATCAGCGCGAACTCGCCGTAGCGGTCGCGCACGGACTGCGCCATCACGCCACCGGTGCAGAACAGAATGGCAAAGAACGAGGCGCCGACGATGGCGTTCGCGGCAAGCCGCACTTGCCCCGGATGCCGTCCCGACATCCACGCATCCCGCGTCGTGGCCGTCAGCGTCGGCGCCGACGAGTTGCGGAACCGCTCGTCGATTGCCGCGCCTACGGCGTTCGCTCGACTCGCGTCGTGGACCCTAACCACAAACGCCCCAACGCGCCCTGCCTCTCCTTCCGGAAGCGTCTGGTCTATGTGCGCGTAGTCGACGAACAGCCCGACCGACTCGTGCTGGGACATGACCTTGTAGTCCCATGTGCCAACCATTTCGAATGACCACTCCTCGGGCCCCGGCCCGATCGGCCGAAGACGCACCCGGTCGCCTCTCTGCCACCCGAAGCGCTCCGCGGACCGCGCGCCAACGATCGCCGCGCCGGGTGTGGCCAGAAACGCCTGGACGGTCTCGCTGTCCACGCGAACGTCGTAGGCGACCGGCAGGAAGCGCTCGAAGTCGACCGCAACAAGAAGCACCCCGCCCTTGAAGTCGCGGTAGCGGGAGTTGTGGTAGGCGAGGGATGCCACGCGAGCGACGCCGGGAACGTCCTCCAGCGCGTGCAAGCTGGCCACCGGGAGAAAGCCCGGCCACCCCCTTCCGGTGACGTGGAGCAGGTCCGCCGGGATCGAGTCGATGCGGTGCGCGATCCCGGAGTCAACGCCTCTTAGAAGCCAAAGCAGAACGAACGCGACCGCCACGCTGCCCGTCGTGAGCGCCACGCGCAATGGGTCTCGTGCAAGACCTGCCCAGACAAGCCAAACGTAGCGCATGCGCAAAGTGTCGGGAGGGATCGGGGGAAAGTCCAGTCCTGACGTGGCGGCTCTCGCTGCTAGCTTGCGGTAGAAACGGCGCTCACCTCCTAGCCGTAGCTCGATCGAACGCGCTAGCGCCACATCCCGGTCGGAGCGCCATCAACTCCCACACTCACTGTGGGGTAGTCGGTTCCCGAATTGCCCGCTCGAACAAGCCGTCCTGCAGCCCCGTCGGCGTCCGTCCAGGCCCGGTCAACCGAAATCCGGCAGGCTAATGGGCTGTTAGAATCATCCGGTTAGCCGCCCCTTGCCCATCGGAGCCGCATGGAACGCGTCCGATCAATTCTGCCGAGCGCGATGTTGGCCGTCGCCTTGTCTGCGGTGTCGGGCTGCATGTCCTTGGCGACGGTGCCCTATGCGGACATGGTGGGTGCCGTTGCCGAAGGCGCAGACTTCGACCCCGAGGCACTGCGCGAAGCGTGGCTGGCACAGCCGAACGTGGAGGAGCAGCGGCCCCGGCTGGAGGAACTCGAAGCCGAAGCGCTGAACCTGCTTGCCGACGAGCCGCTGCGTCTCGGCGCCGTCGGTTCCGCCATCCTCGACATCTACTTCGGCAGCCTCGCCGGTCACCTTGCCATGGAGACGTTCTACCAGCGGGTCGAAGCGCCGGACGACGCTGCGCGGCACGAACGCTGGGGCCGCGCGGTGCACGAGGCAATCGAATCCTCCGCTGCCGGAACGCCGTCCGATCCCTATCAAGTGATCTCTGCCATGGAGGCAAGAGCATTCCTGCTCGCCAGGGACGAGTCGCCCATCGGCTCGATGTATGTCAGCACCGACGCTGACCCCTTCGTGCTGCAGATTCTTGCCCGCAGGGACGAACAGCCGCCGGCCTATCGCGCCTTCGATCTCGAGCGGTTCTATCGCCGCGTGCAAGCGGACGCCAGCCGGCAAATGGAAGCGACGCCGGCGGGTACCCGGCGGGGCGCACCGCCGGCACGGCACGGCGGGGGCAACGTGAGTTTCGGCGTCGTCAATCTCTTCCTCGCCATGCAGCGGGGCGATTCCGCCGCACAGGTGTTCGTCGGCTATTCGCTCGCCCGCGAGGAACGCTTCGAGGAAGCGGCAACATGGCTCGTGCCAGCTTCCAAGGGCGGCAATCTCGTCGCCACCCTGATCCTGGCGCAGATGCACCGCTCCGAGGCATTCACGGGCACCGACGAGACCCGCGACGCTTCGCTGGAGAAAGCCGAGGACCATTACCTGATGGCGGTCGCAGCCGGCTCCGACGAGGCGATGGCCGGGCTCGGCGCGCTCTATGTCGGCGGCTTCTACGGCGGCGGCATGGTGGACGAAGGCTTGGAACTGCTCGACAACGCAGCCGACAGCGGCAACACCGAAGCGATGGTCTTCCTCGCCAACGCCTACGCTGCAGGCCAACTGCTGGACCGCGACTACGACGCTTCGGAACGCTACTGGGTGCGCGCCGCCGACACGGGCGACATGGTGGCAAAGCTGCAATACGCGCGCTTCCTGATGGCCGAGGACGTCGAGCGCGAGTTCACGGGCCAAGCATGGCGCTGGCTGCGCGAAGTGGCGCAGGAAGAAAACCCGCAGGCGATGCTGCTCATCGCCTCGCTCTACGCGCGCGGCGTGCATGTCTCACGCAACTACCAGCGCGCCCGGCTCTGGTTTCGCAATGCCGTGAGCATCGCCCCGGACGACCCCGACATCGTCAACGAGGTGGCTTGGACGCTGACGGTGAGCCACTTGGGTAAGCTGCGCGACGAACGCTATGCCCTCAGGATCATGGAACGAGTAATGTCGAGTAGCGACGCCGCCCGCGAGTCGCCGGCCTTTCTCGACACATGGGCCGCCGCCCACGCCGCAAACGGCAACTTCGACCGCGCCATCGACCTGCAGGAGCGAGCCCTCGAACAGGCGAGGCGGCGCGAGGAAACCACTGTGCTCGCCGTGTTGCAGCAGCACTTGGAGGCGTTCCGCGCCGGTGAAACCATCAGCGAAAACATCCCGTAACGCGGTCGCAACCGACCACCGCGCCCTGCTACGCACTGGAGCCGGCTTCATCGACGTTAGAGCACCGGTCGAGTTCGCCAAGGGCGCGCTCCCAGGCGCCATCAACCTACCCATCCTGAACGACTCCGAGCGTGCCGCCGTGGGTACGCGCTATCGCCAGCGCGATCAGCAGGCGGCAGTGACCCTAGGCGAGGAACTGGTGAGCGGCGATGTCCGTGCCGGCCGCATCTGGGCATGGGTCGCCTTCGCGCGCAGCCATCCCCAATGCACGCTCTACTGCGCCCGTGGCGGCCTGCGCTCGCGCATCGCCCAAGCCTGGCTGGCCGAGGCCGGCACCCTCGTGCCCCGGGTCGAAGGCGGCTTCAAGGCGCTGCGGCAATTTTGCCTTCGCACCATCGACGAGATGGCCGCCTCCCTGAAGCTCATCGTCGTCGGTGGCCGCACCGGCTCCGGCAAGACCGCGGTACTCGCCCATGCACCGGCGAGCCTCGACCTCGAACGCCTTGCCAACCACCGCGGCTCCGCCTTCGGCGAGCGGCCTTCCCCGCAGCCGCCGCCCATCGGTTTCGAGAATGCCCTGGCGGTGGAAATGCTGCGGCTTGCCGCACCGGGCACCACGGTCGCGCTGGAGGACGAGAGCCGCCAAATCGGCCGTCTCGCCGTTCCAGCGACGTTGTACCAAGCCATGCAGGCCGCGCCGATCGTCGTCATCGAGGCAAGCCTCGACGCCCGCGTGGAGAACATCCTCACCGAGTACGTCCTCGAAGCCCCCAATCCGCACGAACACCTGCCCGCATCCTTCGCCCGCATCCGCAAGCGCCTCGGCGGCGCTCGTCACCAGGAAATCGGCGAGCTACTCACAACTGCCCTAACCCAAGGCGACCCCGACCTCCACCGCCACTGGATCCGCCGCCTTTTGACCGATTACTACGACCCCATGTACGACTACCAGATCGCCGCCAAGCAGGATCGCATCGTCTATCGCGGAGACGCCAATGCCGTCGCCGGTTACCTAAGAGGTTGCGCCGTAGAAATGGCGCGATAGCGTCTTTTCTACGACGCAAGATCATGGGGAGGTGGGGGCTGGGGCCACACCCCGAGCGTAGCGAGGGGCTTGGCGGCGCTCGCGGCGTGTCCGACTTCGTGACCAGCACCAACGCGTTGGCACCAGCGGTTCTTGCGGCGCTGACGCTGCTCGCCGGGCAGACAGCGCCGGCCGCGAACGGCGACCCCGCCAGCGCAGCGCGCATCTACGAGGAAGTCGTGGTCACCGGCACGCGCACGCGAGAGCGCTCCACTGCGGAATCGATGTCGCCCATCGACGCGATTGCCGGCGCTCAGGTAGCCGAGCAGGGCGAGACCAATCTAGACATGCTGCTGCGCAACGTCGTGCCGTCGCTGAACATCAGCTCGACCACCGGCGACGCGGCGGTGATCGTGCACCCCACGAATCTCCGGGGACTGGCGCCGGACCACACGCTGGTGTTGGTCAATGGGCGGCGCCGGCATCGTGGCTCCGTGATCTATTGGTCGCGGATCGGAGTCTCGCACGGTGCCCAAGGCCCGGACCTTTCGGCCATACCTGCCATCGCCTTGCGGCAGGTGGAGGTGCTGCGCGACGGCGCTTCAGCCCAGTACGGCTCCGACGCCATCGCCGGGGTGATGAACTTCCTGCTCAAGGAGGACCGCTCCGGCGGTTCCCTGCAAGTGCGCGCCGGCGGCTATGGCCAGGGCGACGGCGAATCTCAAACCGTCGCTGGCAACATCGGCCTGCCGTGGGGCGAAGGTGGCTTCGTAAATCTCAGCGTCGAATACGGCAAAGCCAAAGCCACCAACCGCAACATCCAGCGCGCGGACGCGCAACTCTTGGTCACCGCCGGCAACACGCACGTCGCCAATCCGGCACAGCGCTGGGGCAGACCGAAGCTCGACGACGACCTCAAGCTGTGGGCGAACTTCCGCCGCCCCATCGGCAGCGGCCAGAGCGAGTTCTACGGCCACGCCAACTACGCCGGCCGCGACGTGGGCAATCGTGGCTTCTTTTTTCGGAACCCAAACACCCGTGATGCCGTGTTCAGCGGCGACGGTGGCGCTAGCTTGCTCATCGGCGACGCCTTGGACGCCACCGACGGCGTCGTCGATGGCAGCGGCAACTGCCCGGTCGTGACGGTAACGAACGGACTGCCGGAACAAACCGCCTTGGCCCGCGTGCTTGCAGACCCGAACTGCTTCAACTTTCAAGAGATGTTCCCCGGTGGCTTCCAACCCCTGTTCGGTGGTACGCGGGTGGATACAGGGCTCCTCGCCGGCTTGCGTGGACAAACCGCGGCCGGCACGGCTTGGGACTTGAGCGTCAGCGTCGGCTCGAACGAGGCGGACTTCATCCTAGTGGACAGCGTGAATGCATCGCTGGGGCCCGCGACGCCCACCGAGTTCGATCCGGGGCTGTACCTGCAACGTGAGATGAGCGCCAACCTGGACCTCGCCCGCAGCATCGGCGAGCGCCTGCATCTCGCCGGCGGCTTGGAGTGGCGCGACGAGAGCTTCGAGATCGGTCTCGGCGAACCGGACTCCTGGCGCATTGGTCCCTACGCGGCACAGGGGTTCAGTTCGGGTTCGAACGGGTTCCCCGGCTTCAGCCCAATAGCCGCCGGTGAATGGAGCCGCGCCAACGCCGCCGCCTATGGCGAGGTGGAGTACGGGCCAGGCGATCACTCCTTCACGTTCGGCGGAGCGCTCCGCCTCGAGCGCTACGACGATTTCGGCACAACGTGGAACGGCAAGCTCGCCGGACGCAGGGAAGTCGCCGCCGGGCTCGCTGTCCGCGGCAGCGTCAGCACGGGCTTCCGGGCGCCCACGCCCGGCCAGCAGAACGCCTTCAACGTCTCGACGCAGTGGGATCCGAACCTGCTCGAACTCGTCAACAACGGCACCATCCCCTCCACTTCGAGGGTGGCAGCGCTGCGCGGCGGCGAGGCGCTCGACGCGGAGAAGTCGCGGAACCTAGCCGCTGGCGTGGTGCTCGAACGGGACTCGCTGCTGATCGCCGTGGACATCTTTCGCATCGACCTCAAGGATCGCCTGGGTGTGACGGGCCTGTTCGCCTTGGCGCCGGACGAGGTGGACGCACTTCTCGCCGAGGGCATCACCAGCGCCGCCAACCTCGCCAACTTCCGCTTCTTCGCCAACGACTTCGAGACTCGCACGCAAGGCATGGACGTGGTGGCGTCGTGGCGCCCACCAGCCTGGGGCGGGCGCACATCAGTGGACCTTGCGCTGAACCTGACCCGCACCAAGGTCATGGACTACAACCCCGCCACCCTCGACGCTCGTCGAATCCGGGAGCTGCGCGACGCCTTGCCGGGACGGCGCTGGAACGCCAGCGTTCGCCACGAGATGGGCCGGATGCGGTTCCTTGCCCGTCTTCGCTATTTTGACGGCTGGTGGGACCCGAGGGACGATTGGGCCTACGGCAACGCCCACCTCTTGGACCTCGAAGCAATCCTGCAAGCCAGCGCCCGAATCCGTCTCGCCCTCGGTGTCCGCAATGCCTTGGACACCGAAGCCGACCGCAACCCCAACCCGCGACGCATCGGCAACCTCTACAGCACGCGAGCACCCTTCGACGTAAACGGCAGGTTCCTGTACGCACGTATGGAGTACCGCCTGGGCGGCTGATCGAAGGCCGGCCGCCCATCGAACCCCATCCAACCCCTTTCCGGCACAGCGTCACGTTTTGCCGTATCGTGTCGCGCTCGCTTTGCGGGGAGGAGGTCCGCATGTTCGGTTCGCAGCTTGTCAATGAACAGGCGACGTGGGAAGAGATTACGGCGGTGCTGGAGGTGATGGAGTCGGGACGCTGGACGAGCGTGTTCGCCTACGACCACTTCATCCCGCCCTGGCATCGCACGGACGAGATCAAGGAGCACGAGTTCCTGAACACGCTGGAAGGCTGGTCGCTCTTGGCGTCCGTCGCCGCGGTCACGAACAAGCTCAAGCTCGGCATCCTCGTCTCCGGCAACACCTACCGCAACCCAGCGTTGATGGCGAAGATGGCCGCCACCATCGATGTGGTGTCGCATGGTCGCGTCATGCTCGGCATCGGCGCCGGCTGGAACGTCCGCGAGCACGAGGCCTACGGCTGGGAGTTCCCGTCCATGCGCGAGCGCTCGGATCGGCTCGAGGAAGCCTGCGCCCTCATCCGCGCCCTCTTCCACTCCGGCGAAAAGGAGCGGGTGGACTACGACGGCAAGTACTACAAGCTGAAGCAAGCCGCGTTCGCGCCCAAGGGCGGCGGCGACGCGCCCATCCCGATCATGGTGGGCGGCACTGGCGAGCGCCGCACGCTCAAGACCCTCGCCATGTACGGCGACATCATGAACGTGATCGCGAGCCCCGACCGAGTGCGGCACCTAAACGGTGTGCTCGAACGCCACTGCGAAGCCGTGGGCCGCGACCCAGCCGATATCTCACGCACCTTGCACGTACCCATTCGCCTCGTCCGCGACGAGAAGAAGGCGAAGGAGCAGCGCGGCGACAATGACTGGGCCATGATCGGCCCGCCGCAATACGTGATCGACCGCATCGCCGACTTCGCCAAGGAAGGCATCACGGAGTTCACCCCGCAGATTCGACCGCAGAAGCCGGAGGTGTACCAGGAGCTGGACGAAGAGGTGTTCTCCGCCTTCGACTGACGCCTTTGAACCCACGGGCCGAAGGGCGGGTGGAGCGGCCTGGCAGGCCGTCGGATTTCGCCGTCGTGGCGAAGTTTCGACGGGGTGATAGGACGGGCTTGCGCTGGGGCAAGAAGCGTTGTCCGAAGGCAGCGGTTCTTGTGGCACCAGCAGCCTGTCGGACTCTAATAATGAGCGGGGCTTCGGAGGGAAGGCATCCTGCCTTCCCTAGCGCCAATAGGCGCTTTCTTGTTGCAAGTCCCGGTCAGCGCGCCAGGGCGCGCAGGGAAGGCAGGGTGCCTTCCCTCCGAAGCCCCGTCACGGCCAAAGTCCGACAGACTGCTAGCGTTGGTATCTTCGCCGACGGCATGCATGAGCAAGTTCCGTCGCGCGTGCCGGCCTTGATCGCGCTCGCGTGCTGTCTGCAAGCTGTCGTGGCATCCGCAGACGAGCCGGTCGCAGCGACCCTCACCGAGAGTCCCCGGCTGGTCGAACTTGCAAGCGCGGCAACGCTGAGGCCAATAGCGCAAGGCGAGCGATTCGCGATCTACGACCTAGGCGTGAAGTCGTACCCGCAAGCGACCCTCCTAGTGCAGTCGAGCGTCACGCCCATAAACCTCGGCGCGGAAATGGCGCCGCTGATGGACACCGCCGGCCTCTGGGCCACGATTCGCGAGCACAACATTCCGATACGGCAGCACTCACCGGCAGAGGTGTACCTCTACAACTGGGTCAACGATGCACAAGGGCCGATGGTGTTCGACGTAGGCGTCGTGGTTCCGGACGCTTTCGATGCGGCACCGCCCGGACTGCTGCTGCGCCGCGTGGGACCCTTGAAAGTCGCAAGCTTGCTGTACGTCGGCCCATTTCCTCACGAAACCGGCACCGGCTGGCACGAACTGCGCTGGGAAGAGCGCGCTCGCCAAGCCGGCCACAAGTACACCGAACGGCTATACCGCGAGCTTTACCACCACTTCGACTACGCCTCGTCGGACAACCGCCAGCATGTGGTGGAGGTTCAGATCGAGATCGAGTAGCAGTGCGCTGTCGGCTTGCTCAAGCGCTTGCCACTTCCACGGAGAAAATCGCGTAACGCATTGATATTTGCATTATTCGCCTCGAAATGAGGGCCTCGGAGGGAAGGCATCCTGCCTTCCGCTGCGCGCCAGCGCACCTGCTTCATTGTCGCAGTCGGAAAAGCGCCTATCGGCGCTTGGGGAAGGCAGGATGCCTTCCCTCCGAGGCCCTTCAAGCCTGTTCCTTGTGCGTCAACGATCCGGCGTCCCGGCGGGCTGGAAGCTCGTATCCGTTCATCGTCACCACGCACTTGCCCACCACGTCGCGATTTTCAAGCATTCGCATAGCATCCACCGCGCGCTCCAAAGGGAATCCGGCGCAGACGTAAGGGTCGATGGCACCGCTGGTGGCCAAGCCCCATAGGGCGGCTTGATTCTCGCGCCCAAGTTCCGGGTCTCGGCGGCCGATTTCGCCGGCGCGCACGCCAATGACAGAGATGCTCTTGATGAGGATCAGGTTCACCGGCGCCGTCGGCCAACGCCCGCTGGTGAAGCCGATGGTGAGGATGCGCCCGCGCCAGTTGATGCAGCGCATGGATTCGTCGAAGACATCCCCACCCACCGGATCGTAGATCACGTCTGCGCCGCCGCTGCCCGTGATGGCTTTCACCTGATCGCGAAAGCCGCCCATGCGGCCGTCCGGGAGGGTGTAGTTGATGACCGCATCGGCGCCGCGCGAGGCCACCACGGCCAGCTTGTCGTCGCGCCCGCCGGTGCCGATGACATGCGCTCCATAGTGCTTGCCGAGATCGACGGCGGCCATGCCGACACCCCCCGTTGCGCCATGCACGAGCAACCACTCCCCGGCCTGCAGGTTGCCGCGCACCTTGAGCGCGACATAGGCCGTCATGTAGGCCGTGCTGTAGGAAGCAGCCTTCTCGTAGTTCATCTTCCCCGGAATCGGCTTGACGCCAGCGGCCGGCACATTCACCGCCTCGGCAAACCCGCCAGCACGGGAGCCGAAGCACACGGCGTCACCCTCCTTGAGATTCGTGACGCCAGCGCCAACCGCGGCCACGTCCCCCGCTGCCTCTCCACCTGGGGCGAACGGCAACGGCGGCTTGTGCTGATACTTGTCCTGAATCATCAGGAGGTCAGGAAAGTTGACGGCGCAGGCCTTCACCCGAATCTGCACCTCACCGGGGCCAGGATCGGGAAGTTCGATCTCGTCCAGCGTGACGGAACCAATGTCTTCGCTGATGGCGTGGCAGCGAACGGTGCGGATTCGGGTCATTGGTTTCCTTGCCAGTCGCAGCGCCAAGCGGGGACCGCGCCACGGACGCACAACTCCAGCGTTGCGCCCGTCACGCGCGTCCCTGGCGGAGGGCCCGCCATGCCTTCCTCAGATCAGACTTGCGATCGCCCGTTCTGCCATCACCCGCACCAGGTTTCCGCGAAACTCGGCGGAGGCATGGATGTCGGCATTGAACTCTGAATGGTCGAGCGCCGCATTTGGGACTGCCGAGGCCGAGAACCCGCTTGCGAGTTCTGCTTCGAGTTCGGACCAGCGGAAGGCGCATGGGCCAGCACCGGTCACGCCGACGCAGGTTGCGTCGCCGCAACGGGCCACGAAAACGCCCACCACCGCGTAGCGGGAAGCGGGGTTCGGGAACTTGGCGTACGCCGCCGAGGTGGGCTTGGTGAACTCCACCGAGGTGATGATCTCGCCCTCGTCGAGTGCCGTCTCGAAAAGGCCCTTGAAGAACTCTCCACCATGGATCGACCGCTTGGTCGTGTGGATGGTGCTGTCCAAGGCCACGACTGCTGCTGGGTAGTCGGCTGCCGGGTCGCTGTTGGCAATCGAACCGCCGATGGTGCCTCGGTTGCGCACATGCGCGTCGCCAATTTGCCCCGCGAGGGCTGCCAAGGCCGGAATGGCGTTGCTGGCCGCGACTTCGGCATGGCGCGTCATCGCGCCCACGCTGATGGTGTTGCCGTTGTCGGTGATGCCCGAGAGGGCGCCGATGCCGCCCAAGTCGATCACATCCGAAGGCGCCGCGAGGCGCTGCTTCAGCGTCGGAATCAGCGTCATGCCGCCGGAAAGATAGGTGCCGTCGTCGGCGCCGGCCATCAGCGAAGCCGCTTCGTCGAGCGTGGCGGGCCTGTGGTAGTTGAATTGGTACATGGCTTTGTCTCCCCTCTTTCGCCTCGGATCGCCTCAGGCCGACTGCGCCGCCCGCCACACCGTCTCCGGTGTCGCCGGCATCGGCACGCTGGCAACGCCCAAAGCGTTCGTCACCGCATTCATCACCGCCGCCGTGGAGCCGATGGCACCGGCTTCGCCGCACCCCTTCACGCCGAGCGGGTTGTGGGTGCAGGGCGTTACGGTCGTGTCCACGGTGAAGCTCGGCAGGTCGTCGGCGCGGGGCATGGTGTAGTCCATGTAGGAACCGCTCACGAGCTGTCCCGTCTCGTCATAGACACCGTGCTCCAAGAGCGCCTGGCCGATGCCCTGCGCCAGTCCACCGTGAACCTGCCCCTCGACGATCATCGGGTTGACGACGTGGCCGAAGTCGTCCACCGCGACGAAGCTCGTGATGTCCACCACGCCAGTGGCAGGGTCGATCTCCACCTCGCAGATGTGCGCCCCGGCGGGATAGGTGAAGTTCGGCGGATCGTAGAACGCCTTCTCGGACAGCCCGGGCTCGAGTTCCTCCAGCGGGTAGTTGGCGGGAACGTAGGCCGCGAACGCCACTTCCGGGAAGGTGAGCGACTGGTTCGAATCCGCCACCGTGAACGTGCCGTCCGCAAAATCGACCTTCTCTTCTTCCGCTTCCAGCATGTGCGCGGCGATTTTCTTGCCCTTGGCGATGATCTTGTCGGTCGCCTTGATGAGGGCGGAGCCGCCCACCGCCAGCGAACGCGAGCCGTAGGTGCCGAGCGCGTAGTCCGAACGCCCCGTGTCGCCGTGCAGCACGGTCACGTTTTCGAACGGCACGCCGAGCCGGTCCGAGATGATCTGCGCAAAGGTGGTTTCGTGGCTCTGGCCATGGCTGTGCGAGCCGGTGACGACGGTGACGGAACCCGTCACGTCCACCCGCACCTCGCCCACCTCAAACAGGCCCACGCCAGCGCCCAGCGAAATCGCCACCTGCGAGGGCGCGAGACCGCACGCCTCGATGTAGCAGGAGAAGCCAATGCCGCGCTTCTTGCCAGCCGCTTCGGAAGCCGCCTTGCGTGCCCCGAAGCCGGCGTAGTCGGCATGTTCGAGCGCCTTGGCCAGGCTCGCCTCGTAGTCGCCCGTGTCATAGGTGAGCGCCACCGGCGTCTCGTACGGGAAGTCGCTCGGAGCGATGAAGTTCCGGCGTCTGAGCTCCGCCGGGTCGATGCCCATTTCCCGCGCCGCGGTCTCGACGATGCGTTCCACGACATAGGTCGCCTCGGGTCGCCCCGCGCCGCGATAGGCGTCCACCGGCGCCGTATTGGTGAAGAGCGACTGCACCTCCACATAGATGGCCGGCGTCTTGTACTGCCCGGCCATCAGCGTGCCGTACAGGTAGGTGGGCACGCTCGAGGCGAAGGTGGAAAGGTAGGCACCCATATTGGCCAGCGTCTTCACGCGCAAGCCGAGGAACGTGCCGTCTTCGGCAAGGGCCAGTTGCGCCTTGGTTACATGGTCGCGGCCATGGGCGTCGGCGAGGAAGGATTCGGAACGCTCTGCCCGCCACTTCACCGGACGGCGAAGCTTGCCTGCCGCCCAAATGACCGCAGTCTCTTCCGCATAGACAAAGATCTTCGAGCCAAAGCCACCGCCAACATCCGGCGAGATCACCCTGAGGCGCGCTTCCGGCGCGATCTGCACGAACGCGGCCAGCACGAGGCGTTCGAGGTGCGGGTTTTGCGATGTGGTGTGCAGGGTGTAGAGGCCCGAGGCTGCGTCGTATTCGCCCAAGGCGGCACGCGGTTCGATGGCATTGGGAATGAGTCGGTTGTTGACGATCTCCAAGGTGCTGATGTGGTGGGCTTCGGCGAAGGCGGCGTCGGTGGCGGCCTTGTCGCCAAGCTCCCAGTCGTAGGTCTGGTTGTTCGGCACGTTCTCGTGAATCTGATCCGCGCTCGCGGCACTTGCCAGATCCACAACCGCAGGCAGTTCCTCGAAGTCCGCTTCAAGCGCTTCCGCGCCATTCTTCGCCGCTTCCAGACTCTCGCCGATGACCACGGCGTAGGGTTCGCCCACGTAGTTGACCTTGTCCACGGCGATGGGCGGATGCGCCGGCACCACCATGGGTTCGCCATCCTTGGAGTGGACGGTCCAGCCACAGGGCAGGTCGCCAATGCCGTCGGCCTGCAAGTCCGCGCCGGTGAACACCGCCACGACGCCCTCCGTGGCCTGGGCAGCCGCCAGGTCGAGGCCATTCAGCCGTGCCCGTGCGTACGGCGAGCGAGCGAACACGGCGTAGGTCTGACCGTGTGCGCCAATGTCGTCCGTGTAGCGACCCGCGCCGGTGATGAAGCGGGCGTCTTCCTTGCGCTTGACGGCTGCGCCGATGCCGGTTTCGTTGGCCATTACCCCTTCCTCCTCAAGCGCTCTTCATGTCGTCTTGGGCGGCGAGCACCGCCTTGACGATGTTGTGGTAGCCGGTGCAGCGGCAGAGATTGCCCTCGAGCCCGTCGCGCACGCCTTGCTCGTCAAGCCCGTCGCTCTTCTGCACGAGATCGATGGCGCTCATGATCATGCCGGGCGTGCAGAAGCCGCATTGCAGGGCGTGGTTCTCGCGGAACGCGGCCTGCATCGGATGCAGGTTGTCGGGATTGCCGATGCCCTCGATGGTGGTCACCTCGGCGCCGTTCGCCTGCCCGGCGAGCACGGTGCAGGACTTCACCGCCGCGCCGTCCATGTGGACGACGCAAGCGCCGCACTGGCTGGTGTCGCAGCCCACGTGCGTGCCGGTAAGGCCGAGCCGCTCCCGCAGCACGTCCGCAAGCAATGCGTTGTCCGGCACGTCGAGAGCCTCTGACCTGCCGTTGACCGTAATCGAAATCTCCACTGCTGCCGCTCCCCCTTGAAGTCTCCCGCGCCGCTTCCAACCCAATTGGGCGACGCTTGTTTCGCCCCCGATTACACCCCTTGCGAGCGCCCGATGTCCACCGCAAAGCGCTCGAAAAAGCTCGCGGCCATCTTGCGCGCCGCCGCTTGCACCAAACGGGAGCCAATCTGCGCCAGCTTGCCGCCGATGGAACCTTCGATGTGATAGGTCAATCGCGTCTCGTCGCCACTGCACTCGGCGAGCTGTACGGCGGCAGAACCCTTGGCGAACCCGGCCGCCCCGCCCTTCACGCCCACTTGCAGGCGATAGCTCTCCGGCGCAACCACATCATGCAGCTCGATGGCGGCGGTGAAGGTTGCCTTCACCGGCCCAACCTTGGCCGCAACCACGGCCTCGAACTCCCCTTCCCCGGTCACCGTCATCGAACGGCACCCTTCGACGCAGCGCTCGAGCACCTCGGGATCGTTGAGCGCCTCCCAAACCCGCTCGCGGGAAGCGGGAACCGTGTA
This sequence comes from Gammaproteobacteria bacterium, assembly GCA_028824555.1. Taxonomy (GTDB): domain Bacteria; phylum Pseudomonadota; class Gammaproteobacteria; order Pseudomonadales; family Azotimanducaceae; genus VXYL01. Next base: position 212 of record JAPPDJ010000127.1, on the reverse strand, counting down.
TTCGCCGGTCTGCTCCAACCCAAGTCTCCCCTCGAAGTGCCAACCCAGAGCATACGCCCAATCCCCCACCCCACCCCCACGCCCTCCTGCAAGCGGACTTCCCCGTCACTCCCCCCTCGCGGGGGAGTCGAGAAAAGCGTCAGGTGCGCGCCCCCTTCCCGTCACTCCCCCCTCGCGGGGGAGTCGAGAAAAGCGTCCTCGCTTCTCTCGGA
>JAPPDJ010000122.1 GCA_028824555.1 Gammaproteobacteria bacterium | reverse complement strand
CTCCGAGAAAAGCGAGGACGCTTTTCTCGACTCCCCCGCGAGGGGGGAGTGACATTCGGGGGCGCACGATGCATTTGGGGTCGCGCCCCCGTCCCTTGCGCGGGGGATTGACCACCATCCGCAATACAACACCGCGATTGATAACTGTTCGCGTACTCCTCGCGCCTTGTCCGAGCAGGGCGAGACCGTTACGCCACCGCCTCGAGCTCCTCCCGCTGTCGCGCAAGGCGCCCGTCGCGGTCTTCGGCGAAGCGGGCGATGCCAGCTTCGATGGAGGCTTCGTCCAAGTGCGCTTCGGCGATGACGTCGGCTTCGGTGCCGCCGCTTAGCCACTGGTTGTCCCAGTCGGAGAAGAGGGAGTATTCGGCGGTGAGCGGGCCCACGTTGGCGATGGGCATGACGCGCTGGGTGCCGGTGCTCACCACCATCATGTCGTTGCGTGCGCCCGGTGGCAGCACGGAACGCTGATAGTCGCTGGGCTGGCGAGCGAAGAGTTCTTCGCTGATGCAGGCGACGACCTTCACGTTGATGCCTTGCTCCGCCAGCTTCGGCAGCACCTTGAGCAGGTTCACCGTGGAGCTGGAGCCTTGTGCCAGCACGTAGCCGTGCCTTGGCTTGCCGGGCTCGAAGTCGCGGATGACGTAGAGGCCCTTGGCGGCGGCCAGGAGGTCGGAATCGGCGAAGGTGGAACGGTCTGCCACCGGGAAGTCCGGGCGCGCCACTTCCAGCACGATCACGCCCACCTTGGGATCGTTGGCGGCGATGTCGGCGGCGGCGAAATAGCCGGGCGCCACGTCGTTGTAGTCCCAGAAGCTCAAGGTGATCACCTGGCCACGCGGGAACAGCTTCCACACCTGCGGGGCGAAGATGCCGAAGTGCGTGCGCGCGTCTGCCGCCGTTTCGGGGCCCGAATGCCCGGCGAGGATGTGCAGCACGCCGACGCGGAACGGGCTGTCCTGATTCTGCTGGCTCCAGACCCGGGCCGGCAGGTACATCAGCGGCGTAAAGGCGCCGTAGGTGCCGGAGAGGGCCCAAACGCCGTTGTGAACATCGGCGTCGAGGGAGATGGACTGGCCCACCAGCCCCACCGCCGTCGAGGCGTTGCCGGCTTCCTGAATGCCGGCCTTCATGGCCGTGCCGGACGGGTTCGCCTCCGGGTCGAAGTAGCCGAACAGCGCGCTTTTCTGCACGTTGATGGATTCGGCGAGGTCGGCGGCGATCGCAATGAAGCGGTTGTCGGTGACGTAGTTGGCGTACTTGAAGATTTCCGAGATCGCCCGCCTCGTGCCGCGCACGGCGCCGGCTTCCTCGAAGAGCTTGATGCCCACCTCGGCCTCTTCGCCCAAGGCATCGGTGACCTTCACCTCCTGCGGCGCGACAGGCAAGCCCGGCACCTTGAGGCGAGAGTCGTTGAAGGGGTCTCCCCCGCGCGCGGCGCGCAGCGAAAGATCGTCCTTGACGCCATCGCCGATGGCGACGAGGCGATCCGCCACCCACTCGCCGAGGCCGCGGGTTTCCAGCACCGACAGGGCGATGTCGATGTTGGTCTTGAACTGGATGAGGCGCTCGCGGTCGTCCGCAACCGGGCCTTCGTCGATGCCCTGGAACTGCACCTGGAAGCGCTCCTCGAAGGTGCGCGCGAGGGCCTGGAAGTAGTCGCCGTTCTGCGGGAACGCGTATGGATGCGAGGCGTGATCGACGATCTGCTCGCCGTAGCCGGGAATCTGGCCATCGACGGCGCCGGGCCACCAGCCCTTGACCGTGCGCCCGACGAGGATCATGGGGCGGCGGTCGGCCGGGTCCCACTCTTCCATGGCGTTGAAGGCGGCGGCCACCTGGTCGTAGTCGTTGCCGTTGTCGATGGTGAAGACGTTCCAGCCATAGGAGGCCCATTGGCTGGCGATGTCGTAGCCGGAGATTTGTGACGGCACTACGCTGCCGACAAGCTCGTCGTCGATGCCGGCGTTGTTGTAGGAAAGCAGCACCCTGAGGCGCTTGCCCACGCGCTGCGCCACCGCCTGGGTCTTCATCTCCTGGGAGTGGCCCGAAGTCATGGCGAACTCGCCCTCGACGGCCATCACCTTGGGGGCTTCGAGCGGGGCGCCCATCATGTCCCAGAAGGCGGCCTTGCCGGCGGCGGTGGCGATGCCGATGCCGGACGGGCCGCCGTTGACGTCGTTGGTGAGGTCGGTGGTCTCGGAATGTCCGGCAAGCGCCCGGATGCCGCGCAGCTTCGCCTGCTCGAACAGGGGGTGATCGGTGAGGTCGCGCTCGCCGAGCAGGGTCGCGAGGGCACCGGCGCCGCGGCGGAAGCCGATCGCATCCACGGCCAGCATGGAGGTGGCGGGGTCCGCGCGATAGCGGTCGTCGCCAGTGGCGGCGTGGCGGCGCGCCAAGGCCTCGCCCATGATGATCCAGAGGGCGTAGGTGACCGGGGCGTTGTGACCGCCGGCCAGCATGAACTTGTCCGCGTAGGGGTGCTTGGGGCGGCGATAGTCGTAGCGCAAACCGCCGTTTTCCGGCCCGATCAGGTGGCTCGTCACCACATAGGGGGTATAGGCCAGCGGCCCACCGAAGTGGCCCGTCTGCGCGTAGTTGCCGAGCAGCGTCAGCGTCATTGCGGTCAGAAACCCGACATCGGCGACGCGTTCGGTGTCGTAGTCGGGCACGACAAGTTCGCTCGACTTCGCGTTCTGCGCGAGGTCGAGGGTGGAGACCGTTACGGATCGGGACTGCTGCATTGGGGGGCTTTCCTCAAGAATCGGCGACGTAGCAAGGAGTTGCGGGCATATGGACGCGCGGCAAGTACGCCCAATGCCCAGCCAAACGAAAAAAACGCGCCGCATCGGCACGAAAGCGAAGTCTAACAGCCTGTCGGACTTCCACCACAGACGCGCCTTCGCACCGGCGGCACGGGGGCCGCCAACTCAGCGACGCTAGGAGGCTGCGCGTAGGAAAAGCCGCAAACAAGCGAGCGGATGCGTTGGCCTCTAGCGTCGCCGTCCTCTGGAGGGAGGGCGTCCCGCCCTCCATCGCGCCCGCGAGGGCGCGCATCCTTG
>JAPPDJ010000151.1 GCA_028824555.1 Gammaproteobacteria bacterium | reverse complement strand
ACGCTAGAGGCCAACGCATCCGCTCGCTTGTTTTGCGGTTTTTCCTACGGCGCAGGCTCCCAGCTAGCACCGCTCTACGGCGCTTACCGCCTAGCCGCCAGCTGGGGGCTGGTCTGCGGGTCGCACCACCAGTCGTTGGCCGGGGTGGATGAACGCCTTAGGATCGATGTCGTTCCAGTCCACCAGCTTGGCGACGGAGACCTTGAAGCGGGCGGCGATGGTGGAGAGGGAGTCGTTGCGCCGTACCCGGTAGGCGATGGCCTCCTGGGTGACCTGCTTCTCCTCGATGCTGCGGGTGCCACCAAGCCCTGGCAGCGAGAGCCGCTGGCCAATTTGCAGCACGGACCGCTTCGTCAGTTCGTTGGCGCGCATGAGCAGGTTCATGTCGAGGTCGAGGCGGCGAGAGATCTTCCAGAGCGAGTCGCCGGAGCGAACCACGTAGATCGCGTCACCGCCGGCTCCCGTGCGAAACGGCGTCGGATAATCCGCCCAGTCGCGGAACGGCGTCGGCACCATCAGGAAGTCGCCTTCCTCGATGCGGGTGCCGCGCACGCCGTTGACGCGGCTCAGGGTGTCCATGGCGACGCTGTATTCGCTGGCGATGCCGCTCAGGGTGTCGTTGGTGCCGATGCGAACGCGGGCCCACAGCATGCGTTCGTCATTCGAGAGGCTGGCGAGCGCTTGCTGCGCTTCTTCGGCGTGCTCGGCGCGGACGAGCAGTTGATGCGGGCCATTGGGCGGCGTCGCCCAGCGCTTGAGCGCCGGGTTCAGGTTGTAGAGGTACTGCATGTCTTGGCCAATGGCCTCCGCAGCCCGGGCGAGGTCAATCTGTCCGCCCGTCTCCACCACGGCGACTCTCGGCGCGGCGCTGTCGAGCGGGCCGAACGGCAGTTCCACGCCATACCGTTCCGGCTCGGCAAACACCGCTGCGTAGGCAAGGATGCGCGCCACGTAGTACTCCGTCTCGCGCGGCAGGCGCAGGTCGAAGGCCGTTTCGGCGCCGGGGGTTCGCCGCAGCGTGCGGTGCATTCGCCCCTCGCCGCAGTTGTAGGCGGCAAGCGCCAGCGTCCAGTCACCGAAACGCTGGTGTAGTTGCTCGAGGTAGTCGAGGGCTGCAGCCGTGGAAAGCGCCACGTCGCGGCGCTGGTCGGTCCACCAGTCAAGCGTCAGGTCGAACCGGCGTGCCGTGCTCGGCATGAACTGCCAAAGCCCCACCGCGCCCTGCGGCGAGAACGCGTGCGGCCGCAGGGCGCTTTCGATGATGGGAATGAGGCAAAGCTCAGCCGGCATCTCGCGCTTGTGTACCTCGGCGCAGATGTAGGGGAGATAGCGCAGGCCGCGTTCGCGCTTGCTCGCGAGATACTCGGGGTTGCGCACCAGCCAGTCGATTTCCTTGCGAACCTGCTTGCGCTCGAGGTCGTGGTCGAGCCGGAATCCGGCACGAAGCTGGGCCAGAAAGCCATCCGCAGCCTTGTCCGTGGCGCTCGGCACGGCAAGCTCTACGGGCTTTGCGGCTTTCGGCTCCGTCGGCTGGGCGGGGCTCGCCTCCGGTTTGACCTCGGCACGGGCGACCGTCGGCGGCGACATCTCGCCATCGTCGACTTCAGGCGCGGCAACCGGGCCCGGCGCGGGCGCGACACCCGCCATCTGACAGCCGGCCAAGATCAAAGCCGTGGTGGGCAGCGCCCACCATCTCTTGAACATGGTTGGAGGATGGCTCTCGGAAATCGAGGGTCGGCAACTTTGCGCCAAAACCGGACGTTTGGCAAATCGCCGAAATCACCGAAGAGCGGGACTTGGGAGTAAGATTCGGCGGCGTGAGACGGATGGTGCCAATCGGGTGACTCCCGACACGAGTTCCGCGTTAGGGCCGCGGCCGTCGGATGCCGAGACGGGCTTCCGGGTTTGGTTGCGATCGCCGGCGGGACGGCTCCTGTGCGAGCGCGAGCGGCCGCACATCCGCCGCATCGTCCGGCGCTTTCATGGCGACACCCTCCTTTGGATCGGTCCGCAGTGCGATGCGGTGGCTACCACCGACCGCTGCATGGTGCGCACGCGCATGCTGGCATGGTCGTCCGCGCGCGTGTCGCACGCAGGTGGTGTGGGAGTGGTGGCCGCGAATCCGGTGGCCTTGCCCTTTCCACCGCATTGCTTCGACAACGTCGTGCTGCACCATGCACTCGACGTGGCGGAGGACCGGCGGGCGGCATTGCGGGAGGTGGCGCGGGTGCTGCCTCTTGGCGGACGGCTGTTGATCGTCGGCTTCAACCCGTGGAGCTTGTGGTCGCTGGCGAAACCCTGGCGGCCGTTTCGCGACATGCATCCGGTGAGCCCTCTGCGCCTTGCGGACTGGCTGGACTTGCTCGGGTTTGACCGCGAGCCTGGCGTGCATCTCAGCTATCGAGGAGCGTTGTCTGCGTCCTTAGAAGGACGGCACTGGAAACGCGCCAGCGAAGCCGTGAATCGCGTGCAACTGCCGTTCGGTGGCGTGTACATCGTTGCCGCAACCCGCATCGGCCACGGCATGACGGCGCTACGCCGAGCGCCTCTGCGGGCGCCGGTGGCTGCGTCGGCTACCCCGGCTGCAGCATCGTCGTCCGCAGTGAAAGGCTGGTAGGCGATGCGCACCAAGGTCGAGGTGTTCACGGATGGCGCCTGTCGCGGCAACCCGGGACCAGGCGGCTGGGCGGCGCTCCTGCGCACGGGCGAGGCGGAGCGGATGCTGGACGGCGCGGAGCCCAATACCACCAACAATCGCATGGAGCTCATGGCCGCCATCGAAGGACTCGCCGCGCTCAAGCGACCCTGCGCCGTGACGCTCACGACCGACTCCGAATACGTGCGGCAAGGCATCACCTCGTGGATCGACGGCTGGAAGCGTCGCGGCTGGAAGCGCAAGGGTGGCCACCCGGTGAAGAATCAGGAGCTCTGGCAGCGGCTCGACGAGCAGAACACGCGTCACTCGGTGGATTGGCGCTGGGTGCGCGGCCACAGCGGGCACCTGGAAAACGAGCGTGTGGACACCGCTGCGCGTGATGCCATCGACCGGATGCAACAAGGCTTGGGAGAGCAATAGTGAGACAGGTCGTTCTCGACACGGAAACCACCGGCCTCGAGCCGGAGCGAGGCCATCGCGTGGTGGAGGTGGGCGCCGTGGAGGTGATGGACCGCAAGATCGGTAAGCACTACCACTGCTACATCCGCCCGGACCGCGAGGTGGACGACGCCGCCTTCGAGGTGCATGGCTTGAGTGACGAATTCCTGTCCGACAAGCCCGCCTTTGGCGAGATTGCCGGCGAGTTGCTTCAGTTCATCGAAGGCGCCGAGCTCGTCATCCACAACGCCCCCTTCGACGTTTCCTTTCTCGACTACGAGCTGTCGCTGCTACCCGAGGGCCACCCGAAGCGCATCGAAGACATCTGCACGGTGACCGACTCGATGGTGATGGCGCGCCACAAGCACCCGGGGCAGAAGAACGGGCTCGACGCGCTCTGTCGCCGCTATGGCGTGGACAATTCCAGCCGCGACCTGCACGGCGCGCTGCTGGACGCCGAACTGCTGGCGGATGTGTTCCTGCTGATGACGGGAGGGCAGGGCTCGCTCCTGCCGAGCGACGAACCGGCTGAAGCGGTGGCCGACATCGTCCGCCTGCCCGTTGATCGTCCGAAGGTGCCGGTGTTGCGCGCCTCGCCGGAGGAACTCCGAGCCCACGAGGCCTACCTCGACATGCTCGACAGGAAGTCGGAACGCGGTGCCGTCTGGCGCCGCCTAGCAACGGCCTAGCGACGGGCCCTCCCTTCCTGTCAGTAGCGAAAGCTGCCTAGCCGATCTACAACAGGATGTATTGCACCGCCAGCCATCCGGTGATGCCCATCGTGATGGTGTAGGGCAGTGCCATGAACACCATGCGGCCGTACGAGAGGCGGATGAGCGGTGCCAGCGACGAGGTGAGCAGGAACAGGAACGCGGCCTGGCCATTCGGCGTCGCGACGCTCGGAATGTTGGTGCCGGTGTTGATGGCGACTCCCAAGAGGTCGAACTGCTCGCGTGTGATGGTGCCGGCGTCGAAGGCGTTGCGTACCTCGTTGATGTACACCGTGGCCACGAAGACGTTGTCGCTGATGGCGGAGAGCACGCCGTTGGCGATGTAGAACATCCCCGGCTGCTGGGACAGTGGCAGCGTGAGCACGTATTCGATCACCGGCTGGAAGAGCTGCTGGCTGGCGATGACCGCAACGATGCCGAAGAAGACGCAGAGCAACGCCGTGAACGGCAGCGCCTCGTGGAAGGCTGGCCCCAGGTCGTGCTCCTCGACGACGCCGTTGAAGGCGGTCTGCAGGACGATGATCGAAAGCCCCACCAGACCCACCGCGATTAGGTGCAGCGCGAGGGCCACGACGAGAAAGAGGCCGGCGAGCGCCTGCACGACGAGCTTGGCGTTGTCGTTCGGAGTTCTCTTGGCGTTCTCCGCCGCGTCGAAGTCCTGCAACACCTCGAACACCGGCTGCGGAATCTTCGCGCCGTAGCTGAAGACCCGGAACACCTCCAGCAAGATGCACGTCAGCAAACCGACCGCGAAGACGGGCAGCGTCACCGGCGCCATGCGCAGGAAGAACTCGATGAACTCCCAGCCCATGCGCTCGGAGATGAGGAGGTTCTGTGGCTCGCCGACGGTGGTCATCACGCCGCCCAATGCCGTGCCCACCGCCGCATGCATCATGAGGTTGCGCAGGAAAGCGCGGAACCCTTCGAGATCTTCCAGGTGGATCTCGTCCACCGCGCTGTCGTCCGACGCGTCGTGCTCGCCGGCGCCGGGCGCGGCCACCGCGCGGTACACGGCGTAGAAGCCCCCGGCGACGCTGATGATCACCGCGGTCACGGTCAGGGCGTCCAGAAAGGCGGACAGGAAGGCGGCGACGAAGGAGAACAGGAACGACAGCGCGATCTTGTTGCGCACCTTGATGAGGAGCTTGGTGAAGATGAAGAGCAGCAGGTCTTTCATGAAATAGATGCCGGCCACCATGAAGATCAGCAGCAGGATCACCTGGAAGCCACCCTCCACTTCGTGGAAGACGGTATGGGCGTCGGTCAGCCCCAGGAACAGCGCCTCGATGGCGAGCAGGCCCCCCGGTTGCAGCGGGTAGCACTTGAGTGCCATGGCCAGGGTGAAGATGAACTCCAGCACCAGCATCCAGCCGGTGATGTAGGGGCCGAGCACGAAGAGCGCAATGGGGTTCAGGATCAGAAAGGCAATGATTGTCAGCTTGTACCACTCTGGCGAGTGGCCGAGAAAGTTCGTCCAATACGGATTCGTGGACAATTGGCTCCGCGCGGCATCCGTCATTCGATGCTCCCTCTCGTGGCTGACTTGGGCTGGCGATAGAACCGTCGCCCTGTCGTGAGGGGGCGCGGGTCGGTAGAATCGGCGGCGCAGTATAGCAACGGGATCGAGCGCAATGTTGTGGCCCATCAACCCGTCGAAATTCATCTCCGAAGTCGAGCCGCCAAGCGGGGTCGACGGCGACGAGGCGTACTACTTCGTCTTCTTGGGTGCCGACGAGTTGCTGTCCATCACTGAGCACGGGATTCCGCGCCCGGTCACCGCAGACGAGTTCCGCTGGCTGGACGTGAAGGTGGACTTCCGCCACTACCTCGGGCGCTGGGAGAACCGCGCCTGCTATGTGCTGGCGGCGAGCGGTGCCGTGCCAGAGGGCTACGCCGTATCAGGCCTGCGCGGCTGGCTTGGGCGGGTGGATCCCGACTTCTTCTATCTCGCCGGCCGCGCCAAGCAAATCGCTGAGTGGAACCGCGACCACCGCCACTGCGGCCGCTGCGGCGGTCTGAACGACGACCATGAGGAGGACCGCGCCAAGCATTGCCCGGAATGCGACCTCACCACCTACCCGCGCCTGTCCCCTTCCATCATCGTTCTGGTGCGCAACGGCGAGAAGATGCTCCTCGCCCGCAACGCGCGCTGGCCCACCGGCATGTATTCGACGCTGGCTGGATTCGTTGAACCGGGGGAATCCATCGAACAGACGGTGCATCGCGAGGTGGCGGAGGAAGTCGGCATCCAAGTGAAGAACCTGCGCTATCTCGGCAGCCAATCCTGGCCGTTCCCCAACTCCCTCATGCTCGGCTTCCACGCCGACTACGACGGCGGCGACATCGTCTGCCAGGAAGGAGAAATCGCCGAGGCCCGCTGGTTCCACTTCCGCGAGTTGCCCAACGTCCCAGGCGGAACTGCCATCTCCCGCTGGCTCATCGACGCCTTCATCGACGAGCAATCAGCCGCAGCCGGTTAGGCACCCTAAGCGGTTCGTGGGGACGGGTCTGTCCCGTGCCGAGTCCATCGGCGCATTCAAGACGGGCGGGGACAAGCCCCGCCCCTACGCGTCCCGTGCCGAATCCATCGGTGCGGAACAACGGGGCGCGCCGCAGATGTGGTTTGGGAGGCGCCTAGTCGGGCGCTCGCAAGTGCAATCCGGGGCGGAAGAGGCTCAGCAGGGTGAAGGTGAAGGGCAGGTTGCCGTCGCTACGGACCTTGCCGGCCATGAAGGCTTCCATGAATGCCGTGATGAAGTCGCCTTCTTCGTAGAGGATTGCTGCCGCGGTTTCTTGGCTGTCGAAGGTGAAGGATGCGTCGGGCTTTGCCAACGGGCCAAAGTGGATGCTGCCGTTCGTTAGGGCGATGCCGATGGGGGGGGTGCCGGCGATGTGCAGCTCAACCGTGAAGTCGAGGCCAATCGTTGCCGATGCGTGGGCGCGGCGTTCGAGTTCGGAGCGGAGTTGCATGGTGGCGTTGGGTTCGGGCGGCACGCGGCTTAAGACAGCGCCAAGAATAAACGCCTTGCCGCAACCACCTCGTTCGGACAAACTTCGCCGCTTTGCCCTCACCCCGCGAGGCCCGCACCGCCACAATGGAGTTCCTGCTTGACTATCTCGGCTTCCTCGCGAAGGTAGCCACCATTGTCGTCGCGATCGTGGTCGTCATCGGCGCCATCGCCAGCGCCGGCCATCGTCGTGCACATCGGCAACAGCGGCCAAGGGGGCACATCGAGGTAACGCCGCTCAACGACGTGCTGCGCGACATGCGGCATGTGCTCGAACACGCGCTAACCCCGCAGGCGGAATACCGCAAACGGATGAAGACCGAGAGGGCTGCGGCCAAGGCGGAGGAGAAAGCCCGCCTCAAGGCCTTGAAGCGGGAACGGAGGCGGCCCCAAGCAGCGGCCGAGATTGCGGCGGAAAGCACCGCCGAAGCGTTGCCGGCCGAGACGGCCAAACCCGCGCAAGGAGAAGCGCAAGACGACAAGCGCCGCCGCATCTTCGTGCTCGACTTCGACGGCGACCCGGCTGCGAGCGGCGTCGATGGCCTGCGCCACGAAGTGACTGCCGTGCTCGCCGCCGCCGGCAGCGAAGACGAGGTGGTGGTGCGATTGCACAGCGCCGGCGGCATGGTGCAGGGCTATGGCCTCGGCGCATCGCAGTTGGCGCGGTTCCGCACCCGCGGGGTGAACCTGGTCGTCGCGGTGGATCGGGTCGCGGCCAGTGGCGGCTACATGATGGCGGCCGTTGCCAACACGATCCTGGCGGCACCGTTCGCGCTCGTGGGTTCCATCGGCGTCGTGGCGCAGGTGCCAAATGTCAACCGCCTGCTGAAGAAGCACGACGTGGACGTGGAACTGCACACCGCTGGTCGCTACAAGCGAACCCTGACGGTGTTTGGCGAGAACACCGAAGAGGCGCGCGCCAAGTTCCTCGAGGAACTGAACGACATCCACGCGATGTTTCAGGAGTTTGTTGGCGAGTTTCGGCCGGGGCTGGACCTGGAGGCCGTCTCCACGGGCGAGGCTTGGGCCGGTCAGCGCGCCTTGGACCGAGCGTTGGTGGATCGTTTGGTGACTAGCGATGAGTACTTGGCCGGGGCCTGCGACGAAGCCGATGTCTTTGAGGTGCGCTGGGTGTTGCCCCAGACACCCATCGAAAGGGCGATGGAGCGCTTCAGCGACGGCACCGCCAAGGTGGTGGAACGGCTGGTGGGTTTGTTCGGCAGGTGGGGTTAGCCGGGTGACGAGACGCACCGTAGGGGCGACCCTGTCGCGCCCGTGCCTGAGCAGCCGACGCGGTTTCGGTGCCCAAGAAAGATCGGCGACCAAAAGGATCGCCCTACGGGATGACGCTTCGACGGAAAGTGTGGATTGACAGGAAAGGAGGATCTTCGATGAGTTCGTTTCGAGCTTTCTGGGTAGAGAAAACGGGCGATCGCGAGTACTCGCGCAACGTAATCGAGCGCGACAGCGGCGATCTGCCGGAGGGCGACCTCCTGATCGACGTGGCGTATTCGTCACTCAACTACAAGGATGCGCTATCCGCCACCGGCAATCCCGGCGTCACACGCAACTTTCCGCACACGCCCGGCATCGACGCGGCCGGTACGGTGGTGGAGTCGGCGAGCACGGACTTCGCCGCCGGCGATGAGGTGATCGTCATCGGCTTCGATCTCGGCATGAACACGGCGGGCGGCTTTGCCGGTCGCATCCGCGTGCCGGCTGGTTGGGCCGTGCCGATGCCGGCAGGGCTCGACCTTCGTTCCAGCATGGTGCTTGGCACCGCTGGCTTTACCGCCGCGCTCTGCGTGCACAAGCTTGAAGCCGCCGGCATGACGCCGGATGGCGGACCGGTGCTGGTCACCGGCTCCACTGGCGGCGTCGGTTCGGTGGCGGTCATGTTGCTCGCCCACCTCGGCTACGAGGTTCATGCCGTGACTGGCAAGGACGACCGGCACGAGTTCCTGCGAGGGATCGGCGCCACCACCATCCTCTCTCGCGAAGACGCCTCGGCGGGGGGTGATCGCCCCCTACTGCGCGAGACTTGGGGCGGTGTGGTGGACACCGTCGGCGGCGACATCCTCTTCAACGCCGTCAAGTCGCTGCGCTATGGCGCGAGCCTCGCTGCCTGCGGCCTCGTGGCGTCGCCGCAGTTCGCGGCTTCCGTGCTGCCGTTCATCCTGCGCCACGTCAACCTGCTCGGCGTCGATTCGGTGGAACTGCCGCTGCCGCAGAAGGCGCAGATCTGGAACCGCTTGGGCAGCGACTGGCGTCTCGCCGGCACCGATGTGTTGGTGGAAGACCTGACCTTGGACGACCTCTCCGGGGCCATCGACCGCATCTTGGCCGGCGAGATGGTGGGCCGGGGCCTTGTCAATCCAAACGCTTGAAGGCGCGCAACATCCACACGCCGTCGCAGCGGCCAAGGAGGATGCCCTGACGGCGCGCCCGGACGGGCGCGCGAAGGCCCTTGGCCGGTCAGCTTGGCGCAGGTCGTTGGTTGCCGGCTTCCAGGGTCTCGTCTGCATGGCCGTGACCTTGGCGGGTGTCGGCACCCTTGCCGCATCCACCTCTGCCACCGTCAACGGCTATGTCCGCAGCATCACAGGCGAGCCCCTTGGCGATGCCCGGATCGAGATCGTCCACAAGCCTTCCGGTACCGTTGCGGTGGCCGTTGCCGCGACCAACGGCGCCTTCTACCAGTCCGGCCTGCGGGTAGGCGGCCCCTACGAGATGCGGTTTTCCGCGGACGGCCATCGGCGCCGCACGCTCACGCCCGTGACGCTCAAGCCGGGCCCGCAGCGCCCGCTCGTCGCCCTGATGATTCCCCTCGACGTCGAGGAGGTCGTCGCCACAGCCAGCGCCGCGCCACTCGAACACGGCTTGAACAACGGCGTCGGCTCCGCCTACACCGCCGAGGACATCGGCAGCCAGCCGAGCGTCACGCGGGATGTCATCCGCACGCTGCTGCGGGATCCGCTCGCGCAGTCGCGGGGCGAGGGCAACCTCTCCGTGGGTGGCGTCAACCCCCGCTTCAACGGTCTGGCCATCGACGGCTCGCTGCAGCAGGACGACTTCGGTCTCGGCACCAGCACCTACGCCACGGGTCGTTCGCCTATCAACCTCGACGCAATCGAATCCGCTTCGCTGGTCGCCTCGGACTATTCCGTCAGCGCATCCGGCTTCACCGGTGGCCTAGTCAACGTCACAACCAAGTCGGGCACCAACGAATGGGACGGTGCCGCCTTCTACTACTTCCACGGCGACGGTCAGGTGGGCGATACCTACGACGGCGACAGGAGCTTCGCTCCGGCCGCGTTCGAGGAGAAGGAGTTTGGTCTTTCGGTGGGCGGGCCACTCGTTGCTGACCGGCTCTTCGTGTTCCTCTCCCACGATCAATTCGAGGCCGTCGAACCACAGGATTTCGCTGCCTTCGATACCACCCACGGCATCGGCCCCGGTTTCTTCGAGGCGCTGCGGGGTGTGATCCAGGACGTGTACGGCTATGACCCCGGCGGTCGCCCGGCAGCGGCCGCGACGCCCGAGGGCGCCGAGCGCACGCTCGTCAAGCTCGACTGGAACGCCGGTGAGCGGCATCGGGCGTCGTTCACCTACCAGCGCAGTCAGGAGACCGGCACGTCCACGGCCGCGGACCGGCTGGTCTCGGCGTGGATCGACGTGCCTGTGGACCTCGCTGCGTACACGACGCAGCTCTTTTCCGATTGGACCGACCGCGCCTCGACCACGCTGCGCGCCAATCTCAAGCGCTTCTCCCGCGGCCAGAACTGCCGGGCGCAGGGCGTTGGGGCGCTGGAATTCGATGGCATCGCCGCCGACGACCTTGTCGGGTCGCCACTGGCGGGGTTGCTGACGGGCGAGGTGGACATCGTTGCCGGCTGCGACCGCTTCCGCCACGCCAATGCATACGACGACGAGCGTCTGCAGCTGTACGGCGCTTTCGACTATCTCGCTGGCGAACACATCCTGCGCGTTGGCGCCGAGCTCGAGTCCTTTGACTTGTACAACCTGTTCGTGCCGGGCTCGAACGGTCGGTTCGTGTTCGCCGACTATGCGGCCGTCGTGGACCGCACGGCGCGGGTCGACTATGTCAACGTCCCCTCGAACAACGCGGCCGACGGCGCGGCAGCGTGGGGGTACCGGCGCGCGACGCTGTTCGCGCAGGACACCTGGCAGTTGCGTGACGAGCTTGAACTCACCGCCGGCGTTCGTCTGGAGCGCTTCTCTCAAGAGGACCGACCAGCCTTCAGCCCCCTTGTCGCGACCACCTACGGCGTGCGGACCGATCGAGGCCTCGATGGCTTGAGCCTGCTGATGCCGCGGCTGAGCCTGCGCTGGACCGGCCTCGCCCGAACCGTAGTCACGGGTGGCATTGGCCGCTTTGCCGGCGGCGACCCAAAGGTGTGGACATCGAACGCCTTCCAGGTGCCCACCGTGTTCTCCCGCGTGACCGCAAGCGGTGTGTCGCCGAGGGTCGTGCCGGCGGAACTGCTCGCTCGGGTATCGGGCGGCAACGCGACGCCGCTCGACGCCATCGCCCCCGACTTCGAGGTGCCGTCCGACTGGAAGGCGTCGCTGCGCATTGAGCGGACACTGGATCTCGACCGCGGCGGTTTGGGGCTCGGCGACGGTTACGTCTTCACGGCGCAAGCGCTCGTCACTCGCACAGAGCACGGCTTCCTTTGGCGCAACCTGGCGCAGACGCAACTCGCCGGTGCCCTGCCGACCGGCACGGCTCCGGATGGCAGGCGCATCTATGCGGACCTGGACGACTTGGGACAGCCCAACCTCGTCACCCTTGGTAACCACAGCGAAGGCTTGAGCCGGGTTCTCACGGCCGCCGTGGCAAAACGCTACGACAACGGCATGGACGTGCAGCTGAGCTACGCATGGCAGGACGTCGAAGCCGTCACGGAAGGCACCTCGTCGCGCGGCATCTCCAACTGGCGCAGCATCGTCGAAGCGGACCGCAACAACCCGTCGCCGCGCACGTCGCCGCATCAGGTCACGCATGCATGGAAGCTCAGTTTCGGCTATGAACGGGAGTTCGGAGGGCTCCGTGTGCGGGCGGACCTTTTCGCGCGCGCTTGGTCGGGTGACCTCTTCACCTACACCTTCAATGTGGACCGCGACAACGCTCTGTTCGGCCGCGCCGGTGCCGGCGAGAGTCCCTACGACAACAGCCCTCTCTACGTGCCCGCCGGGCCGAGCGACGCTGCCGTGGTGTATGGCCGAGGCTTCGACCAGGGCGCCTTCTTCGCGTACCTCGGCGACAATGACGTGCCGTCAGGCATCCACGAAGTCAACTCCGCGGACGCCGGCCTGAACCAGGTCTGGGACATGCGCCTGCGCGTGGACCTGCCTCGGCTGAACGTGCTGAATCGCTGGACGGGCGAGAGCCGCGCCAGCGTTGTGCTCGACATCGAGAACGTCCTCAATCTCGTGAACGACGACTGGGGCACCTACCACTCCGGCCCGAGCTTCGGCCAGGCTGCGGTGGTGCGGGCGGACCTCCTGTCGAGGGCCGACGTGGCGGCACTCGGCGTGGACGCGGCGCCAGCACTGACTGGCGACGCGCCCAGAACCGCATGCCGCGACCGGGCGGACTGCGTTTACCGCTACAACAGCTTCCGCGCGATCGCGGCGGAGTTTCCCGCAGCCTCGCGGTCCGTGTACCGAATTCGGCTGGGCCTTAGGTTCGAGTTCTGACAACAAGCCCGGCGTCAGTTCCGCCGCAGCCGTTCCGACACCGCGATGGGGCTTGGGTAGCGGAAGATCACGAGATAGGTGGAGACCAGCAGCGTCACCACCGTCGCCCCCTGAATGACATGCGCCGCTTCGGCCGACAGCAAGGCCGCGCCGGCAACGTAGGTCAACAGCAGCGAGAACTCGCTCGCCTGACCCAGGCGAAAGCCGGCCTCCGTGGATGCGCCGCTCGGCTCTCCCTGCCAGCGCAGCAAGGCGCGGAACACCGGCGGCTTGATGGCCACGAGCACTACCGCGAGGATCACGGTGGGCACCGCCATGTTTGCCAGCAGCACCGGGTCGATGGCGGCGCCCACGGAGAAAAAGAAAAGCACCAAAAAGAAATCCCGGAGCGGGCGCAGGCTTTCCGTGATGTACTGCGCGATGGGGGAGTTGGCGAGCGACACGCCGGCAACGATGGCGCCGATCTCGAACGAGAGCCCCACCAGATGGCCGAGGCTGGCGATGCCGAGGCACCAGCCTACCGCCAGCAAGAAGATGAACTCGTGAAACGCATCGAAGCGGGCGATCACGGGCACGATCAGATAGCGCACACCCACTGCGGCGACCAAAGCCACCGCTGGCAGTGCCACAACCACCTGAATGGCAATGCCGAGGGCGCTGCCGGAGTCCGCAGTGGAGAGCGCCGCCAGCACCAGCAGCGCAAGGATTGCGATCACGTCCTGAATCAGCAGCAAACTGATGACCAGCTCGCCGATGTGACGATGGTGCAGCACGGTGGTGGGCAAGAGCTTGATGCCAAGAATCGTGCTCGAGAACATGGCCGCAACGCCGGCGATGCAGGCTTCCGCCAGCGTGAAGCCGAACGCATACAGCACCCCGAATCCCACCGCGAAGAAAGCGGCCGAGCTGCCTAACGCCGTCAGCACCGACTTCCGGAACAGGTCCTTGAGCTTGTTTGGCGGCAGGTCCAGGCCGACGAGATAGAGCAAGAAAATGATGCCGATCTCGCCCACCTCCGCCAGCAAGGCGGGGTCCGCCACCAGCGCGAGCGCGTTTGGACCGAGCACGCAGCCGACCGCGATGTAGGCAACGATGAGCGGCTGACGCGTGTACAGCGCAAACGTCGCCAGCACCGCCGCGCCGACGAAGATGATGAAGAACGACTCGATGATGCCGGTTTCCATGACCCTTCGGGCCTGGCGCCGCTCAAGCCGTGGAGCGTCGGAACGGTGGCACTGGTTCGCGCACGGATGCCTGGTAGTGGTCCGACATGCGGCCGATGCTGGCGATGGCGGCTTCGGCATCGCGGTCGCTCGCCATGACGAAGGCGTTGAAGCCGCAGCGATGCATGTACTCGGTGAGGTCCGGTACCACTTCGCCGAAGGCGCGCAGTTCGCCTTGGTAGCCGTGGCGTGAGCGCAGGAGCGCGCCCATGCTGAGGCCCCGGCCGTCGGCGAAGGCCGGGAACTCGATGGCGATCACCGGTGCGGCGAGCACCTCTTCGGCCACGGCGTCGACTTCGGTGTCGCTGCGAAGCCATACGCCGGCGCCATCCGGGTTCTCCCGCCAAGCGTCGAGGGGTGCGATCAGTCCCGGTGCGGCTGGACCCTCGTCCACCAAACGCCAGTCGTCTTCGGCGATCCTGAGGTCCCTAACCAGCGTCGGCATAGACCTGCTCCCGGAACGGCTCGATGCCGATGCGGCGATAGCAGTGCAGGAACTCCTCGCCCTCGAACCGGCTCTTGAGATACACGTCGAGAATCTTCTCGATCACGTCCGGCACCTCGGCGCGAGAGAACGACGGCCCGACGATCTTGCCGAGCGATGCGTCGAGGGCCTGATTGCCGCCGAGCGAGACCTGATAGAACTCCGCGCCCCGCTTGTCGACGCCGAGGATGCCGATGTGCCCCACATGGTGGTGGCCGCAGGCGTTCATGCAGCCGGAGATGTTGAGGTCCAGCGGTCCCAAGTCGTGCAGGTAGTCGTAGTCGTCGAAGCGGCTCTGGATGGCTTCCGCCACCGGGATCGACTTGGCGTTGGCGAGCGAGCAGTAGTCGCCGCCCGGGCAGCAGATGACGTTGGTGAGAAGACCCACGTTTGCCTGCGCCAAGCCCTGCTCGTCGGCGAGACGGAACAGCGTTTCAAGATCGCGCTGCCGCACGTCCGGCAGGATGAAGTTCTGCTCGTGCGAGATGCGCACCTCGCCGAAGCCGAAGCGTTCGCTCCAGTCGGCTACCGCTTCCATCTGGATGTCGGTGACATCGCCCGGCGGCACCCCGGTTGGCTTGGTGGAAAGGGTGACGATGGCATAGCCGGGGCGCTTGTGCGGCGCCACGTTGTTGCTGAGCCAGTTGTTGAACGCTGGATTCGCGAGCCGCGCGGCGGCGAGGAGGTCCGTTTCGTCTTCGAGGCTGGCGTAGGGGTGGGGCTCGAAGCAGGCCTTGATGCGGTCCAGTTCCGCTTGCGGCAAGGTGCTAGGACTATCCTTGACCCGCTCCCACTCCGCGTCCACCTTCTCGCGAAAGCCCTCCGGCGTCATGGCGCGCACGAGAATCTTGATGCGCGCCTTGTATTTGTTGTCGCGCCGTCCGTAGCGGTTGTACACGCGGAGGATGGCTTCGAGATAGGTCAACAGGTGGTGTTCGGGCAGGCCGTCGCGGATGCGGGCACCGATGGCCGGGGTGCGCCCAAGGCCGCCGCCGACGAGAAAGTCGAACAGCGGCTCGCCGCTCGGGCCGGGGCGGATGTGAATGCCGATGTCATGCACATGGGTTGCAGCGCGGTCCGACTCGGCGCCGTTGACGGCGATCTTGAACTTGCGCGGCAGCCAGTCGAATTCGGGATGGAAGGTGGACCACTGCCGCATCACCTCGCACCACGGGCGCGGATCGATCAGTTCGTCGTCGGCGACACCGGCGAACTGGTCGGTGGTGATGTTGCGGATGCAGCTTCCGCTGGTCTGGATGGCGTGCATCTGCACCTTGGCGAGGTCGGCCAGGATGTCCGGCACGTCGATGAGTTCGGGCCAGTTGATCTGCACGTTCTGGCGCGTGGAAAGGTGGCCGTAGCCTTTGTCGTAGTCGCGGCAGATGCGCGCGAGTGCCCTCAGTTGCGTGGCGCTCAGGATGCCGTATGGCACGGCGATCCGCAGCATGGGCGCGAGACGCTGGATGTACAGGCCGTTGCGCAGCCGCAGTTGCTGGAACTGATCGTCGGTCAGTTCGCCGGCGAGATAGCGTTCCGTCTGCGATCGAAACTGCTCCACCCGCTCGTCGATGAACCGCTGGTCGAAGTTGCTGTATTGGTACATGCGCCCCTTGCTGGGAACGTTGGTAAACCCCGTAGTATTGCCGAATCCGCCCATCAAGCGGAAGGGGGCGGTAACTCGGGTGGTGTCTCATTGTGAACTGCACAGCACGTGGCGCGCCATTCTGGAGGGAGGGCGTCCCGCCCTCCATCGCGCCCGCAAGGGCGCGCATCGTCCTGGGGTAGCGAGTGTTCTGCGCGCCTCGCGGCGCGATGGAGGGCGGGACGCCCTCCCGCCAGAACGACGCCGGCCGCCAGTCGATCACGATCGCCGGCTTCCAGCCCATCCGCTACAGCCGGAAAAAGGTCAAAGTAAGACACCACCATAGTTCGGGTCGTGTCTCGCTCTGACCTTTTCCGGCTTTAGCGGATGGGCGCTTAGAATGCCGTTCGTGAAATCCGGCACTCTGTTGGTATCCCGTCTTCGCCGCGTGGCTCCCATCGCCATGGTCCGTGTGTTGGCAGCGTTTGCTCTTCCGCTGTCTGCGCCGGCGCAGGGGGCGGATGTTCTGGTGGCGGTGGCGGCGAACTTCGTGCGGCCAGCGGAACGCATCGTGAGCGATTTCGCCGAGCTGCATGGCGCTGACGTTGCCCTCGTTGCGGGTTCCACCGGCAAGCTCTATGCGCAGATCCGCAATGGAGCGCCGTTTGACGTGTTTCTTGCGGCGGACCAGCGGCGTCCGGCGCTGCTTGAAGACGAGGGGCTTGCGCTCGCTGGGTCACGCTTCACCTATGCAGTCGGACGCCTCGCGCTGTGGAGCGGGCGGGAAGACGTGGAGGTCCATGCCGACATGTTGCGTCGCGGTGACTTCCGCAAGCTTGCGATCGCCAACCCCGAGCTTGCGCCCTATGGCCAGGCGGCGCGCGAGGTGCTGTCTCGCCTCGGCGCGCTGGTGTGGGCGCAAGAGCGTCTCGTCACGGCGGAAAGCGTTGGCCAGGCATTCGCGCTTGCGGCCACCGGCAATGCCGACTTGGGAATGGTCGCCGCTGCGCAGGCGCAGCGCGCCGGCCATGGCAGCCTGTGGCTCGTGCCCGAATCCCTGCACGCGCCCATCCGCCAGGACGCCGTCATGTTGGCGCGCGCAAGGGACAACGCCATCGCGGCGGCATTCGTCGCATTCCTGCGCACCGATGCTCGTGCCGTCATCGCCAGCCTAGGCTATGGCGTGGCGTCGCGCTGATGGACCTCGGCCCCGTCTGGCTGACGCTGCTCCTGGCCACGGTCACCACCGTGGGATTGCTGCTGCTCGGCACACCGGTTGCCTATTGGCTGGCGCGCACCAAGTCGCGGGCCAAGCCCGTGGTGGAGGCCGTGACCGCGCTTCCCTTGGTGCTGCCGCCCACCGTGCTCGGCTTCTATCTGCTGGTGGCGTTGGGGCCCCTGTCCCCGGTCGGAGGCTTCTGGCTTGAACTCACCGGCGAAGCGCTCACGTTCTCGTTCTCGGGCCTCGTGGTGGCATCGCTGATTTACTCGCTGCCCTTCATGGTGCAGCCGCTCGCGTCGGCATTTGAAGCGCTCGGCGATGGGCCTTTCGAGGCAGCCGCTAGCCTGCGGGCATCCCCGCTCGCGGCCTTTGTCCACGTTGCGGTGCCGCAGTCCGCGCGAGGGTTCCTCACCGCCGTCGTCCTCACGTTTACCCACACAATCGGCGAGTTCGGCGTGGTGCTGATGGTGGGCGGGAACATTCCCGGCGAGACGCGGGTGGTGTCGATTGCCATCTACGAGCATGTGGAGACGCTGCGTTACGCCGAGGCGCACGCGCTGTCGGCGGGACTGGTGGCGTTCTCCTTCGCGGTGCTGGTGGCAGTGTATGCGCTGAATCGGAGGTTCCCGCCGCATGTCGGTTGATCCATCCCGAAGGCCAGCAGTTCGCGCAAGCGAACTGCCAACGCGCCCGATAGGGCGCGCGAGCACGTTGGCGATGGATTTCCACCTGCAACGGGCCGACTTTGGCCTCGCCGTGACGGTGGAGGTGCCGCTCGAGGGGGTGACCGCCGTGTTCGGCGCGAGCGGCAGTGGCAAGACGACGCTGCTGCGGGCTGTGGCTGGCTTCGAACGCCCCGATCGGGGCCGTGTAGTGGCCGGTACCGACACGTGGTTCGACTCGGCAACGCGCACCGACGTGCCGCCACACCGCCGCCCGGCCGGCTTCATGTTCCAGGACACTCGACTGTTCACGCACCTCGACGTCGCCGGAAACCTCGATTTTGCGGCGCAGAGGGCCGTGGCGGGTGGCGGATTCGACCGCGCCGATGTGGTGACGGCATTGGACTTGGAACCGCTCTTGCACCGTCGGACGGGGTCCCTCTCCGGCGGCGAGCGGCAACGTGTGGCACTCGGGCGCACATTGCTCACACGACCCCGCATCCTGCTGCTCGACGAACCGCTGGCGGCGCTTGAACGGGAGCGCAAGGCCGACATCCTGCCCTATCTGGAAGGGGCTCTCTCGCGCTTTGGCATTCCGACGCTCTATGTGAGTCACGACATCGACGAGGTGGCACGGTTCGCGGACCGCATGTTGCTCTTGAGCGCAGGGCGAGTGCAGGCGCACGGCCCTACGCCGCAAATGCTGGAGCGGCTCGACCTGCAGCCGGCAATGGGCCGTTTCGAAGCTGGGGTGTTGCTCGCCGGCCGCGTCCTGCGCCGCGATCCGAGGTTGCATCTGACGTGGGTGGACGTGGGCGGCGACGAGATCGCGGTGCCGGAAATCACAGGCGCCGGTGGCGCCGAAGTGCGGTTACGCATTCGCGCCCGTGACGTGGCGCTGGCGACCCGCAGACCCGAAGGCATCAGCATCCGCAACGTGCTGCCTGGGACGTTGCTGGAGTTGACTCCGGGCGATGCAGGCTTCGTCGAGGCGCTAGTGGAGCTGCGGGCCGCACGCATCCGTTCTCGGCTTACATTGGCGGCGGTGGAGGAACTGCGTCTGGAGCCGGGCATGTCGGTTTTCGCCCTAGTGAAGACGGTGAGCTTCGGCGTGTAAAGGCAATGCGCGGGTTCCTCCAAGGCGCGCGCGTTGTCGCCGGCATCTCCGCCTTCCTCGACGTGCCGTGGCTTACCATGGGGCCATCGCGATTTGGAGGGGAGCACCGTGAGCGGCAGGACTGTCTTGGTAACCGGGGGTGCCCGGGGGATCGGCAAGGGAATCGCACAGGCCTTCCTGGAGGCCGGCGAGCGCGTCGTGATTGCGGATCTCGGCGGCGGCGCGGACTGGAACTATGCGCTTGGCAGCAGCGCGCAGATGGCGGAAGCCGTCGCGGACCTGGGTCCGCTCGGCGAGGTGGACTCTGTACCCCTCGACGTGACGGACGCTGAGGCATGCTCCACCGCCGTGGCGTTCACTCGCGAGCGCTTTGGCGGCATCGATGTGCTGGTGAACAACGCCGGCGTCGTCGACAGCGGGCCGGTCGAGAGCTTTCCGGTGGAGAGCTGGGACCGCATCTTCGACGTGAACGTCAAGGGCATCTACCTGATGACCCAGGCTGCGCTGCCGGCATTGCGGGAGTCGAATGATGCGGCTGTAGTCAACACCGCGTCCGTGGCCGGCAAGCGCGGCTCTCGCAACATGTCCGCCTACTGCGCGTCCAAGTTCGCGGTGGTGGGCTTTACGCAATCGCTCGCCCAGGAGTTCGCTCCCGACGGCATTCGCGTGAACGCACTCTGCCCCGGCATCGTCGGCACGGCGATGTGGCACGACCACCTGATGGCGAATCAGGGCGAGGAGGCCTTCGAGACGCGCATGGCGGACTTGATCCCCCTGGGCCGCCCACAGACCGCGGCGGACATGGGGCAGGCCGCTGTGTATTTGGCCTCCGCCCGGAACGTCTCGGGCATCGCTCTGGCTGTAGCCGGGGGCTTGGAAATGCACTGAGGGGCCTCGCGAGGCCGTGCCGGTGCCGTAGATCAAGGTCGCCGGGACACGAAGCGCGGAAGCCTCAGCCCCTTCGCATCACGATGTCCACGGCAGGTTGATTGCGCCGTTTCCAGCCCCAGAGCGCGTCGGCATGCGCCAGCGCCATCAGGAACCACATCAGGCTGTGCAGGTCCATGCCGATGCCGAAAATGCTGAAGTGGACGTGGCCTTCAGCGGTCACCGCAACGATGCCGCCGATCAGGAATGCGAAGGGCCAGATGACCTTGTAGGCTCTTTTGAGCAAGCGAACTTCCTCCTTGTTGGTGCGGTGTGGCTTAAGTCGCGGGTGCCTATTGTCAGCGAGCGCCGTTTGCGACACAGGGAGCCTTGGGGCCGGGCATCCTGCCCTCGCACGACTCGACTTCGAGTCCGTGGAGAATCAACGTGCTAGACGGCGTTTTTCCACGGACGCGCCCTTGCGGCGCGTGCGAGGGCAAGATGCCCTCGCCCCAAGGGTCACGTAACTCCTCCTTCGGCAACGTCGAAGCCGGCGTCGCGAATGGCCTCGGCGATGGCCGTCAGCGCAACCGTGTCGTCGTGCTCGATGTGGGCGTCGCCGCTGACGTGGTCCACCCGAGCGGCGCGCACGCCATCGAGCGCCCCAACGACGCGCTCAACGGCTGCGGAACAGCCCTCGCATGACATGCCCGTAACGCGAACTTCCGTGTGCATGGTGCCTCGCCTCCGCTTGACTTGCGCCCGTTTGGTCAGATCAGAACGAGTAGCGAACCCGGCCATACACCAGCGCGCCGTTGTAGCCGGCCGGTGAGTAGCGTGGGTACAGCCGCCCAGAGCTCGGCGAACGGTTGGCGTCATCGGGGTAGGTGTCGAGCACGTTGTCTACGCCAATGAGCGCGGAGATGCTCTGGTCGAACTCGAACTGCGCCACGAGGTCCAGATAGCCGTAGCCATCGTGGTCCGCGCCGTCGTCGGAGTCGTACCAGCCGCCGTAGAAGTTGTAGCGCGCGGTGAAGGTCCACTTGTCCATCAGGTGGGTCGCCATGGCGCTCAGGCGCATTTCCGGCGAGCCGTCCGTGATGGCGCGGCTGCGGCTGCCGGTGGAGGCCTGCTCGAAGTCGCCCACGTCCGTGCTGGTGAAGTTGACCCCGACGAAAAGGTTCGTGGTGCCGACATCGCTGTCGAAGCCATAGGACGCAACCGCGTCGATTCCCGTCGTGTCGGTGTCGAAGTCGTTGGTGAAGTAGCGCACGCGGTTGAAGTCCTGCGCCGCCGTGACGCCACTTGCGAGCAGCCTCATGCGCAGCGCCGGGTCCACGTCGAGGTTCTCCGACAGCGCGATGCGGTCGTCGAGGTAAATGGCGAACCAATCGACTGTGATGTCGATGCCGTTGTCGAGCTCTGCCACCACGCCGACGGTGAAATTCACCGAAGTCTCCGCATCGAGCGGCTGCCCGCCGAGCGCGAGTGCCACGGGGTTGTTCGAGGCAACCGTCCCTTGCTCGCGGAAGACCCCCGTCGCCGAGTCCACGACCGTCGCGAGATTGTTGGCGTTCTGTTGCCCCGGAGTGGGTGCCCGAAAGCCGCTGCCGACGGAGCCGCGCACTGCGATGGTGTCTGTGAGCTCGAAAATGGAGGCGAGCTTGTAGTTGAGCACGCCGCCGAAGTCCTCGAAATCCTCAAACCGAAGGGCGCCGCCGGCGCGCCAGGTGTCCGACACGTCCGCTTCGAGATCGACGTAGGCGGCGATGTTGGCGCGGTCCCAGGAGCCGGCGCTGGCCGGATTGAAGCCGCCGAAGCCGTTCGAGCGGGCCGAAAAGCCGTCTGCGCCCAAGGGTCCCGTGGCCCACGAATAGCGTTCGCCGGTCTTGATCTCGAAGTTCTCGTTGCGCCATTCGAAGCCCGCGGCCACATTGAGGTCCGAAGCAAGCCCGGCATCGACGGGATAGGAGACGTCGACGTTGAAGTTGGTCTCCGTTTGCAGGTATTCGCCGAGCTCGAACGAGCGCGGGGTGGTGGCGCCGAAGGAGGCGTTCACGGTGTCGTCGATGTAGAAGTCGATGCCGTTATGGCCTTGGCTGACGGAAACGTCGTAGAGCAGGCCGTTGTCCAGGCTGCCTTCGACGCCGAACACGCCAGCGTAGTCGGTCATCTCCGCGCCGAACGCCGGCGTGAAGCCTTCCGGCAGGAACTCGACGAAAGCGAAGCAGGTGGGATCGCGGTAGATCAGGTCGCGCACCATGACGACATTGGCGGGGGTGGCGTCGTAGTCGTACTTGTCCTTGCAGTACTGGCCGCCGCCGATGAGGACCTTGCCGCCCGACTGATAGACGCCGGAGCGGCCCTGCGGCGAACGGTAGAAGAAGGCCGTTTCGATGTCGCGGGTGGTGTAGTTGCCGAATGCGTAGCCCCGCATGGTGTCATTGATGTCCATGCCCGCGTTCAGGAACGTCTTCACCGCGCGCTTGATCTCGGCGTTGCCCCAGGGCTTGGCCGGATTGACGACGTTGGTGCCGACTGCCTGCATGGCCAGGGCGTCCGGATGCTGCACGCTGCGGTCGGTGGGTGCGGCGGAGTTGAACTCGGCGCTGAAGTTGAGAAAGCCGGTGCTGCCGAGCGCGGTGCCGAAGTTGGCGGAGATCAGCATGTTGTCTTCGCGGGCGTCTTCGGTGTGGGCGCCGTACTTGGCCTCGATGCTGCCACCTTCGCTGGCATCCTTGAGCACGAAATTGACGACGCCGGCGATGGCATCGGAGCCGTATTGGGCGGCGGCGCCATCGCGCAGCACCTCCACGCGCTCGATGGCGGCGGCGGGGAGGGCGGAGATGTCGGGGCCTTGGGCACCGTCCGATGCGCCGTTGGAAATCCACTGGATGACGGCGGCGCGGTGGCGACGCTTGTTGTTCACCAGCACCAAGGTGTGGTCGGGGGCGAGTCCGCGCAGGTTCACGGGGCGCAGCAGTGCGGCGGCGTCGCGGGAGGGATTGGTGCTGACGTGGAACGACGGGATGGTGGTGCGCAGGAGGTCGGTCATGTCGCCGACGCCTTGGTCTGCGAGGGCGTCGTAGTCGATCGCATCCACCGGCACCGGCGAAGCGGTGGCGGACCGAGGCGCCGCACGGGTGCCAACGGTGACCACCACCTCGTCGTATTCATCCTCGGCCGGTATGTCGCTGTCTTGTGCGACGGCTGTCTGCGCGCCGAGCGCGACGGCGATGGCGAGGCTCGACCTTGCCCAAAAGCGGTTGTTCATTGGCCCATGTCTCCCACTGGCTTGACGGAATCCCAATCCCCATGCCCGAAACAAAACGCGCCGCGACGGTGAGCCGCGGCGCCTTGCCTGTTCGTCAGCAAGGGCGACCTGATGCGTCGCCCTTGGGGGGCCTCTCTGTTGCGGGGAGGGCATTGCCCTCCAACGCGCCGCAAGGCGCGCTTGTGGACGTGCTTCGCATGGCCCGTTTGCCATGCGGGATTTCTTTACGCTGTGCCGCCTGCGACGGATAATACACGACACGAGTGCCTGCCCACCCGCAGCCGGAGCGCCGGCAGATGGTGGGCAGGGGTCAAAACGGCTCAGGCCCGGGTGTCCCCCCGGCCATTTCGACGAGGACAGCAGCCTTGGCGCTACCCCATCTGGACGACTATTTCCCCGACTGGAAGGAACGCGAAGCGCTTGCCGAGGCGATGATTCCGCTGATCGGCCGGCTCTACCGCAACAACGTCGTCACCTACTGCTACGGACGGGCGCTGCACAACCAGAGCGTCACGGACATCATGCGCACGCACCGATACGTGCGTCAGGTGGCGCAGAACGAGCTGTCGGAGTTCGAGAGCTTTCCTATCATCGAGGCAATGTCCAAGCTCGATCTCGGCCCTTCCCATGTGGACGTGGGCAAGCTGGCGGTGCGCTATATGGAGCGCATGGAGGCAGGCACGAGGCAAATGCCCCTCGAATACGCCCGCGAAGCCTGTGCCTCGGTGATCGGGCGCAAGACGCCGCCCATTGAGAAACCCCAGGACGTGGTGCTGTTCGGCTTCGGCCGCATCGGCCGTCTCCTGGCGCGGCTCCTGATCGAGAAGACGGGCGGCGGCGACCAGCTTCGGCTGCGGGCGGTGGTGGTGCGGCCCACCGGCGGCGACGATGTGCGCAAGCGCGCCGCGCTCTTGCGCCGCGACTCGGTTCACGGAGCGTTTCAAGGCACCATCCGGGTGGATGAGGAGAACAGTTGCATCATCGCCAACGGCAACGTCATTCGCTTCATCTACGCGAGCGACCGTTCGGCCATCGACTACCGCGCCTTCGGCATCGACAACGCCATCCTCATCGACAACACCGGTGCCTGGCGGGACGAAGCGGGCCTCCGTGAGCACTTGGCCTCACCTGGCATCGCCCGCGTGATGCTCACCGCCCCAGGCAAGGGCGCGATCAAGAACATCGTCTCCGGCATCAACTCCCACGAGGTGTCGGACGCGGACACCATCCTCTCCGCCGCCTCCTGCACCACCAACGCCATCGTCCCGGTGCTGAAAGCGGTTCACGACCACTGGGGCATCGAGCACGGCCACATGGAAACCGTGCATGCGTACACACCCGACCAGAATCTCATCGACAACTTCCACAAGAAGGCGCGCCGAGGCCGCAGTGCGCCCCTCAACATGGTGATTACCGAAACCGGCGCTTCGGACGCGGTGGCGAAGCTCTTGCCGGCGCTTAAGGGGAGGCTTACCGGCAACGCCATCCGCGTGCCGACGCCGAACGTGTCGCTGGCAATCTTGAACCTGACGCTGGAACGATCGATCACACGCGAGGAGGCCATCGACTTCCTGCGCGACACCGCGCTCAACTCGTCGCTGCAACGCCAGATCGACTTCACGGGTTCGCCGGAGGTGGTGTCGAGCGACCTGATCGGCAATCGCCACGCGTGCTGCGTGGACGGCGATGCCACCATCGTCGACGACAACCGCATCGTCCTCTACGTCTGGTATGACAACGAGTTCGGCTACTCCTGCCAGGTGGTGCGCGTGGTGCAGAAATGGGCCGGCATCCGCTACCCCTTGATCCCGGACGATGTGGCCCGGACGGGATTCGAGGAGATGAGGACGTTGGTGGCCGCGGATTGAGCGCGACAACGAGCGTCGCCTTTCCCTAAGGGGGCGGTCGCGCGCGCAGCCGCCTGATTCGTCGCGACCGGGCGAGCGAGGGGACTTCCAAAATGCACATCGGCGTACTAGCGCTCGACTTCCATCTTGAGGGCTGCCGCTCGCTGAAGGAAAAGCGACATCGCCTGTCGCGGTTGCGCGAGCGCTTCGGGCGCAAGCCGCATCTTGCCGTGTGTGAGAGCGGCCATCAGGACTCGCACCGGCAGGCGCGCTGGCAGGTGGTGGCCACGGCAGACAGCTTGCGGGTGGTGGAGCAATCCCTCGCCGAAGTGGAGAACTGGGTAGCGATGTCGATGGATGCGACCCTCACCGGGGTGGACCGCGAGGTGCTGCGGTGACCATCTACCTGCTGCTGGCGGTCATCGTCGGCGCCGTGGTCTTGTATGTGCGCGGCACGCGGGCCGCCAGACTGCGCTGGCTCACCCAGCTCAACCTGCCGGGGGCTTGGCATCGAGATGCGGTCGGGGAACCGCGGGTGCTGCGGCTTGGTGGCGAACTCGACGGCGGCCGCTATGTTGCCCAAGACGGCAGCAGCGAGGAGACCGGCGTCTGGCGACTGTCCGGACATACGCTAGTGCTCCACCCCGACCAGTCGGATGACCCCGAGGCCTCGCAACACTTCGACATTCGCCTCTTCGACACCGGCCGCATCGGCATCGACGGACCGGGCCGCGAACGCGAGATTTACGTCAAACGTGCCGACAACGTGATCGAACTGCGCGCGCGCTCATGAGGGCGGTGGATTGGTGCCCATGAGCGGGTCCAAAGCCGACCTCGCGCAGCAAGGCAGCGAACTGCTCTCGCGGCTGCTCGCCATCCTGCCGGCGCGCAGCGCCTTGGACTGGCGCGAGCACCGGGCGGCACGCTGGACGAGCGGAACCTTCGGCGGCCGTCTCGTGCCGTTTGGCCACCTGGACCCCATAGGCTTGAGCGACCTGCTCGGCATTGACGACCAGAAGGCGCGTCTGGTTGCCAACACCGAGCAGTTCCTCGCCGGCCACCCGGCCAACAACGCACTCCTGTGGGGTGCCCGCGGCACCGGCAAGTCCTCCCTCCTGCACGCGCTCCTGAACCGTTACGCCAACGAGGGCCTGCGGCTGATCGAGGTGGACAAGGAATCCTTGGTGGACCTAGCCGCCATCCTCGAACTTGTGGATGAGGAGCCCTACCGCTTCCTGCTCGTCTGCGACGATCTCTCCTTTGAGTCGGGCGAGTCCTCCTACAAGGCCTTGAAGAGCGCCCTCGAAGGCTCTGTGTTCGCCACCGCCGAAAACACGCTCATCTACGCCACCTCCAACCGCCGCCACCTGCTGCCGGAATACATGACCGACAACACCGCCGCCACCCACGTCGGCGGCGAACTCCACGAGGCGGAGGTTGTGGAGGAGAAAATCTCCCTCTCCGACCGCTTCGGCCTCTGGCTCTCCTTCCACGCCTTCCGCCAAGACGAATACCTGGCAGTAGCCCGCCACTGGCTGGAACGCATTGCCAGCGAACGCGGAGTGACGCTGGAATGGAACGAAGACCGAGCCAAGGCGGCCATCCGCTGGGCCCTGGCCCGAGGCGTCCGCAGCGGCCGCACCGCCCGCCATTTCGCCACCAACGAAGTAGGTGCCGCCCTCCGGGCCGCCACCCAACGCTGACCCAACGCTCGCCCGTGTCCCGCTTGGGCGTGGGCGCTCTCAGTCCGCCGCGATCGGCGCCGCCGTCGAGGCTATGATTCGAGGGCAGCTTGGCAACGGGACCGACCATGACGGTCAACACAGAGCCTTCACCCGACCGACGGCACGTCGGGACTGTCACCCAACAGGACCGCGAGTACATGCGCCGGATCGGTGCCGCGATGGCCGAACCTCGGGGCAGGTCGCATGGCATGACGCTCGTGCAGGTGCTTGAGCGCGTCGAAGAGCTCAATCGCGACGTCCCGCCAACCCACGACCACGACAAGGAACGGGAACTTGACCTCTACGGGCACTTGCTCGTGCACGAAGCGATGATGCGCAAGAAAGCCGAGTGGGGCGAGTGACCTCCAGCCCAGCTTCCCCCTTACCCCTCAGCGGACGCCCGTTGGCGGCAGTGCGGACCATTGGCGCTCTGCTGGAAGCCCAAGGCGCCACATGGGCACTTGCCGGCGCGTTGGCGGCGAACGTGTACCGGCACGACGTGCGCGCCACGGGCGATGTCGATTTGCTGGTGGGATTCGGCGCGTTCGACAGTGCTTCGGCGTTGGCCGCGCTCGCCGACTCACTCGAGCGCACCGGCTGGGCCTTGACCGACAGGCGTAACCAGG
Source organism: Gammaproteobacteria bacterium (assembly GCA_028824555.1). GTDB lineage: Bacteria > Pseudomonadota > Gammaproteobacteria > Pseudomonadales > Azotimanducaceae > VXYL01. Next base: position 2,292 of record JAPPDJ010000151.1, on the reverse strand, counting down.
ACTGGATGTTGCGAGCGCGGCATCCCGAGTACGGCCTCGTGGATGTGCTCTCGGTTGGCATGGTGTACCAAGAACGGGCGGTCGAGCGAGCCGTTGTCCACGTCGGTGACGACGGCACGCAACTCAGAGTACTGGCCATCGAGGATGTCCTCATCCACAAGCTGATCGCCGACCGCAGCAAGGACGCCGCGGACGTCGAGTCCATCCTCGCGACGGACCCAGAGATGGACCTCGCATACCTGAACCACTGGCTCGCGGAATGGGCCATCGAGGATCGCTACGAGCGAACGAAAGATGTGGTGCGCGCACGCCAAGCTGCGGCCTGCGAGAGAAATCAGTGAAGTCGCGCCGAAGTCCGGGACGGACCGTGTCTACTCCGAGACGCGTCGAGAGGCGTGTCTCGCCGGAGGTCCCTGCGGGTGTTCGGAGACAAGCAACACTTCTGTCGGCCATAATGCGCGCGAGGTAAGTCAAGACCCATGGCCGACCACAGCTATTTCGCCAACCTGATCTGGCAGATCGCGGACCTGCTGCGCGGCCCATACCGGCCGCCGCAGTACGAGCGCGTGATGCTGCCTATGACCGTCCTGCGACGGTTCGATTGCGTGCTCGCACCCTCGAGGGCCGAGGTTGCTGCCGAGTACGAGCGGCGTCAGGACAAGCTTCAGGGACCGGCCCTAGACCTGCGGCTGAACCGGGCGGCGGGCCAGCGCTTCCACAACCGCTCCGATTTCGATTTCGAAAAACTGAAGGGCGACCCCGACCACATCGCGGAGCATCTGGTCAGCTACATCCAGGGCTTCTCGGGGAATGCACGGGACATCTTTGAGTTCTTCGAGTTTGAAAACGAGATCGACCGGATGCGTGAGGCCAACATCCTCTACCTCGTAGTTTCTAGGTTCGCCAGTGTCGATCTCCATCCGGACACAGTGCCCAATGCGCAGATGGGGCTCATCTTCGAGAACTTGATCCGGCGCTTCAACGAACTGGCCAATGAGACGGCGGGCGACCATTTTACACCCCGGGACGTGATCCGGCTCATGGTGGGCATCCTGTTCATTGAAGACGATGCGTTGCTCGCCACCCCCGGTACGGTGCGCAAGCTACTCGACCCGGCCTGCGGCACGGGCGGGATGCTCGCAGAGGCGCAGAACTTCCTGCGGGACCACCATCCCGACGCCCGACTGTTCCTCTATGGTCAGGATTACAACAAACGCGCTTTCGCCACGGCAGCTTCTGACATGCTGATGAAGCAGGTGGACCAAAACGGCACCGGCGACAACGTTCGGTTCGGCGACAGCCTCACTGACGACAAATTCGATGGCGAGACCTTCGACTACTTCCTGACCAACCCGCCCTTCGGCGTGGACTGGAAGCGGCAGCGACGCGAGCTGAAGCAGGAGCACGACCGGCGAGGCTTTGACGGGCGTTTCGGCGCTGGCTTGCCCCGCGTTAACGATGGCTCACTACTCTTCCTTCAGCACATGTGGGACAAGCGCGAGCCCGTGAGACCGCAGGAGCACAAGCACGGCTCCCGGCTCGCAATTGTCTTCAGCGGCTCTCCCCTGTTCACGGGCGGCGCTGGCTCGGGGGAGAGCAACATACGCAAGTGGTTCATCGAGAACGACTGGCTCGAAGCGATCGTCGCGCTACCCGAGCAGATGTTCTACAACACGGGAATCGGGACCTACATCTGGATCCTAACCAATCGAAAGTCGCCGCAGCGCAAAGGCAAAATCCAGCTCGTCGATGCCCGTGACATGTGGACGGCCGGCGGCAGCGAAGACAACCAACGTAGTCTGGGCGACAAGCGCCGTCACATCACTAGCAGCCAGATCGGTGATATCGTCCGGTTGTACGGCGAGCAGACAGACGAAGGCCTATCGAAGGTCTTCGATAACGAGGACTTCGGATTCACCCGCATCACGGTCGAGCGTCCGCTACGGTTGCGCTACCAAATGACCATCCACGACAAAGCTCGTTTCCTCGATGCATGCCCCTACCTGCTTGACGACATACAAGCTATCGACAAGGCCTTCGGGCGCAAGCCGCAACGCGACTGGAATGCGGTATGGCGGCGCATCCAGAATCTCCTTGACGACCGCGAATCTCGATGGAAGGTAAGCGAAAGAAAGCTATTCCGCGATGTATTTGCGCGCCGAGACGCCGATGCCAAGCCCGTCACGAAAGGCGATGGCAGTGATGGTTTCGAACCGGACACTGGTCTACGCGATTTCGAAAACGTGCCACATCGAAGGGCTGCCTGTAGTCCGGTCGCTGCGGAGCACCTGG
>JAPPDJ010000083.1:2434-3080 GCA_028824555.1 Gammaproteobacteria bacterium | reverse complement strand
AAGTCGTTCAAGAACATGACCGACGACATGTGGGACGTGGTCAACGACGTCCACCTGCGCGGTACCTACCTCACCGCCAAGGCGGCCTACGACCAGATGCTCGAGCAGGGCCACGGCGGTCGCATCGTCGTCACCAGCTCCACCTCGGGCCTGCTCGGCAACTTCGGCCAGACCAACTACGGCGCCGCCAAGGCCGGCATCGCCGGCTTCGCCCGCTGCCTGTACCTCGAAGGCGCCCGCTACGGCATCACCGTGAACATCCTCGCCCCGACGGCACTGTCGCGACTCACCGACGACATCCTCCCGGAACAGGCCAAGGCCGCCGTGCCGCCGGAGAAGGTCTCCCCCGCCGTGGTGTGGCTTTGCACCGACGAGGCAAAGGAAGTCACCGGCCGAACCTGGCTCGTCACCGGCAACCGCGTCTCCCTGCTCTCTTGGCAGATGCAACCCGTGGCCGCCAAGGACGAAGCCGAAGGCCCGTGGGACGTGGAAGACGTCGGCGAAGCCATCCTCGCCACCAAGGACTCCTGGGCTCCGATCAACCCGATGCGGGCGTCTCCGCCGCCGGGGGACCGCCGCGGGGCGCTGTGATGGCCCCTCGGCTGGCGTGAGCGCAGGCGAGCGCTCGCCGATGTACGAGCGCAAG
>JAPPDJ010000083.1:0-2424 GCA_028824555.1 Gammaproteobacteria bacterium | reverse complement strand
TGATCATGCCGCCGTCGTGGTAGCAGGCGAATTGATAAGCGCATCGCCCAACGCCCCGGCACGCCGCGCCCCTTGCACGTCTCGTGGACGAAGTTGTCGACTACGAAAAGCAAGGGTTCGGAAGTTACTGGATGCAGCAAGCCAGCACATTCGATGCGCTGACCATGATGGGCGTGATCGGCCATGGCACGTCCAAGATTGAACTGGGCATTGCGACAATACCGACCTATCCTCGCCACCCTGGTACGTTGGTGCATCAAGCTGGAACGGTAAACGTCTTGGCCGGCGGACGTCTGGTGTTGGGTGTCGGTCCCACCGCGGAAGAGTCGTACGAGACCCTGGCCTTGAGCTATGGCAAATCCGTCGCCACATTCGCGATTACCTGCGCGCAGTCGAAGAATCAGGGGCATCGGACGACGCCAGCGTCGAGGACGACTTTCCAGAACCCAAGCCATACAAAGTGCTTGTCTCCGCTCTATCCCCGGAGATGCGAAGGGCTGCCGGTCATGTCGCAGATGGCGTGGTGACGTGGATGGTTAGCGAAGGGACCATTCGCAATCGCACCGTACCCGAGGTCATGAAGGCCGCGGAAGATGCCGACAGAGACGCTCCCTGTATCGCAGTGGGATTGCCTGTCTGCGTCCACGACGACAAGGAACAAGCCGTAGCGCGAGCCAATGAAGTTAACGGCTTCTTCGGCGAGCTACCGAGCTATCGTCGTCAACTCGATGCGCAAGGAGTCGAAAATCCTGGTGACATCGCTATAGTAGGCAATGAAAGCGAGGTTGCGGCACAACTGGAGACCTTCTTCGACGCGGGCGCTACGGAGATTGTTGCCAGCATCTATCCCGCAGGTGACGACAAGCGCGGATCGTTCGCAAGATCCACCGACTGCCTACGAAACCTCCTTAGTGCCTCAAAAGCGCAGTTGCCCTAGACGCCAGCGCCGCTTTTCTACGGCGCGGCCCCTAGAACCCCCTCTCCATGCACTGCCGGTTGATCTCGTCGATGATTTCGCACACGCGGAGGGATTCGGCGCGGGTGAATTGGGGCATCTCGCTCAAGCCCGCCGCCATGCAGCGATGGACGGCTTGGGCCTGGTAGGTGAAGCCGTGTTGGTTGCCGCCACTCCAGGTCCAGCCCTTGTAGCGGATGAGTTTTTCGCCGGTCCAGCGTGAGCCCGCCGGTTGGCCGCGGGTGACGGGGGCTGGGGTTGGCAGGGGGTACTCGAAGCGTTCGGCGTGGTTGAAGGGGCCGTTGCTCGGGTTCCTGTCCTGGTTCCAGTGGGTCTCGACCCAGTCGCCGTTCCAGCCATGGGATGGGTCGAGTTCCAACGGTGGCTTGCCTTCGTCCTTGCGGGTGCCTCGGCGCGGCGGGCGGCCCGTGCGGATGGTTAGCGCAGAGGGATGGTGCGAGGGGGTCTCGATGGTGATGCGGCCCTTGGTGCCGATGTATTGGGTCTCTTCCGGGAAGCGACCGGACGGGAAGGTGATGACGGCAATGCCTTGCTGTTCGGTGTATTGCAGGACGGCGGCGCTCGGTGCCCCGCCATGGGCGGAAGGGATGCCGCCGGCGTGGGGCTGCGGGCGGGGCGCGCGACCGGCGGCGGCGATCAGGGGCATCTCGTCGGCGCCGAAGCCGGTGACGGCTGGATTGAGGGCATAGACCCGGTCCGGGTAGTCCGCCTGCACCACCTGCAACTCGCCAATGTCGCCTCGCTCCATGGCGGCGCGGGCGTGCTCGATCGCCGGGAAGAAGCGCGTCCACATGGCCTCTTGGCAGAAGACGCCAGCCTCGTCCGCGGCGGCATAGACCTCCCGCGCCTGGCTTGCGGTGTCCGTGAAAGGCTTTTCGCACAGGACGTGCTTGCCGGCGGCGATGGCGGTGAGGAGGTCGCGGTGGTGATCCCAGGTCTTGGAGGCGATGTACACGATGTCCACGTTGGGGTCGTTGCACAGGTCCGCATAGGAGTCGTAGGCGGTGGCCACCCCGTGTGCTTCCGCATAGGCCTTGGCGCGATCCATGTCGCGCGCCGCCACCGCCGTCACCGACGCGCCGGGCACGTCCTGCAACGACTTGATCCAGTCCGAGGCGATGGCCGAGGCACTGATGATTCCCCAGCGCAATGGGAACGACACATCCTCCTCGCGAGTGAGGCCACGGCGAATGTCGAGGGGGGTGGACATGGGCCAGCCCTCGAGGAAGGTGGGGTCGCCGGTCCAAGGATCGGGGGCGTCGCTCATGCGGCTTGTCTCGGTTGCGGGTTTGGCGCGCAACCTAATTTGCGGGAAGGCGGCGCGTCAAGCAGAGCCCTTGGGCGAGGGCATCTTGCCTGGGGAACTGCGTTCCGCGGCGCACGCTCCGGGGGCCGGAGGGAGGGCGTCCCGCCCTCCATCGCGCCGCAAGGCGCGCAGAACATTCGCT
>JAPPDJ010000065.1 GCA_028824555.1 Gammaproteobacteria bacterium | reverse complement strand
GCACCGACGACGATTTCGCTGCCGCGTTGCGCGCCGTGCGGGCGCGGGATTTCGATGCCCTCGCGGAAGTGGCAGAGCACAGCAGCATGAAGCTGCACGCACTTACCCTCACCAGCCGCCCGGCGATCGTGTACTGGGCGCCGGCCACCGTGGCCGCCCTCCATGCGCTGGCGCAGTTGCGACGTGCCGGCACGGGCGTCTTCGCCAGCATTGATGCCGGTCCGCAGGTGAAGGCATTCAGTGCCTTGGACGACGCAGACGAGGTGGCGGAGGCGCTCGCGAACGCTCCGGGCATCGAGCGGGTGATCCGCTGCCGCATCGGCCCCGGTGCGGTCGTCACCGAAGCCGGCTGATGGCCGCTAGCTCCATCGAAACTTCCGCACCGGCCAAGGCGGTGCTGAGCGGCGAGTACGCAGTGCTGCTCGGGGCGCCGGCGTTGGTGGCAGCGCTGGACCGCCGCGTCCGCTGCCGACTGACAGTTCGCGAGCAAGGCGGTTGGGAGTTTCTCGGCACGGGCCACGCAATGCACCAGCGGATGACTCGCGACGAGTTGTTGGCGAGCCCGGCGGACACCCTTGCCGGCATCGTGCCGCAAGTGCTGCGTGCAAACGAAACGCCGCCGCATGTTGGCGTCGAGATCGACTCGACCGCGTGTTACCAGGGCGGCGTGAAGCTTGGGCTTGGCTCCAGCGCTGCGGTGGTGGCGAGCCTTGCAACGGCGCTGTCGGCGCTGGCGGGGCGTCGCTGCGGACTGGCCGAGTTGCTCACTCTGCACGGGCGCTTGCAAGGCGGCGGCAGCGGGCTGGATGTGGCGGCGGCGGCCACCGGCGGCGTGATCCGCTTCGTGACGGGCAGGGCCGTGCCGGTGAAGCTGCCTCGCGACCTCAACCTTCGATTCGTCTTTGCCGGTCACGGCACGGCCACCGCCCCGATGCTGGCGCGCTTCCACGCTTGGCGTAAAGGCGAGATGCCGGCCGCATTGCGGGCGCTCGAGCACGCGGCGGAGCAAGTTGCTGCGCTGGCTTCGGGCGGAGTTGCTGTCGGCACCTTTCTGGAGGCGCTTGCGCTCAATGCGGAGGCACTCAGGCACATGGACGAGGCCGCCGGCATCGGCATATTCGGCTCATCACACAGAGTCGCTGCTCGACTGGCGGCCAGATCAGGCGTGATCTACAAGCCCTGCGGAGCCGGCGGCGGCGACATCGGCGTCGCTGCGAGCGACAGCCGAGAGCGGCTTGATGCATTCCTTGCCGACGTTACCGAAGCCGGACTGACGCCAGTCGCCGCGGGCATCGATCCCGACGGCGTCGGCTGACCGTCACTGTCCGGCCGCAACTTGCCAAGCGCGCACGCAGCGGGTCAAACTGCGACGGTCAACGTGCGGGAGGGATTCGCATGGCTACGTCGGCTCGGGTGGTGGTATTGCCCCAAGAGGACGCACCGCTGGAGGTGCAGGAAGTGAGCCTGCCGGACCCCGGTCCGTCCCAGGTGGTGGTGCGGCAGTTCGCGTCGGGCGTCTGCCACTCGCAATTGCACCAGATGCACAGGCCCAGGCGCGGGCCGGTGCTGCTCGGTCACGAGTCCACCGGCGAGGTGATCGCCAAGGGCTCGGACGTGACGCACCTGGAAGAGGGCGACATCGTCCTCGTCACCTGGGTGCCGCGCGATGCCAAAGCCATTCGCACGCCGCCGGCCGCGGCGCATCTCAGCGTTGCTGGCGGTAGTGCAGTGTCGCAGAACGTCTTCACCTGGGCCGACCACACCATTGCCGACGGCCAATTTGTCGTCAAGGCCGGGCCGGACATCAGCCGCGACGTGACCGCAATCATCGGCTGTGCCGTGATGACCGGCGCCGGCGCCGTGCTGAATACCGCCAATGTGCAGAAGGGCGACTCCGTGGCCATCTTCGGCGTGGGCGGCGTTGGTCTCTCCGCCGTGGTTGGCGCCAAGATGCGCGGCGCCGATCCCATCATCGCGGTGGACCTGGATGCGACCAAGCTCGAGTTCGCTCGTCGCTTCGGCGCCACGCATGGCATCGACGCCTCCAAGGTGAATGCGGTGGAGGCGATTCACGACCTAGTGGGGTGCCCCGACGAGGTCGCTATCGGCGGCCAGCCGGTCACTGGCGTCGACTATGCCTTCGACTGCATTGGCCTCAAGGTGACGATGGAGCAGATCGTGCCGGCGGTGCGGCCGGGTCATTTCGGCGCCCGCCAAGGGGGCACGGCGGTGCTCGTGGGCGTGCCTTCGACTCCAGTGGAACTCAACGCCGGCGCGATGCTCGGGCAGGAGAAGCAGTTTCGTGGCTCCATCGGCGGCTCCTGTTGTCCCGACCGCGATTTCCCGATGTTTCTCGACTGGCACGCCAGGGGCGACTTGGACCTCGATGCCCTCGTCACCGAGCGCTACCCGATCGACGACATCAACGAAGCCACCGCCGCGCTCGAAGAGGGACGCATCAGCGGCCGGGCCATTCTGGAATTCGCCTGATTCCCGTGGTGGGTGGCGACGAGGCGGGGAACGGCGCGGCACGACAGGGCCGGCCTCGGCCGCCGGCCGCCGTTCCAGCCATGCCGGACACATCGCAGTACCGCGTGTCCGCCAATGCTGCGGTGGACCTGGCCGCGATCCCCACCCGGCATGGACTTGCCGATGTTCGCAAGTCAGGCAAGCGGCTCGCGCGTCAGCGCCGACGCATAGCGCGATTTCAGGAGCGACTGTTCGCGAGCAGCCGCACCTCCCTCCTTTTGGTCTTTCAGGGCATGGACGCTTCCGGCAAGGATGGGGCGATTCGTGCGGTGTTCAAGGGCGTCAACCCGCAGGGCATTTCGGTGATGAGCTTCAAGGAGCCGGTGGGTGAGGAACTCACCCATTCCTGGCTGTGGCGGCACTGGCTGACGGTGCCGGCGCGGGGGCAGATTGGCGTGTTCAACCGCTCGCATTACGAGGAGGTCGCGGTGGTGCGCGTCCACCCGGAACTCTTGGCCGCGCGCGGGCTCGCGCATCCGCCACCGGAGGAGTTCTGGGACGAGCGCTTGCGCGACATCCGCGCCTTCGAGCGGCATTTGCACGTCAACGGCACCCACATCGTCAAGTTCTACTTGCACGTGTCGCAGGAAGAACAGCGACGTCGCATCATGCGGCGGCTCGACGATCCCAAGAGGCAATGGAAGTTCCACTCTTCCGACATCACCGAGACGGCCCTGCGCGAGGAGTATCTCAGCGCCTATCAGACGGCCATTGCGGCCACCGCCACCGAGTTTGCGCCCTGGTTCATCATCCCAGCGGACCACAAGCCGACCGCTCGCCTGATGGTCGCCACCGTGATCGTCGAAACGCTGGCCGCGATGGCGCCGGAGATGCCGCGCCCCGGGCCCGATGCCTTGCGTGCCATCGCGCATTTTCGCGATTCCTTGGCCAACATGCCCGAAGACAAGGGGAAAGCATGACAAGCGACCTGCCAGCCCTTGAGTGCATCGAGCAGGAACCGCTGGGGAACGCCGTCGGCACCGTGATCTGGCTGCATGGCCTCGGCGCGGACGGCCACGACTTCGAGCCGGTGGTGCCCATGCTCAACCTGCGCGCCCCCCTGCGCTTCGTCTTCCCGCACGCACCGGTGCGTCCGGTGACGATCAATGGCGGCGCCCAGATGCGAGCGTGGTACGACATCGATCCCCGTGCGCCGAAGTCCGGCACCGAGGACATCGCGCGCTCGGCGGCTCAGGTACAGGCTCTGGTGGATGCCGAAACCGCAGGTGGCACGCCACCGGAACGAATCGTGCTTGCGGGCTTCTCCCAAGGTGGCGTCATCGCCTTGCACATGGGCACGCGGGCGAGCCAGCCATTCGCCGGCATCATGGCACTGTCCACCTATGTACACGATCCGGAGGGACTAGCGGCGGAGGTGACCTTCGCCAGCGTGGACACCCCCATCTTCATGGCGCACGGCCACATGGATCCAATGATCCCCATCGCCCGAGCAGTCACCTCGCGGCATGCCCTGGAAGCCCTCAACTATCGGGTCGAGTGGCGCCAATACGGCATGGGTCACCAAGTTTGCGCCGAGGAACTCTCTGACATCGGTCGGTGGCTCGACAGCGTGGTCGGTAGCTCCGACTGACGCCGACGTAGGTCTCGGGCCGGCGCAGCTAAATCCCTCGCTACGCGCGGGGTCTGGCCCCCAGCTTCCTTTGACCTTGCTCCTAGCCGGTGACCACGCCGCCGATTTGGAAGATGGGCAGGTACATGGCGGTGATCAGGCCACCGACCAGGACGCCGAGGACCACCATCACGGCGGGCTCGAGGAGGGCGGTCAGTTGGTCGACGGCGTGATCCACGAGTTCCTCGTAGTGCGTGGCGCAGCGGCTGAGCATGTAGTCCAGGGTGCCGGACTCCTCGCCAACGGCGACCATTTGCGTCGCCAAGGGCGGGAAGGCGACAGCGTTGCGCATGGCTTGGGCCAGTGTCTGTCCGTTGGCCACTTCGTCGCGCATGGCGAGGGTTGCGGTGGTGAAGACAGAGTTGGTGACCGAGGCCGACACTAGCGTCAGGGCGGTGACCAACGGCACGCCTGCGTCCAGCGTCGTGCCGAGGGTACGCACGGTTCCGGCGACGGCCGAATGCTCGACGATCGGTCCGATCACCGGCACCTTCAGCAAGGCTCGGTCGGTGGCGCGGCGGAGCGGCACATAGCGTCGTCGTGTCCAGCCGATGCCGATGCCGGTGCCGATCAGGCCCGCGAGGATTCCAGCCCAACTGGCGCGAGCGAACTCGGACACCGCGATCACGCTCTGTGTCGCGGCCGGCAATTCAGCGCCGAAGCTCGCGAACATGTCCTCGAACTGCGGCACCACCTTGACGAGCAGCAGCCCTGTGACTGCGAGCGCGATCACGATCACCGCTGCCGGATAGGTGAGAGCACGGCGCACCTTGCCGCGAATGGCGCGAGTCTTCTCGCCGTGGGTGGCGATGCGGCTGAGCATCTCGTCCAAGGCGCCGGACTGCTCGCCGGCATCCACAAGGTTGCACAGCAAGGCATCGAAGTGCGACGGATGGCGCCGTAGGGCCGTCGCGAGGGAGAAGCCCCCGGCGACGTCTTCGCGAATGCGCTTGACGAGCGAGCGCACGCCGCTTGCATCCGCGGCGTCGGCGACAAGATCGAAAGCCTGCACGAGCGGAATGCCAGCCTGCGTGACGGTGGCAAGCTGGCGCATGAGGGCCGTGACCTGCGCCGGCTTCACCTTGCGGCCGGGCTTGCGCGCGAACAATCCCTGCGGCTTGCGGCGGACGCGCTGCGGGTCGATCGCTTGGCGCCGCAGCAGCGCCCGAGCCAAGGACACCGACGCGGCTTCTATCTCGCCGCTTTGGCTGCGGCCGTTTCGGTCCGTGCCTTTCCAGAGAAAGGTCTGCGACGTTTCTTGTCGGGTCATGGCGGCGCCCTCCTTAGGCCGTGACGCGGTTGATTTCGGCGAGGCTCGTTACGCCGGCCAGAACCTTGGCAACGCCGGACTCGCGCAAGCTCGGGAAGCCCTCCCTCCTCGCCTCGGCGGCAAGCTCGATGCTGTCGCCGCCGTCCAAGATGAGCCTTGACATGGCGGGGGTTACGCGCACGACCTCGTAGATGCCGGTGCGTCCGCGGTAGCCCTTGCGGCAGTTGCCACAGCCGTCGGCGTTGGCCGCGAACAGTTGCACGCCGCGAGCGATGTCGGCGGCGTGGATGCCCTGGTCGGCGAGCGTCTCGGGCGGCGCGGACAGGGGCTTGCAGCAGGTCTTGCACAGCACGCGGGCCAGGCGCTGCGCGACGATGAGACTCACGGAGGTGGCGAGGTTGAAAGCCGGCACGCCCATGTTGCGCAGGCGTGTGAGGGTCTCGGCGGCGGAGTTGGTATGCAGGGTGGCGAGCAGGAGGTGGCCAGTCTGCGCGGCCTGGACGGCGGTTTCGGCGGTTTCGAGGTCGCGAATCTCTCCCACCATCACGACGTCAGGGTCCTGGCGGAGGAACGCACGCAGGGCCGTGGTGAAGTCGAGCCCCACCTTGGGGTTCACTTGCACCTGGTTGATGCCCTCGACGTTGATCTCCACCGGGTCTTCGGCGGTGGCGATGTTGCGTTCCTCGGTGTTGAGCACGTTGAGTCCGGCGTACAGCGTCACCGACTTGCCGCTGCCGGTCGGGCCGGTGACTAGGATCATTCCCTGCGGCAGGGCCAGGGCTTCGAGGAAGAGACGCCGCTGCTCGGGACTGAAACCGAGCCTGTCCACGCCGACCTGCGTTGCCGACGCGTCGAGGATGCGCAGCACGATCTTCTCGCCCCACATGGTGGGCATGGTGTTGACGCGCATGTCGATGCTGCGCTCATCCTCCAAAGGGAGGCGCAGGCGACCGTCTTGGGGGATGCGGCGTTCGGCGATGTCGAGTTCCGCCATCACCTTCAGGCGCGATGCGAGTCGCGGGCCCATCTCCACCGGCGGCTGGCTTTCTTCCCGCAGGACCCCGTCGACGCGGAAACGCACTCGGCTCGAGCCGCGATAGGTCTCGAAATGGATGTCGGAGGCGCCGGCACGGATTGCGTCAAGCAGCGTCGCTTGCACGAAGCGCACGACGGGGGTCTCGTCGGCGTTGTCGGCGGCCGCTGCTGGCAGGCCTTGCTGGAGGCGTGTGGGGGCGGTCACGCCTTGTAGAGGTTCGGTGGCTGGCGCGGTACCCGGTGCGCCGGCGGAAACGGTGGTTGGGACGACTGCGTCTCGGCCTTGGGACTCGGCTTCGGCAAGTGCAGCGAGCGCGGCTTCGAGTGGTTTTGGTTCAACGACGACGCATTGCGTCGCCATGCCTGTGCGCTGCCGAACCGCTTCGATGGCGGCTTGGTTGGCTGGGTCGGCGGTGCCGACGAACAGCTGTCCGGCGCGGACGGCCAGCGGCAGGATGCGGTGATCCTGCAGGAGCGTGCTGTCAAGCAGTCCGCGCGGAGCTTGGGCCAGGTCGAACGCGGTGAGGTCCATGAGTGGCAGGCACAGGTCCGCTGCCAGGGACTTGGCCGCTTCCCGCGCCGACGTTGGGCTTTGCTGCGTTGGCACCATCGGGCTCTCGCGTCGACTGTTCGCCGGAAACGCTACGCCGGCCGGGGCAGCAGGGTCGATAGGAAATCGCCGCTGCGTCTTGTCCGAATTTGTCCGCGGGGCGCGTGCGTGATGGCCCACTGCCACCGATTGCAGTGATGTCTTACGCGGATTGCCGCCGCGGCTTACATGCGCATTGGTCGAAGGATGCAACGACAGGCGGCGAAGACTTGCTTACGATTTTCGCCTTGGTAGCCAAGGCATAGGGAGCGGTTCGATGCAACGGGAACACGACGTGATTGGACACCGACGAGGGCAAGGCTTCACGCTCATCGAGTTGATGATCGTGATTGCGTTGATCGGCATTCTGGCGGCACTGGCGGTGCCGGCCTACAACGACTACATCCAGAGCGCGAACATGGCCAAGGTGAACGCCCATTTCGAGACGGGTGCCAGCGTTGTGCAGTCGGAACTGCGGCGCGTTCAGGCTGAGATCGCGATGGGCACGCTCACCGCAGCGCAGGCAGATACCGAGTACAACGCCGACGACGGCCAAGGCTGGATCGATCTCTTGAACGGCCAAGGCGCAGGCAGGGCGCCGGGGGGCGGCGCACCGTTCGCAACCGAGGCGGATGACGGCAACGGAGTGGTGGGCATAGGCGTCGAGAATGAGTTCGCTTCGGGCGACTTGGTGGTGACCGTGACGCGGCCGATGTTTGGCGAGTTCGCAGCGCAAGAGCAGCGGAGCATCGCGTGGGCAGACTTGTAGAGGTTGCAACGCGGCACCGCTCTGGGGGTGAAGGCCCTTGCCGAGCGGGGCCGAAGGCGAGCCGGCGTCCTGCACGTGCGACGTTCCGGGGCGGCCCCGGGGCGCTGCCGACACAGGCGCCAAGGCGCAGGCACTCGAACGAGTTCGCAAGGCGCACGACCTGCGCTGCCCAATCCGCGCGGTGCAAGGCAGGCTTCACTCTGCTGGAATTGCTGGCGGCGTTGGCGATCGTCGCGGTCGTGGCCGCAGTGGCGGTGCCTTGGTATCGCGACTACGTGGCGACGGCGCGGGAGGGTGCGCTTGGCAAGCGCATCGCTACCATGGCGATCTTTCAGGAGGAGACGCGGCTGCGCACGGGCAGCTATGGCGCTGGCTCTTGGGACCCGGCGGCCGGCGAGGAGTCTTTGGCAGCCGCCATCGGTTGGCAACCGGCGACCGACGACGGCACGACATTCATCGTCACGGCGGACGCCGACGCCTGGACGGTCACCGCCGCGGATGCAGGCGGGGCTACGCTCTGCCGCGTGCTGCCGGCCAACGATCCTTGCGCCCAGAACGAGTGATCGAACGGGCGCACCCGAACCGATTCGGGTACGATTTGCGGATGTGCCGGAATAGCTCAGTCGGTAGAGCGACTGATTCGTAATCAGTAGGTCCGCGGTTCGATTCCGCGTTCCGGCACCATGCGGCGTTTAAACAGCGGAGCCGATCTGCACCTCGACCTGCCAGCGTAAGCCAGTGCCTGTTGCGGGCGCTTCGGCCGTTGCCGTGCACAGTGCGTCGTCACCCCGCACGGTCGACCTACATAAGCCATGAAGGATTGAGCTTCGACATTGGCCTCAGTCTTCGAACGCATCATTGCCGGGGAGCTTCCGGCCCACTTTGTCTGGCGTGACGACCTATCCGTTGCGTTCATGTCGATTCGCCCGCTTCGTCCCGGACACACGCTCGTCGTTCCCATGGACCCCGTTGATCATTGGGTTGATCTTCCGGTGGATGTCCTCGCTCATCTTATGCGAGTCGCCCGCAGAATCGCTCGTGCACAGCAGACCGTGTATTGTCCAACGAAGGTGGGTTTGTTGATTGCGGGCCTTGAGGTGGACCACGTCCACATCCACGTGAGCCCGATCAACAACCTGCACGACATGGACTTCGCACGGGTCGGCCCCAACCCCGGTGACCAGGTTCTCGCAACCGAAGCCTCCCGCATTCGAGCCGTACTGTCCAAAACCGGAACATCCGGCAAACGCACGCGAGGCGCCAATGTCTGAAAGGTGTGTCGAACAGCGAGGCGGGACCGACCATGGGTGCGTTACGGCCCGCTGCGCAGGCAGAAGGGCGCGGCTTCGGCGGATCGACCGAGATGCAAGGGCTTGAACTCTCCCGGCGCCTGTTTGAAGAGCACGGCCGCGCCCTTCTCGAACGTCTCGACCTGACAGATGTGTGCTCGGTCGGATGCGTAGGTGGGACATCCCAGAATGCTGGCATCGACGACCAGGTATCGCGTGACCATTTCTGGGGGCCTTACCTCACGTTCATTCTTCCTGCACAAACTTGGCGCGTGCACGGGCGCCGACTCAAGGAGGAGCTAAAGGACCTGCCTGATCGAGTCGAAGGCATCAGTTGGCGCGGCTATGGCGGGCCGGGGCCGCGCAAGACCGATGTCGTCGAAATGGCCGGGTTCCTTTCCGAACTGACGGGCTACCGGAAACCACCGACCGGGCTCGTCGACTGGCTGCCTCACTTGACCCGGCAGGGCTTTCTCGGGCGGAGGTGGACGGAGCGACTTTACGACGCCGGTCAGGGTGCGGTCTTCCACGACCCCCACAATCAGTTCACCCGTCTGTGGCGCCACTACGTTCGGTACCCGCCACCGGAAATCCAGAAGGGCCTCCTTGCGCGAGGGCTATTCCGCACGTGGAACGCGGGGCCGGAATACAACCTTGCTCGAACGTTGCAGCGCGGCGATGGACTGGCGTTCTCGCAATGCCGCTCCCTCTTCGTCAACGAAGTGATCGAGCTGGCCTTTTGCTGGAACAACAGCTTCGTGCCCGCGTTCAAGTGGCGCATTGCTCATTTCCGCCGACTCCCGGACTGCCCCGTCGCCGTCCGAGAGGGCATCGCCGAACTCGCGTCCATGCAACCGAATGAGAGGGCGCTGACGGCCGCTACCGAAGTCGTGCAGGCGGTCAAGCATGTCATCAACGGCCGCTTCCAGATCTCAACGACGCCCAGCGAACCCTTGTCGACATACGCCCGCGAAGTCCACTCCCAGATAGCCAACCGTACGATTCGCGAGGCGGCATCGCTGGACTGGTAGTGTACGAGCTCGACGCTAGGGCTAGGAGCGAGGGTGGCAGTCACCATCAATGCAGGTGAACTCTCGGCTGTTGTCGAGACCGACGCCGCAAACGGCTGGTGCGGCCTGCGCCAATTTGCGCATGCGGCCTCACCCGCGCAATGGTTGCTGTCCCCGGCGCTGACGCTGGAGCACTACATCGGCGTTCCGCCCGCCTCGGCGGAATACGTCGAGTACGAGCCTTGCTACTCGCCGAAGAGCCTTCACGACGTACGCGCCGACGGCTGCACGCTTCGCTACCACCCAACCGCTTGTTCCGAGACCACGTGCAACATCGTCTACCGCGTTGCGCCACCTGACGCCGTCGATGTGTCCATCGATGCGACGACGTCCCGTGAGTCATGGCCATTCGGATCGTTAGCGCTCTTCTTCGCGACCATCGTCAAGGCACCGATCTACACGGGCGTGACTTTCCGCGGCTACGACGGGCTCAGGCATCCAGCGTCCAACGGCTGGATGCACTTCAACGGCCAAGCCCACACTCCTGGCCGAGTCGTGCATCCGAGTGGCCTTGCGAGCCCTGAACTTGGCCGTCCGCGACCGGCACCGCAGACGTACTACTACGCCGACTCCTCGGCCCGATTCGATGATGCGTTCTTTTTCGGCACGGTCGGGGAGAAGGTGTTCGCCGTTTTCTTCCCTACATGGTCGCGCCAATACGTCCGTTTCGTCGTAAACCCTCTTGCACCCGCCTTTGGCGGGCCCGCCTGGGACTTCCTCTGGGTCATTCCTTCGCCGAGGGCTGGCGCTACCTACAGCCTCACGTTGCGAGTCGTCCTTCAGCCTTACGGTGGCATGGACGGATTGCTCGCCGCCTATCACGAGTACCTCAACGCCCCCGGCTAGCGCCTAGATTCGCAGTCCGGCCAGGAGCGCGAGGACCCTCGGTCTTCGAAGCACACCCTCAATCTACGCGTTCCAATCGCATCGACAGATCCGGTGGCGCTACGGCCTTGGTGATGTCTCCTATGGAAATGAAGTCGACGCCAGTTGCGGCGATGCCGGCGATGGTCTCTAGGGTGATTCCGCCGGAGGCTTCGAGGGGGATTCGGCCGGCGGTGAGGTGGACCGCCTCGCGCGTGGCTTCGGGGCTGTAGTTGTCGAGCAGGGCCATGTCGGCGCCGGCGGCGATGGCCTCTTGCAGCTCTTCGTTGTTCTCCACCTCCACTTCAAGCTTGACGTTGGGATGGAGGGCCCTGGCGCGGTGGACGGCGGCGGTGATGCCGCCGGCGGCCGCGATGTGGTTTTCTTTCAGAAGGAAGGCGTCGAAAAGGCCCATGCGGTGGTTTTGTGCGCCGCCGACGGCGACGGCGTACTTCTGGGCGTGGCGCAGCCCCGGCAGAGTCTTGCGGGTGTCGAGAATGGTGACCGGCTTGTCGGTGGCAGTGCGCAAGCCAGCGACGGCTGAGGCGTAGCGCCTTGCCGAGGTGGCAGCGGCGGAGAGCACTTGCACGAAGTTGACGACGGTGCGTTCTACGGTGAGCAGGGCGCGCGCTGGCCCCGTGAGTTCCAAGAGGCTGGAACCGGTTGTGACCGATTCGCCTTCCTCGGCGAACCAACGGGTGGCTATGCGCGGGTCCACTACGCTGCAAGCCTCAACCACCCAAGGGCGGCCGCAGAGCACCATGTCGGTGCGGGTCACCAGCCTTGCACGGGCCTGGGTCTCGGCGTCGATCAGTTCGGCATTGATGTCGCCGGGGCCGATGTCTTCGGCGAGGGCCTCGGCGACATTGCGTTTGACGGTCTCGGGGTCGGCGCGCATATTCGCGGGGGCTTCAAGTCCGTGCGGGCAGTCGGGTGGAGAGTATATGGAGGAACGTCCCCACATAGATGGGGGGCAATGGCTGACCGGCGCGTTGGTGCGGCCGAGCCCCAACTGCAACGACCGTCCGCGCGAGGACGACATTGGCCTCGTGGTGATTCACGGCATCACCGTGCCGCCGGGTCGGTTCGGCACGGGCCTTGTCGAGGCGCTCTTCCTCAATACGCTGGACTTAACGCTGCACGCGGCGCTTGCAGACCTCGAAGGGGTGCGAGTGTCGGCGCATCTGTTCATCGACCGCGGCGGCGTGGCGACGCAGTTCGTCCCCTTCCATCGCCGCGCTTGGCACGCTGGTGTTTCTTCCTTTGGCGGCCGCGAGAACTGCAACGACTTCGCCATCGGCATCGAACTCGAAGGCACCGATGACTCGCCCTATGAACACGCGCAGTACGAGCGACTGACCGGGGTTCTGCAGGCGTTGTTCCTGCGCTATCCGCAGCTCTCGCCGTCGCGGGTGGTGGGGCATGCGGAGGTTGCTCCGGGGAGGAAGACCGATCCGGGTCCGGCGTTCGACTGGCAACGCCTGATGGCAGCCATTGCAACTAGCCGGCTGTCCGGCCCCACGCCTGGATGAAGGCGGCACGCATAGGCATCGACCTCGGCGGCACCAAGATCGAGGCGGTGCTGCTCGACGTCAGCGGTGCGGTGCGGTTTCGCGAGCGCGTGGCGACGCCGACGGGCGACTATGCCGGCACGGTCGCAGCGGTTGCTGCATTGGTGGGGCGGATCGATGCGGAGTTTGGCGGTGGGTCACCCGTCGGTATCGGCACGCCCGGCGCTTGGGTGCCGGAGCGGCGGCAGATGAAGAACTGCAACTCCACCTGGCTCAACGGTCGCCCCTTGCTCGATGATCTCAATGCCGCTCTCGACGGTCGCGTGCGCATAGCCAACGACGCGAACTGCTTTGCGCTCGCGGAGGCAGAAGGCGTCGATGCAGAGGTGGTGTTTGGGGTGATCCTTGGCACGGGGGTTGGCGGGGGCATCGTCGTGGGGGGCCAGCTCTTGGCTGGCGCGAATGCCATCGCCGGGGAGTGGGGGCACACGCCGCTGCCGTACTTCGGCGTTGACGCTGCGGCGGATGGTCGGGAGGCATCGCTCGAGGATCGACCCTGCTATTGCGGTCGGACAAATTGCGTCGAGACGTTTCTGTCGGGGCCGGGGCTCGCACGTACGCACGAGGCATTCACCGGGGAGGAGTTGGACACGCCGGTGCCGACGGATTCACCGGCATTGGACCTATACACAACGATGCTGGCGCGCTCGCTTGCGCAGATTGTCAATGTGCTGGACCCGGACGTGATCGTCTTGGGTGGGGGTGTTTCCAATCTGGATGTGCTGTATCGGGAAGTGCCGCGGAAGCTGCCGAGGTATGCGTTTACGCATGAAGGGCGGACACAGATCGTGCGAGCGCGGCTCGGGGACTCGGCTGGAGTGTTTGGGGCGGCGCGACTGGGTGGTTGAGGGGCGATTTGGCGTGGCACGAAAGCTCCTCATGGCTCGCCGTATAATCGGTCTTGCGGCTCTACGGAGCGTCTGGATTGAGCATGGCTGACCGCCATTCCGACATACACGACCTCGCGGACGACCATCCCGAGGAAACCCGCGAGTGGCTCGACTCGCTGGAGTATGTGCTGGAGAACGCCGGCGTCGAGCGAGCCAACTTCCTGCTCCGGCATCTTTCCTCTCGCATGACGCAAACCGGCGCTCGGCTCCCCTACACGATCACGACGCCCTACCGAAACACCATCCCGGCCAATCAGGAAGCACCCATGCCGGGGGATCTTTTCATGGAGCGGCGCATTCGCTCCCTGATTCGCTGGAATGCCCTCGCCACCGTTGTGCGGGCGAATCGCCGCGACGGTGCGCTCGGTGGACACATCTCCACCTTCGCTTCGTCGGCCACCCTCTACGACGTCGGCTTCAACTACTTCTTCCGCGGCCCCACGGACGACCAAGCCGGCGACCTCATCTACTTCCAAGGCCACAGCGCGCCCGGCATCTATGCCCGCTCCTATCTCGAAGGTCGGCTCGAAGAGGAGCACTTGGACAACTTCCGTCAGGAGGTGGACGGCCACGGGCTGTCCTCCTACCCGCACCCGTGGCTGATGCCGGACTACTGGCAGTTCCCAACGGTGTCCATGGGTCTTGGGCCGATTCAGGCCATCTATCAAGCCCACATCATGAAATACCTCGACAGCCGCGGCCTCATCCCCATGGGAGATCGCAAAGTGTGGGCGTTCCTCGGCGACGGCGAATGCGACGAGCCGGAAAGCCTGGGCGCCCTCAGCCTCGCGGGCCGCGAGAAGCTCGACAACCTCATCTTCGTCGTCAACTGCAACTTGCAGCGCCTCGACGGCCCCGTGCGCGGCAACGGCAAGATCATCCAGGAACTCGAGGGCGCGTTCCGGGGCGCGGGCTGGAACGTCATCAAGGTGGTTTGGGGGCGGCTTTGGGATCCGCTCTTCACCAACGACACCGACGGCCTCATGCAGCGTCGCATGGACGAGACGGTCGATGGCGAGTACCAGAACTACAAGGCCAAGGGCGGCGGCTACACGCGGGAGCACTTCTTCGGCAAGCACGCGCGCCTTCGGGAGATGGTAGAGAACCTCTCCGACGACGACATCATGCGCCTGAACCGGGGCGGGCACGACCCGTTCAAGGTCTATGCGGCCTACCACGCCGCCGTCAACCACACTGGCGAACCCACCGTGATCCTGGCCAAGACGGTGAAGGGGTACGGCATGGGGGATGCCGGCGAGGCGGAGAACGACACCCATCAGGTGAAGAAGCTGGACCTCGAAGGGCTCAAGCACTTCCGCGACCGCTTCGACCTGCCCATCACCGACACCGAGCTAGAGGGCGTTCCCTACTACCGCCCGCCCGAAGGCTCTCCGGAGCTCGCCTACCTGCACCGCCAGCGCGCGGGGCTCGGCGGCTGCATCCCGCGGCGCATTGCCGTGGAGAGCGGTTTCGCGGTGCCGGACCTTGCCGTATTCGACACGCAATTGCGCGGCACCGGTGAGCGCGAGATCTCGACGACCATGGCCTTCGTGCGCGTGCTGGCGACGCTGGTGCGGCAGGAGGAGCTCGGCAAGCGCATCGTCCCCATCATTCCCGACGAGGCGCGCACCTTCGGCATGGAAGGCATGTTCCGCCAGCTCGGCATCTACTCGAGCGAAGGACAGCTCTACGAGCCGGAGGACTCCGGCGAAATCGCCTCGTATCGGGAGTCCCGGGACGGGCAGGTGCTGGAAGAAGGCATCAACGAGGCTGGCGCCTTCGCGGCCTGGCTTTCGGCGGCTACGTCCTACAGCACACATGCCTACACCTTGGCGCCGTTTTACATCTTCTATTCGATGTTCGGCTTCCAGCGGGTGGGGGATCTCGCCTGGGCGGCCGGAGACATGCAGGCGCGGGGCTTCCTGCTCGGCGCCACCGCCGGTCGCACCACGCTGAACGGCGAAGGCTTGCAGCACCAAGACGGCCACAGCCACGTGCTGGCATCGACCATCCCCAACTGCGTCGCCTACGACCCCTGCTATGCCTTCGAGCTGGCAGTGATCGTGCAGGATGGCCTGAGACGCATGTTCGAGGCTGGCGAGCGGGTGTTCTACTACATCACGTTGATGAACGAGAACTATGCGCATCCGGCCATGCCGGAGGGTGTGCGGGACGACGTCCTCCGGGGCCTGTACCTGCTGGAAACCCTCGGCAGCGACGGCGCGGACAGCCCGGAGGATGAACGACCTACGCTCTGGGGGCGCGGCGACGACGCCGGGCGCAAGCGGGTGCGTCTGCTCGGCAGCGGCACGATCCTCGGCGAGGTGCGCAAGGCCGCGCGGCGGCTGCTTGAGGAACACGGCGTCGCGAGCGAAGTGTGGAGCGTCACCAGCTTCACGGAACTCGCCCGCGACGGTGCCGATGTGGCGCGCTGGAACCTGCTCCACCCGGCGGAGGAGCCCCGCAAGTCGCACGTGGCGAAGATGCTCGACGGCGAAGTGCCGGTGATCGCTGCAACCGACTACATCAAGGTGCATGCGGAATCGATACGCGGCTATTTCGACGCGCCCTATCGCGTGCTGGGCGCGGATGGCTTCGGTCGCAGCGACACCAGGGCTCGCCTGCGCGACTTCTTCGAGGTGGACGAGCGCTTCGTCACGCTGGCGGCGCTCAGGGAACTGCAGGCGCGGCAGGTGCTGTCGGCAGCGGAAGTGGCCGCTGCCATGCAGGCGATGGAAATTGCCGAAGACAAGCCCAACCCGAGGCTTTGCTGACATGGACGTTCGCATTCCCGACATTGGCGACGCCCAGGACGTGGAGGTGATTGAACTGTGCGTCGCGGCCGGCGACACGGTGGCCGTGAACGACGCGCTGATCGTCATCGAGTCGGACAAGGCATCGATGGAGGTGCCGGCGCCGGCGGCGGGTACGGTGCAGGAGGTGCTGGTTTCGCTTGGGGATCTGGTGAACGAGGGCGATGCGATTGTCGTGCTCGAAGCTGTGGCAGTGGCAGCGGGAGATGCGGCCGGGACGGAAGAGGCGGCGCGAGAGGCTCCGGGTGCTGCGACGCCGGCGGACGAGACCGCCGCCCCGCAAGCACGCGAGCCGAGGGGCGGGGAATCCGACGGCCTTGAGAAACTGATCGGCGAGTTGGACCAACTCATCGACAGCGCGGATGCCGGCACCAAGTCAGGCGACGAGGCGCGGCCCGGAGTGACCGGCGCCCCCGCCGTGGAGGTTACGCACGATCCGTCCGCGCCCGGGGCAAAGGTCTATGCCGGCCCCGCAACGCGGCGTCTCGCAAGGGAACTCGGCGTCGACCTGACGGACATATCGGGCAGTGGCGGCCACGGCCGCATCGTCAAGGATGACGTCAAGGCGTTCGTCAAGCAGTCGATGGTGGCCGAAGCCGCACCGGCGCGAGGAACGGCGGCCCCGACAATCGATTTCTCCCGCTTCGGCGAGGTGGAGGAGGTGCCCCTCAGCCGCGTGCAAGCCCGAGGCGCGGCCAATCTGGCACGCAGTTGGGCACAGGTCGTTCACGTAACCCAACACGACGAAGCGGACGTGACCGAGCTCGAGTCCTTCCGCACGTCCCTCAGGGCCGAAGCACAAGCGCGGGACACCAAGCTCACGCCCCTGCCGCTAATCATGAAAGCCTGCACCCGGGTCCTAACCGACTTTCCGCAGTTCAACGCCTCCCTGAACGCAGAGGTGACCGCGCTGATCCACAAGCGCTACATGCACATCGGCTTCGCCGTGGACACCGAAGCAGGGCTGGTGGTGCCAGTCGTCAGAGACGCGAACGCCAAAGGCGTCTGGCAACTCGCCGGAGAAATCGAACGCCTCTCCGCCGCCGCGAGAGAGGGCCGCCTGAAGCCCGACGAAATCCAAGGCGGCTGCTTCACCATCTCCAGCCTAGGCGCCATAGGCGGCACTGGGTTCACGCCCGTCGTAAACGCACCAGAGGTGGCCATCCTGGGCGTGGCGCGCCTGACCACCAAACCAGTCTGGAACGGCGAAGCCTTTGTTCCTCGCGAAATCCTCCCCCTGTCCCTCTCCTACGACCACCGCGCCATCAACGGCGCCGAAGCCGGCCGCTTCATGGCCGCCCTCACGAGCCTGCTAGCCGACTTCCGCCGGTTGGCGCTTTAAAGGGGCACGCCAGGAGGCTCGGGGGTAGGCACCCGCTGCCCCTCTACCTTCGCCCCTGTTGGAGTCGCCTTGGCAGGGTGGAAAGCCTCCGGGGTGCGTGCGCCCCAAACAGGGGCGCTTGCATCGGCGGCGCTCGAAGTTGGGGCGTCGGTTGGGTGGGCCACGCGGCCCGTTCGCGCCGCCTCACGCCGTTTTCGGTGTTTGGCACGTTGTTTGCTGACCCCTCCCGCCGTTAGCCGGGCGCAAGGCGCGTTCGGCGCTTGGTCCTTGGGGGGACACAGCCATGAAAAGACCGTTTCTCGCGAGCGTCGCCTTGGTGGCGGCCGCCTTCCTTGCGCCGCAAGGGGCGCTGGCTGGCGGCACCATCGAGGTGGGGGAGGATCACAGCGTCACTTTCGGCGCGGGCTTAAGGAGCGCGTTCACCAGCATCGAGGACTCGAACGATTTCTCCGTGCAGAGCGTGCGTCTCTACGTGAACGGGCAAATTCACGAGAAGGTGAAGTTCACGTTCAACACCGAGTGCATCGGTTGCGTGTTCGGCGAGCAGGACCCGATCGGCGCCGGCGGCGATATCGACGTGCTGGACGCCATCGCCCAGTTCGAACTCAGCCCGGAGTTCAACATCTGGCTCGGGCGGATGCTGACGCCGGCGGATCGAATCGAGCTTAACGGGCCGTACTACGGCTTGTCGTGGAATCAATACACGGTGCCGCTCTTGCCTTCCGACCAGCTTGGCAACGCGGGGCTCCTGGGGCGCGACGATGGCGTCACCGTATGGGGCACGCTCGGCAAGGTGCAATACGCGGCGGGGCTGTTCGACGGCGTGAACGGCGGCCCGAACACCGAGGACGACTCGGCACTCTTCGCCGGCCGCATCGCCATCAACTTCCTGACGATGGAGGCGAATCCCGCCTATTACACGAGCAGCACCTACTTCGGCGGCGGCGGTGACATCTTCACCGTTGGGCTCTCCTACCAGAGCCAGGCGAATGGCACGGGCTCCCTTGCCGAACCCGGCGACTTCTCCGCGCTCATCGTCGATGCCCTGTTCGAAAAGCCGCTCGCGAGCGGCGGTGCCATCACCCTGGAAGGGGAGTACAAGACCTTCGACGCCGCCGTGACCGCCACTGCGGCGATGGACCCCACCTGCTTTTGCCTGTTCGACGGCGAGTCGTACTTCGTCACGGCGGCCTACCTCTTCGCCGGCCACGCCGGCATTGGCAGGTTGCAGCCCTACGTGCGCCAGACCTCGAACGAACCCTCGGCAGGGGAGTCGAGTTCGCTCACCGAGTTCGGCGTCAACTACATCATCAATGGCCACAACGCCCGGCTGAACTTCAACGTTACCAGCGGCGACGCCCACCTTTCCGGCACGCCGGTGGACGGCGACGGCTTCTCCTTCGGCGTGCAAGTGCAGATTTGAAACAAGGAGCATTCGACGTGAAAAGCATGAAACTGGTCAGGGCCGCACTCCGTCGCCTGGCGCAGGGCGGCGGGGCGCTTCTGCTCGCCGCCAGCGCGGCGTTCGTACCGGCGGCATTCGCCGAAGAAGAACCCATCAAGGTGGGTGTGCTGCATTCCCTCTCCGGCACCATGGCCATCAGCGAAACCACGCTCAAGGACACGGTCCTCATGCTGGTGGAGCAGCAGAACGCGGCTGGTGGTCTGTTGGGCCGGCAACTCGAAGCGGTGGTAGTGGACCCGGCCTCGGACTGGCCGCTGTTCGCCGAGAAGGCGCGGGAGCTGATCGAGCAGGAGGAGGTCGATGTGGTCTTCGGCTGCTGGACCTCGGTGTCGCGCAAGTCCGTGTTGCCGGTGTTCGAGGAACTGAACGGCGTGCTGTTCTATCCGGTGCAGTATGAGGGCGAGGAGTCGTCCAAGAATGTCTTCTACACCGGCGCCGCTCCGAACCAGCAGGCGATTCCGGCGGTGGACTACCTGATGAACGACTTCGGCGCCGAACGCTGGGTGCTGGCCGGGACGGACTACGTCTATCCCCGCACCACCAACAAGATCCTCGAGGCATATCTGAAGGCCAAGGGGGTCGCCGAGGAGGACATCCTCATCAACTACACGCCGTTTGGGCATTCGGACTGGCAATCCATCGTCGCCGACATCAAGAAATTCGGCTCGGGCGGCAAGAAGACGGCGGTGGTCTCCACCATCAACGGCGACGCCAACGTGCCGTTCTACAAGGAGCTTGGCAATCAGGGCATCTCGGCGGAGGACATTCCGGTGATCGCGTTCTCGGTGGGGGAAGAGGAGCTCTCCGGCATCGACACCGGGCCCCTGGTGGGGCACCTCGCGGCCTGGAATTACTTCATGAGCGTGGATGCTGAGGTGAACGATGACTTCATCGATGCCTGGCTCGCCTTCATCGAGAATGAGGATCGGGTCACCAACGACCCGATGGAGGCGCACTACATCGGCTTCAACATGTGGGTCGAAGCGGTGAAGAAGGCGGGCTCCACAGACCCCGAAGCGGTACAGAACGCCATCATCGGCGTCACCGTGCCGAACCTCTCGGGCGGCATGTCCACCATGCTCGCCAACCACCACATCACCAAGCCAGTGCTGATCGGCGAGATTCAGGACGACGGCCAGTTCGACGTCGTCTGGCAGACCGACGACCTGGTTGCTGGCGATGCGTGGTCCGATTTCCTCGAAGGCTCGAAGGACATCACCGCCGATTGGACCGACGACTTGATGTGCGGCAACTACAACACCGTCGCCAAGACCTGTTCGGGCCAGAACTACGAGTGACGTAGCGGTGCCCCTTGCGGGAGCGCTGTCAGTTGCCACGCGACTGCCAGCGCTTTTGGCAAACGCCTAGCGGCGCGCGGGAGGGCGAGATGCCGCCCGCCCGAGGCGCCCCCAATCGGCCACCTCGATGGCGAATAACTTCGCAAGGAAGCGCGCCTTGCGGCGGGTATCGAGGGCGAGACGCCCTCGCTCCACGGGCACGGCCTTGATGAGTGTGTGCCCTTGGGGGGAGGGCGTCCCGCCCTCCCGCGCGCCGTAGGGCGCGCATTGACGGTTTATGCTCTGTGACTCGACTCCGCCGCAACAAGGCCCCTTTGAGCTTGTCCGTCATGGCCGGAAACATCGCTCGCTTGCTCCTGCTGACGGTTTCGGCGTTGACGTTCGTGCCTGTCGATGCTGCCGACGACGAGTTCGCGGAGTCTCTGGCGGCGCTTAACACGCGCAGTTTCGATGACAAGGCCGCGGTCGCTGAGGCGATTGCGGCGTCCGCGCATCCACGCTCCATGTTGGTGCTTGAAGCGTTGCTTGAGGGAGATCTCTACCGAGAGCGCCGGGGCGAAGAGCGGATTGTGCTGGCGGAGGCGATCGATGGTGGCTATCGGGTCTCCGAGGCTGCCACTGGCGAGGCGCTGGGGGAGACTGGCCGGCGTGGCGTGCGCAAGATCACGGTGAACAACCAGCTTCGGCGGCATCTGCGGGGGTTGATTGCCGGGATGCGGCTGGACGATCCAGACCCCGTCGAACGCGTTGCTGCCGCAGAGGCCATTGCCGAAGCGGATGACGCCTCGCTTGGGGAACTCCTGCGGGCGCATCGGGGTGTTGAGCAGGATGCTAGCGTTGTGGCCGCCATCGACGCCGCCTTGGTGGTGTTCGACCTCGATGCAGAGTCGGCCGAGACGCGCCTGGCCGCGATCGGCGCCGCTAGCGAAATGCTCGATCCGCGCGTGAGACGCAAGCTCACGGCGCTGGCGGAGAACAAGAGCGAACCGGCGGACATCCGCAGCGCAGCCACCAATGCACTGACCGACATCGAACAGCGCGCGGCCCGCTTCGAGACCATCGAGACCATTTTCTTCGGCATTAGCCTCGGCTCGATCCTGGTGCTCGCCGCGATCGGACTATCCATCACCTTCGGCGTCATGGGCGTCATCAACATGGCGCACGGCGAACTCATCATGCTCGGTGCCTACACCACCTATGTGGTGCAGACGGCGATGGTGGCGCTGTGGGGCGACATGGGGCTTGAAACGTCGCTGTTCGTCGCCATCCCGGCGGCATTCCTGGTGGCGGGGCTGGTGGGCGTCGCCATCGAGCGGGGCGTGATCCGGTATCTCTACGGGCGACCCTTGGAAACGCTGCTCGCCACCTTCGGCGTGAGCCTGATCTTGCAGCAAGCCGTGCGCTCAATCTTCTCGCCGCTCAACCGGGCGGTGGCGACGCCGGACTGGATGAGCGGCTCCTGGCAAGTGGCGCAAGGCCTCTCCATCACCTACAACCGCCTCTATACGCTGATTTTCGCGGGCCTGGTGTTCGCGGCGTTGCTGGCGGTGCTGACGAGGACCAGGCTCGGCCTTGAAGTGCGGGCGACCATGCAGAACCGCCCCATGGCCCAGGCCATGGGCATTCGCACGGCGCGGGTGGATGCGCTCACCTTCGGCCTTGGCGCGGGGATTGCCGGTGTCGCCGGCGTCGCGTTGTCGCAGCTCACCAATGTGGGGCCGAATCTGGGGCAGGGCTACATCGTCGATTCCTTCATGGTGGTGGTCTTCGGCGGCGTCGGCAACCTCTGGGGCACGCTGGTGGCGGGCCTTTCGTTGGGGGTCGCGAACAAATTCCTCGAGCCGGTGACGGGCGCCGTGGTGGCGAAGATCGTCGTGCTCGTGTTCATCATTCTGTTCATCCAGAAGCGACCGAAGGGCCTCTTTCCCCAGCGCGGCAGGGCGGCGGAGGCGTAGTGAAAGCGTGCCTCGAAAGCGCGCGGCGTACGTTCTGGGTGCACCGCCTCCCGTGCAGTTTTCGCGTAGCGAAAATCTGCCAAAGCGCCGCGGAGCGGCGCTCGTGATGCGGCGGCTGTTCGAGAGCGATCCTGGTGGGAAGGTGCTGCTGGCAGTGCTCGCGGCACTCACCGTGCTGGTGCCGCTTGCCAACCTTGCCGTGCCCGACGACTCGCCCCTGCACCTGTCCACCTATGCGGTGACGCTGATCGGCAAATATCTGTGCTTCGCCATGCTGGCGATGGCGCTGGACCTGATCTGGGGCTATTGCGGCATCCTGAGCCTGGGCCACGGTGCCTTCTTCGCCTTGGGCGGCTATGCCATGGGCATGTACCTGATGCGGCAAATCGGCGACCGTGGCGTCTATGGCCACCCGGAGCTGCCGGACTTCATGGTGTTCCTCAACTGGCAGGAACTGCCTTGGTACTGGCTCGGCTTCGACCAGTTCTGGTTTGCCATGCTGATGGTGATGGCGGTGCCGGGGCTGCTTGCGTTCGTGTTCGGCTGGCTGGCCTTTCGCTCCCGCGTCAGCGGCGTGTACCTCTCGATCATGACCCAGGCGCTCACCTATGCCCTGATGCTGGCCTTCTTCCGCAACGAGATGGGCTTTGGCGGCAACAACGGCCTCACCGATTTCAAGGACATCCTGGGCATGAACCTGCAATCGGACGGCGTGCGGGCGGGGCTGTTCGTGGCTTCGGCCGCGGCTTTGGCAGGAACCTATCTCCTCTGCCGCTTCATCGTCGGCTCGAAGCTCGGCCGCGTGGCGACGGCGGTTCGGGACTCCCAGGATCGAGTGCGCTTCATCGGCTATCGGGTAGAGCGCTTTCAGGTGTGGATGTTCGTGGTGTCCGCCGTGCTGGCGGGCATCGCCGGGGCGCTCTATGTGCCGCAGGTTGGGATCATCAATCCGAGCGAGTTCCACCCACTCAGCTCGATTGAACTGGTGGTGTGGGTGGCGCTGGGCGGACGCGGCACGCTCTACGGCGCGGCATTGGGGGCGGTAGTGGTGAACTATGCCAAGACGGTGCTCACCGGTGCCATGCCGGAGGTGTGGCTGTTCGCCTTGGGGGCGCTGTTTGTGGCCGTGACGCTGGCGTTGCCGGCAGGGCTTGTTGGGCTGGTGAAGCGGTTTGCGTCGACGCGAGGAGAATCTGGAATTCGGGACGGGCGACTACAAGGGTCACCCCTACGGGTTGCGCGGCGGCTTTTGGGGAAGTGAGGGCATAGTGGTCAAGGAAGGCCGGAGCCAGTCCATGCCTGACACGCCACAGCGCGGCTCGAGTGTGGCCACGCCGGAGTTGCGCCGGTCGCAGTTCCTCGAGCGGGAACGGGTGTGGGATTTCCTGATCGAGCGCCCGAGCCGTGCCGAGTTGGTGGACACCGACCACGGCTACATCCTCTATGTCGAGGAACTCACCGTCAGCTTCGACGGCTTCAAGGCGCTCGACAACCTGACGCTCTACATCGAAACCGGCGAACTGCGCTGCATCATCGGCCCCAACGGTGCCGGCAAGACGACGATGATGGATGTCATCACCGGCAAGACCCGACCGGACTACGGCTCGGTGTTCTACGGTCAGCGGCTCGACCTCACGCGCCTGCCGGAAGCCGAAATCGCCACCCTCGGCATCGGCCGCAAGTTCCAGAAGCCGACCGTGTTCGAGAACCACACGCCGCAAGCGAACCTAGAGCTCGCGATGGCGGCGAACAAGCGAGTTTGGCCGACGTTGCTGAGGCGCCTGAGCGGCGAGCAGCAGGACCGCATCGAGGAGGTGCTCGGCGTGGTGGGCCTCGGCTCCCACGCGGTGCGCGGTGCGGACACCCTCGCCGGCGCGCTCTCCCACGGCGAGAAGCAGTGGCTGGAGATCGGCATGTTGCTGATGCAGAACCCGTTGGTGCTGCTGGTGGACGAGCCGGTTGCCGGCATGACGCGGCAGGAGTCCGAACTCACGGGCGAGTTGTTGGTGTCGCTCGCCGGCGAGCATTCCGTGGTCGTGGTGGAGCACGACATGGATTTCGTCCGCTCCATCGCCCGGCAGGTGACGGTGCTGCACGAGGGTCGGGTGCTGGCGGAGGGCTCGTTCGACGCGGTGCAGGACGATGCTCGGGTGCGTGAGGTGTATCTCGGCACCGAAGGGTCGTAGGGCAGGCAATGCTGCAAGTTCGCGCCTTGAACCAGTCCTACGGCCAAAGCCGCACCCTGTGGGATGTGGATATGGACATCGAAGCCGGTGCTTGCGTCAGTCTCATCGGCCGCAATGGCGTCGGCAAGACCACGCTGCTCAAGTGCCTGATGGGCCTCTTGCCCATCGACTCCGGCGAGATGACCTTCGACGGCACGGAACTCGGCCGCGAGGGCCCAGAGCGTCGCGCCAAGCTCGGCATCGGCTATGTGCCGCAGGGGAGGATGGTGTTCCCGCTCCTGACGGTGGCAGAGAATCTCGAAGCGGGGCTCGGCGCGCTGCCAAGGGATCGCCGCGCGGTGCCCGATCTCGTCTACGAGCTGTTCCCGGTCCTCGCCGACATGCGCAGCCGCCGAGGCGGTGACCTGTCTGGCGGCCAACAGCAGCAACTGGCCATCGGTCGCGCCCTGGTCTTGGATCCCCGCCTCCTGATCCTCGACGAACCCACGGAGGGCATCCAACCCAACATCGTCACGCAAATCGGCGAGGTGATCGTCCGCCTAAACCAAGAACTCGGCATGACCGTTTTGGTGGTGGAGCAAAAGCTCGCCTTCGTCCGCCAGGTGGCGAGTAGCTTCTTCGTGATGACCAAGGGCGCCATAGTCGCCGGCGGCCCCTTGCGCGAGCTAACCGAAGACCTAATCCGCGAACACCTCTCGGTGTAGTCGTGCGCGGCACATGAAAGCGGGGTGGGAGGCCGAAATCGCGCTGGCGTTCGGCGTGGGCGGTGGGCGCACGACTCTGGTGCGGCGTTACGGGCGGGGGCCTCTGGCGGTGCAGAGACCGTTTCATCCCGGCGACGGGGTTTGCCATTTGTATCTCTTGCATCCGCCTGGGGGGGTTGCTGGAGGAGACAGTCTCGATGTGCATGTGCATGCCCGCGGCGGGGCGGCTGCGTTGGTGACGACTCCTGCCGCTGCCAAGGTGTACCGCACGCTGGGGGCATCGAGCAGGATGCGGCAGACGCTCGTCGTTGACGAAGGCGCTTCGCTTGAATGGCTGCCGCAGGAGACCATCTTGTTTGGCGGCAGTGCCTGTCGCGTCCACACGGACGTGCAACTGGCCAAGGGGGCGCGGTTTGCCGGTTGGGAGGTGTTTGCGCTGGGCCGCGAGCACTTTGGCGATCACTACACGCAAGGCTCCTTTCGCCAGCGGATGCAACTCCACATCGATGGCGCCCTGTGTGTGCGCGAGTTGCAGGACTTCGCCCCTGGCGATCCGGCGGTAGTGGAGCGCTGGGGCTTGGCATCCCGCCGGGCGTTTGGCACGCTCTATGCTGTGCCTGCGGATGAGGACGTGTTGGCACGGGCGCGTCACGCGCTCGGGGAGGTGCCGGATTGCGTCGATGCTGGCGCAACTTTGCTCGATGGGGTGCTGGCCGTGCGCGCCGTGGGCAGTGCTGGGTCCGATGTGCGGGCGGCGCTCGCGCGGGCCTGGTCGGGGCTCAGGCCCCTCGTGATCGGAGCGCGGCCGATGCACCCCCGCATCTGGGCAACCTGAGCGGCCAAGGATGACTTGCGCCGCCAAACCCCTCGCTGGCGCTCGGCGTCTGGCCCCAGCCCCCACCTACCTATGACCTTGCACCGTAGAATGACGCTGTCGCGCCATTTCTACGGCGCAAGCTCCTAGGAGGGAACTGCCGTGGAACTGACGCCGCGAGAGAAGGACAAGCTCTTGATCTTCGTCGCTGCGGAACTCGCCGAAAGGCGGCGCGCCCGAGGCGTGAAGCTCAACTATCCGGAATGCGTCGCCATCATCTCCGCGGCCATCATGGAAGGCGCCCGGGACGGTCGTTCCGTGGCCGACTTGATGGGCGCGGGTGCCGAGATCATCCGCCGCGACGAGGTCATGGAAGGCATCCCAGAGATGCTCCCGGAAGTGCAGGTGGAGGCCACCTTCCCAGACGGCACCAAGCTCGTGACCGTCCACAACCCCATTCCTTGAGCGAGGGAGGCAGCCGTGATGGTTCCCGGCGAGTATCTGGTCGAAGAAGGCGAAATCACCCTCAACGAGGGCCGCCCAAGGCGTGAACTCGCCGTCGCAAACACCGGCGACCGCCCCGTGCAAGTCGGCTCGCACTACCACTTCGCCGAAGTCAACGAAGCCCTCGCCTTCGACCGCGAATCCGCCCACGGCCAGCGCCTCGACATCCCTGCCGGCACCGCCGTCCGCTTCGAACCAGGCCAATCCCGCACTGTGCATCTGGTGCCCATCGGCGGTGGGCGGCGAATCTACGGCTTCCAAGCCAAGGTCATGGGTGCGTTGGAGCAGGGCGCATGAGCACCATCTCCCGCACCGCCTATGCCGAGATGTTTGGCCCCACCGTCGGCGACCGCGTGCGCCTCGGCGACACCGAACTCGTCGTCGAGGTCGAGCAAGATCACGCCATCTACGGCGAAGAGGTCAAGTTCGGCGGCGGCAAGGTGATCCGGGACGGCATGGGGCAGAGCCAGCTTGCGCGCGCACGGGCCGTCGACACCGTCATCACCAACGCCCTCATCATCGACCATTGGGGCATCGTCAAGGCCGATGTGGGCATTCGCGACGGTCGCATCCACGCCATCGGCAAGGCCGGCAACCCGGACACCCAGCCTGGCGTCACCATCGCCATCGGCCCGGGCACCGAAGCCATCGCCGGCGAGGGCAAGATCCTCACCGCTGGCGGCATCGATGCCCACATCCACTTCATCTGCCCGCAGCAGGTGGAAGAGGCGCTGATGTCTGGCGTCACCACCATGCTCGGCGGCGGCACCGGCCCTGCGACCGGCACCAACGCCACCACCTGCACGCCGGGACCGTGGCACATCGCCCGCATGTTGCAGGCGGCGGATGCCTTCCCGATGAACCTCGGTTTCCTGGGCAAAGGCAATGCCAGCCTGCCGCAGGCGCTTGAGGAGCAGGTTGCCGCTGGTGCCATGGGTCTCAAGCTGCACGAGGACTGGGGCACCACCCCCGCCGCCATCGACAACTGCCTGAACGTAGCGGAGGCGGCCGATGTGCAGGTGGCGATTCACACCGACACGTTGAACGAATCCGGCTTCGTCGAAGCGACGCTCGCAGCCTTCAAGGGGCGCTCCATCCACACCTTCCACACCGAAGGCGCCGGCGGCGGCCACGCACCGGACATCATCCGCGCCTGTGGCCTCGGCAACGTGCTGCCATCCTCCACGAGTCCCACCCGGCCCTACACCGTCAACACGGTCGATGAGCATCTCGACATGCTGATGGTCTGCCACCACCTCGACCCGTCCATTGCGGAAGACGTGGCGTTTGCGGAGTCGCGCATCCGGCGCGAAACCATCGCTGCCGAGGACATCCTGCACGACCTCGGTGCCTTCTCCATGATCGCCTCGGACTCGCAGGCGATGGGGCGCGTCGGCGAGGTGATCTGCCGCACCTGGCAGACCGCACACAAGATGAAGGTGCAGCGCGGACCGTTGGCGGAAGACTCGGAGCGCAGCGACAATCAGCGCGTGAAGCGCTACATCGCCAAGTACACGATCAATCCGGCGCTGGCGCACGGCATGGCTGCCGAGGTGGGCTCGGTGGAACCCGGCAAGCTCGCGGACCTCGTGCTGTGGAATCCGGCGTTCTTCGGCGTCAAGCCGGCGATGATCCTGAAAGGCGGCATGATCGCTGCGGCACCGATGGGGGATCCGAACGCCTCGATTCCGACGCCCCAGCCGGTTCACTATCGGCCGATGTTTGGCGCGTTTGGCGGTGCCGTCGGCGCGACTTCGGTGACGTTCGTGTCCGGTCAGGCGCACCGGGCGGGTGTGGCGGATGCCTTGGGGCTTGCCAAGAGGGCCGTGCCTGTGAGCGGCGTGCGCTCGGTGATGAAGGAGCACATGGTGCACAACGGCGAGACGCCGACGGTGGAAGTGGATCCCGAAACCTACGAAGTGCGCGCCGACGGCGAACTCCTCACCTGCGAGCCCGCCGAAGCGCTGCCGCTGGCGCAGCGCTACTTCCTGTTCTGACCGAGCGCGTGCGTGGAGGTCTTCACTCGCCTGGTCTCGTCGGAGTCGGAGGTGGTACAAGGGCGCGTGCCGCTCACATGGGAACGTCGGCAGAAGTCGCGCCAGCGCGTGAGGCTCGATTCCGGCGAGGAAGTGGCGCTCCTGTTGCCTCGCGGCACCACGCTGAGCGACGGCCAGCGCCTCGCCTCGGAAGCCGGACGAATCGTCGAGGTTGTCGCCGCAGCGGAACCCGTCTCCACCGTGCGCTCAATTGACCCCACCTCGCTGACCCGCGCCGCCTACCACCTCGGCAACCGCCACACACCGGTGCAGCTTGGCGAGGGTTGGCTGCGCTACCGCGAGGACCATGTGCTCGACGCCATGATCGTCGGGCTTGGCATCGGCGCGGTACCCGAGCCCGAGCAAGTGCCGTTCGAGCCGGAGCCTGGTGCCTACTCGCACGGCCATTCACATGGTTGATCGGTCGGGGCGCCTTGAACATCCCGCGCCGAGGAAGCGGATCGGTGCCCTGACGAAAGTGAGTCACCCCCGTCTTTGGCAGCTAATGAGTCCGCTCCTTCCGGTGGGCGCCTACCAGCATTCCCAAGGCCTGGAGAAGGCGGTGGCACGGGGTTGGATTGCAGACGCAGAGGCGGCGGGTGCGTGGATCGAGGGGCTCTTGCGGCATGTCGTGGTGCATGTGGACATTCCGGTGGCGATCCGCGCACGGGATGCGTGGGCATCAGGCGATGCAGCCGCCGTGCTGCACTGGGACCGCGTCTGCCACGCCTGTCGAGAGACGGCAGAGGCACGGCGAGAAGAAGCCGACATGGGTTCAGCGCTGATGCGACTGCTGCACGGCCTCGATGAGCCAACGCCTTCGCGGCGGCTGGGCTTCGTGACCGCCTTTGGCGTCGCGGGTGCCAATGCCGGGCTAGCATCAAGGGAAGTGGCCGCCGGCCTAGCCTGGGCTTGGTGCGAAAACCAGACCCTCGCGGCGGTGAAGCTGGCCCGTCTTGGCCACATTGCCGGTCAACGAATCCTGCGCCGGCTTGGGGACGTGCTAGAGGAGGTGGTCGGGGCCGGTATGCAGGTGGCCGATGACGACATCGGCCGCAGCGCACCGTATCTTGCGCTCGCAGGCACCTGGCACGAGACGCAGCCGGCGCGGCTGTATCGTTCCTGACAGCCTGTCGGCGTCTCGCCCGGCGGAACGCCGGGCGAAACGCCGACAGGGTGACAGGGCGGCTTGGGTTGGGGCAAGAAGCGTTGTCCGAAGGCAACGGTTCTTGTGGCGCTG
>JAPPDJ010000063.1 GCA_028824555.1 Gammaproteobacteria bacterium | reverse complement strand
GAACCCGCGCCATCAGCTTGGAAGGCTGAGGTTCTACCACTGAACCATACCCGCCCGCGTCGAGCCTCGCCTAACCAATCTCTTTCGAACCCAAGCCGCCTATTTTTCCTTGCAAATTCCGTATGTTGAGGGGTGGTGGAGGGGGTAGGATTCGAACCTACGAAGGCTGAGCCATCAGATTTACAGTCTGGTCCCTTTGGCCACTCGGGAACCCCTCCGGCCTTTCCACGAACAAAAGACGCGGAATCATGCCCCCACCGGCCAACGATGTCAAAGGGGAATTTCCTGCGGCGGCGGGTGCCGCCGCCCAGTCAGGACCGGCCCCGGAATCTCCTCAAGCCATCCAAGCAGCTCCCGCCGCCGAGTCGCAATCCACGATCCAACCCGCCACGTGGTGTTTGGTGCCGCCACAAGGAATCGAACCCTGGACCTTCTCATTACAAATGAGCTGCTCTACCGGCTGAGCTATGGCGGCAACTTTGGGTAGGTGCGGGAAGGATGATAGGCAAAACGGGGGCGGCGTGCATCGATTCGCCGCCCCAAGAGACGTTCATGGCAGGGCGATGGCGAGGCCGTCGAGCACGAGGCTGGGCTTGATGCGCGTTGTGGAGGCGAGGCGGGAGTGGAGCAGGTGGGCATCGCCGCCGCAGAGGAAGGTGGTGATGCCGGATCGGGATGCCGCCCGGAAGCGCGTGAACACGGCGTCCAGGAAGGTGGCGGGCATGGCGAGGGTGCCGCCGGCGATGGCGGTGTCTGTGGACGTTCCTGGCGGGGGGAGCGCGTCGAGCCCTCGATCGGCAAGAATTTCAGGCAGCGCTAGATCCCGCGTTTCTCCGGCTAGCGAGCGGCGCATCAGGCCGATGCCAGGGACGATGTAGCCGCCTTGGTGCCGGCCTCGGTCATCCACTAGGTCCACCGTGATTGCCGTGCCTGCGTCCACGACGGCGACGGCACCTTGCACGCAATGCCAAGCGGCCACCAAGGCAAGCCAGCGGTCGATGCCTAGGCGTTTCGGGTCTTCGTAGCAGCAGACGACGCCAGCGAGCTCTCGACCGACCTCGGCGAATTCGGGGGCGATGCCGAAGCGGGCTTCGATCGTGGCGCGCATCCGATCTCGCACGCCGGCAACGGCGGATATCCGCACCCGATCCGGGGGTTCTACTGCGTCGGTGAGCGTGGGGATGCGGGGCGACCTCAGGCTGCCGGATGCGGTGGCCAGGCGCCACTTGGTGCGGGAGTTGCCGATGTCGAGGTCGAGGCAGCGGGCGGTCATGGTGCCACTTGGCCGCCCGGCGGACGCACCGACACTTCGCCGCCGGTGAACTCGCGCCGGCCGCCCACGGTGTCGAGCGCGAGTGCACCGGACGGAAGCACGCTGGCGACGCCGCTGACGCGCTCGGTTGGCGTGGTGACGGTGACGGTCTCGCCCTCGTGGCGGTGGGCATTGCGCCAGCGGGCGTGCATGGCCGGGAAACTCGATGCCGCGAAGGCGTGGGATTCGGCCAGCACGTGGTCGAGAACTCGCGCCAGGAGTTGGTTGCGGGAGACTTCGGGGACGGCTTCGGCCACGTCGGCGATGGGTTGTTCGACTTGGGAGGCGATCGCACTCGCGCAGCCGACGTTGATGCCAATGCCGATGACCACTTCGACGACGGGCGAAAGTCGCACCAGCTCGACGAGGATGCCGGCGACCTTGCGGCCGTCGAGCAGCACGTCGTTCGGCCACTTTAGTTGCACGCCGCGGGCGCCCATGTCGGCGAGGGCGTCGTGAACGCCGAGGCCCACTGCTAGGCCCAAGGCGCCCACCTGGGCCGGTGGGCGGTCGATGGCGACGCCCAGCGATACGGCGAGGTTGCGGCCGAAGGGGCTGAGCCACTCGCGGCCTCGGCGGCCCCTTCCTGCGGTTTGCACCTCCGCGGTCAGCACGGCGCCGTTCACGGATTGTGCCTCGGCGCGGCGCGCGAGCTCGGCGTTGGTGCTGGGGATGGTGGTGACCACCTCGAGCGCCGTCAGCCAATCCTGGGTGACCGGGGCGAGTGCGCTTTGGATTGTGGTGGCGTCCAGAAACTCCACGTCATCCGCCACCTGGGCGCTTTCGCCCACGAGGGATATGGCGGCTTGCTGCAGGGCTGCGCGGTCATCGGCTGACAGCCGACCGATGTTCGCCCGCCTTTGAAGACGAAGCAGCTCAAAGGCGTCGGACAAAGATTGCGGACTCGACATTCGGCGTGGATGCGTGGATTTCGATGAAGGCAGGAAGGATCGTAGCAGGAAGCCCCGCGGCGCGGCATCGCAAGGTCGCTTTGCCACGAGAAGCGAAACGCGATCTGTTTCGTGCAAGTTTCAGGGCCTTGGGTTCTGAAGAACCCACCCGGCGGCGCGTGCGAGGGCGGGACCCCGTCGTCCCGAGGGGTTCGCTTCGAGCCTGGAATCGTTGGGCTAGCGGCGGCGCTGCGAGAGCTCCGGGCGAGGGTGTCTCGCGGAGGCACGGCATGGACTTCGTGCAAAGAAAAAGGCCCGACGCGCGGTTCTCACGCGTCGGGCCTTTGGGGGATGCCTGACAACGACCTACTCTCACATGGGGAGACCCCACACTACCATCGGCGCAGAGCCGTTTCACTACTGAGTTCGGGATGGGATCAGGTGGTACCGACTCGCTATGATCGTCAGGCAAACTGTGCCCGTCCCGCGCAGATGCGCTAAGACGGGTCGCAAGTTGATGAAGCCGAAACTGTGCGCCGGGTTCGTACCAGCGAGAACGACCAAACCGTGGCCCGACTCGTTCGGACTCGGTTATATGGTCAAGCCGCACGGGCAATTAGTACGGGTTAGCTCAACGCCTCACAACGCTTACACATCCCGCCTATCAACCTCGTAGTCTACGAGGGCCCTTCAGAAATCTCGAAGATTTGGTGAGATCTCATCTCAAGGGGGGCTTCCCGCTTAGATGCTTTCAGCGGTTATCCCTTCCGAACATAGCTACCCGGCGGTGCCACTGGCGTGACAACCGGAACACCAGAGGTTCGTCCACTCCGGTCCTCTCGTACTAGGAGCAGCTCCTCTCAAATCTCAAACGCCCACGGCAGATAGGGACCGAACTGTCTCACGACGTTCTAAACCCA
>JAPPDJ010000060.1 GCA_028824555.1 Gammaproteobacteria bacterium | reverse complement strand
CGACCCGAAACACCAAATCACCGAAACCGCCTTGACAACATGAAGGCTCCCTCCGGCGTCAAGGAATCAATAGTCGCCGCTAGGCTTCTCGTCCGACTTCTCCATGCCCGCAACGGCGCGATCCTTCGGGGCGCTGTCGTAGGCGCCGCGGAAGTCGCGGAAGGGCCCGTCGCGCCACTCGAGCGCAGACTTGAGGCCGTCGTCGCGCACGCGCCGGCCCCACTCCGCCGCCGCAGCCCTGCCCGATGACAGCGCCTGGATTTCCGTGGCCGAATGCAGCGCCTCGCGGATGCCCATCGTTTCGTACTGCCGGTTCACGGCCCGCTTTGAGTACATCAGCATCTCGTTGTCCACGAACGACATGCGGCGGGCGAACTTCTCGGTGAAGGAGTCGAGGTCTTCCTTTTCCACCGCGTAGGTGGCCCAGCCGAGCCGCTCCATGTCTTCGCCGGAGAAGGAATCGCCGACGTAGGCGAATTCCCGCGCCTTGGTAGGCGGCATGTGCCAGGGCGTCCACATCATGTCCATCGTGGTCATGGCGCGCACCGGCGGATAGCCGATCTTGGCGTCCTTGGCACAGATGCGGAAGTCGCAGACAGTGGCGAGTTCCGTGCCGCCAGCGAGGCAGTGGCCCTGAATCTGCGCCACCACGGGCTTGGCGAGTTCCCAGATGATCCAGTTGGTCATCACCACGTGCCGCGCCCA
This sequence comes from Gammaproteobacteria bacterium, assembly GCA_028824555.1. Lineage (GTDB taxonomy): Bacteria > Pseudomonadota > Gammaproteobacteria > Pseudomonadales > Azotimanducaceae > VXYL01. The sequence continues at coordinate 29,400 of JAPPDJ010000060.1, read as the reverse complement.
CTGGAAGGCGCCGGGGTGGGTGGAACCGGTGTCCGGCAGGCCCGAGCGGGGGCTCACGAAGTCGAACGAATCCGCCTGGCGTGCCGGCGAAAGGTCGTAGCCGGCCGAGAATGCCCGGCCAGCCCCACGCAGCACGATGACGCCGATCTGATCGTCAGCCTCCGCCTCGCGCATGGCGTCCATCAGCTCGCCGCGCAGGTTGTTGGAGAGGGCGTTCAGCTTCTCCGGTCGATTCAGCGTGATGAAGGCGAGTCGGTCGTCCGTCTCGTAGAGCACGTCCTTGTAGGTCATGGATTCCCCCGGTGCTGGTGTGGTTCGGTTGTGAAAAAGATCGCTTGTGACAGATTGCGTGTGGAAAGGACTGCCTGACGGCAGGTGGAAACGAGGCTAGGGCGTTAGGAATCGCCGTTCAGAGCCGCCTGGCGCTCGGCAAGAATGGCGCGAAGGTCGTCGAGGTTCAGGTCGATCTTCGCCTGTGCCGACCACTGCGCCTGCTCGGAATTGACGGCATTCACGTTCTCGAACGTGGCGAGCTTGCCGAGCCGACGCCGCGGCCCGAACACATGCAAGATGCGCCCTTCGACTTCCCATTGGAAATCGCCGTAAACGCCGCCGTAGGAACCCCCCATCTCCATGACCCCATCATATGCGCGCTTCGGAAGCGACTTCAAACCCACGCGTTGGCGGGAAGGCGCCTGCCTTGCCTCTGAAGGCGCGTCGTAGGGGGTCGGGAAGCTCTGCCTAGTCGGTGACCTCTTTGCGGGGAGGCGTTGCCATTTGCAAACGAGCGAGACGCGACGTTGGCGGCGCGGCCCCCTAGCCCCTTACTGCATCCACGACCCTCGCGTAGCGATCCAGAGCCGGTAGCACTTCCTCTGGGCCCCTGGCTGGCAAACCGAAGACGATATGGTCGAAGCCTTGACCGATGCGGCCGCGCAGTTGGTCTGCATCCGGCGGAGCGCCGAAGAGGGCGAGGTCCAGGTCTTCCACCTTGCGCTCCTTCTTCGCCAGCGCCTCGCGCAGCCGGTCCATGTTGCCTGAGCCCAGGCCGCCGATGGGGAGCCAGCCGTCGGCGTAGTCGGCGATGCGGTCGAAAACCCACTTCGAGTTGGCGCCGATCCACACCGGCGGACCGCCTTCCTGCACCGGCTTGGGCCAAGACCAGATGGGATCGAAGTCCACGTGCTCGCCGTGGAACTCGGCGTCCTCCATGTTCCAGATTGCGCGCATGGCCAGCACCTTCTCGCGGGTGATGGCCCAGCGGTTCGCGTAGTTGGCGCCGTGGTTCTCCATTTCCTCGCGGTTCCAACCGGCGCCGATGCCGAGGATGACGCGGCCGCCGGAAATGGTGTCGAGGGAGGCGATTTCCTTGGCGGTGGTGATGGGGTCGCGCTCGATGACGAGGCAAATGCCGGTGCCGAGGCGGATTCGCTCCGTCACCGCGGCTGCGGCGGCGAGCGCCACGAAGGGATCGTGCGCGTGCCAGTAATCCCGCGAGAGATCGCCGCCGCCGGGAAACGGCGTCTTGCGACTCGCCGGGATGTGCGTGTGTTCCGGAAAGAACAGCATGTCGAAGCCGCGCTCTTCGGCAGCGCGCGCCACCTCCACCGGGCCGATGGCGTAGTCGGTGGGGAACATGCTGACGCCGAACTGCACCTCGTCGATTCCTTTGAACGCCATCGTTTCTCTCCCTTTGCTAGTGGAACGCTCTTGACTTAGGGGAGGGCGGCCCGCCCTCCATCGCGCCGTAAGGCACGTATCTGCGTTCGCCCGCACTCTGAGGCGAGCGGAACTCGATCAAGGAAACTCGCCGTGCCGCCCGGCGCCTTCGAGAAAGCGGCTGGCGCCGTGGATGGTCTCGCCGGACTTGATCACTTCGCGGCCGAGCAGGGTTTCGTGCTGCAACGCCTCTTCCATCGGCCTGCCCCATTGGGTGAGCACGGAGCGGCGGTCGCTTCTCATGCAGCGGGGCGGGAACTTGGTGAGCTGTTCGGCGAGTTCGATGGCGCCATGCAGCGCTTCGCCGTCTTCGGTCAGGCGGTTGGCGAGGCCCATCTGCTTGGCCTCTTCGCCGCCCACGCCTCGTCCCGTGAGAATCATATCGAGAGCGTGGCTCTGGCCGATGAGCCGAGGTAGGCGCACCGTGCCACCGTCCACCAAGGGCACGCCCCAGCGTCGGCAATAGACGCCGAAGGTCGCGCTGCGGGCCGCGACGCGGAGGTCGCACCAGAGCGCGAGTTCCAAGCCGCCGGCGACCGCAAAGCCCTCCACCGCGGCGATCACGGGCTTGGACAGCGTCATGCGCGTGGGGCCAAGTGGGCCGTCGCCGTCGAGTGTCACGCGGTTGCCGGCGCCGGTGGCGACCGCCTTGAGATCGGCGCCGGCGCAGAAATGTCCGCCGGCACCGGTGAGCACGGCTACCTGCTGCTGGCGATTGGCGTCGAAGGCCCGGAACGCTTCCGAAAGGCCGCGCGCGGTCTCGAAATCCACCGCGTTGCGGGCATGCGGTCGATCGATGGTGATGATGACGAGGTCGCCGTGCTTTTCGACGCGAACGGGATCGGGATGGGTGGTCATCTGCGGCGGCTCTGGTTCGTTCAGTGGCTATAGTATCCGCAGGGGCGACCCTTGTGGTCGCGCGCCCTTGCGGGTGCGTTGGCAGTTCGCTTACGCGAACTGCTGCGAACCGAAGTTCGTTGCCATGGACACGGGCGAGGACACGCCTCGCCGCTACGAAGGAGAAGCACATGCGTCTTGACAGTCCCAGGGTCGCGCCGGTTGCCGAAGCCGATTGGAACGAGGCGCAGCGCGAAGTGATGAAGCCGTTCGTGGCCCAGGGGCGCGTGTTCAACGTCTTCGCCTCGCTGCTGAACCATCCGGACCTGTTCCGGCGCTGGCTGGTGTTTGCCAACCACATCCTCGGCAAGTCCACGCTCAGCTTGCGGGATCGGGAAATCCTCATCCTGCGCATCGGGCATTTGGGAGAGTGCGGCTACGAGTGGGCACAGCACGTTGGCATCGCCAGGCAAGCGGGCATGTCGGACGCCGAGATTCGCGCCGTGCGCGATGGCGCGGACGCCGGTGGCTGGAAGGCGAACGAGCAGGCGCTGCTCCGCGCCACGGACGAGCTAAAGGCCGACACGCACGTTTCGGACGCCACGTGGGCAGCCCTGTCGGCGCATTACGACACACAGCAGATCATGGACATCGTGTTCACGGTGGGGCAATACAACATGCTGGCGATGGCGCTCAACTCGCTCGGCGTGCAACTCGACGAGGGCCTGCCAACGGACGTGTGAGCGGGTGGCGTTGGCGCCCCTTCGTGTGCGCGCTTGTGGGCGCAAGGAGGGCGAGACGCCCTCCCTCCAACCCGCCGCAAGGCGCGTCAGAATGTGTGTGGGCAACGTCGGAAGGGCGCGTGCGCCACATCCGCATTCTGGCCCCCGAAACCCCCCATTTTGGGTAGAACGGTATCCTTGGCGTCACCTTTCGTAACAATTTGTGCAAAAAACCTGTTGAATGGCAGGCGGGATTGGGCGATTATCCGAGCCATGAAGAGCAGCGACTGACGGGGAAACCGCGCGGGCAGATGCATTACGCCAACGCAATCATCAGTTTCGTCTTGGTGCTGGCCGCCTTGGTCCACTTCGACCGTCCCGCTGAATCCGCCATGTTCGTTCTCGGCGCCGTGCTCGCCGCCATCGCCCTCAAGCACTGGCTCCACGCTCGCATGGTTGGCCTGTTGGCGGTCATCACCACCGGCGCCATGTTCTTCTTCTTCGCCTCGTTCTTTCGCCTCACGCCCACGCTGCAGCCAGACTGGTACTGGCAAGGACAACAAGCGGTGCATGTGGCCAGCCTCCTGTTCGCCGGCTTTGCCATGATCCCGGTGCTGACGGAGTTCAGTTGTCGAATGAAGGCAAGCGAAAACTGTCCGCTGACGCGCCGGGCAGAGGTGGCGAAGGTCGCCAAGGAACAAAAATCCAGCGTCGCCTCCGTCCGCTCCTGACCCAACCCCTTCCGACTTCCCTTCCCGCTCCGGTCTCCCCTACAAGCTCCCGCTACGGCGGTTTGCGCGCGTTCAACCGCGTTCGCGCCGCACGGCCGGGATGACCTCTTCCAGCCAAGCCGACAGGGCGTTCTCGTCCCACGGTGCCCGGAGCGCGATGTTGACCTCGTCCGCTCCGGCATCCACCAGTGCCATCACGCGATCTAGCCCTTCGGAAGGCGTGCAGATCAGCGCTCCCGCTTCGGTCCGAGCCGCGCCGGCGCCCCAGTCATGGCGGAACTTCTCGCGCTGGCGTGCAAGTCCCAACTCGTCCATCGACATGTAGAACGCGAGGTTGGCGGCGCGCCGGATTTCTGCCGGGTCGCGCCCGTCCTCCTCGCACCAGTGGTCCAACACTTGGCTCAGGCGATGGAACTCCTCGGCACTGACATAGGCGGCGTTCCAGCCATCCGCACGACGAGCCGCGATTTCGAGGGTGCGCTTCTCGCCCCGACCGCCGATCCAGATGGGCATCCGCGCTTGAACGGGCCGCGGGCGGCATGTGGCGTCATCTACCTGAAAGTGCTTGCCGGAAAGGGTGGTGCGCTCTTCAGTGAGCATCCTCCGGACGATTTCGGCGGCCTCGTCGAGCATGTCGAGGCGAGTGCCGATGTCGGGGAAGACATAGCCGTAGGCGCTTGCCTCCTGAATGTGCCAGCCGGCGCCGAGGCCGAGCTCAAAGCGCCCGTCGCTGATGTGGTCCAGGGTCGTGGCGGCCTTTGCCAGCAGTGCGGGGTTGCGATAGCCCACATAGAAGACCAGGCAGCCGATGCGGGCCCGCTTGGTCTCCGCCGCCAGCGCCCCCAGCGTCGCCACGGCTTCGAAATGCGCCCCCTCGCCGTCTTGCCAGGGGGCTTCGTAGAAGTGGTCCCAAGTGGAAATCCAATCCACCCCAGCGTCGTCAAGCCGCCGCCAGAGTGCCCGCAGATCGTCCATGGCGATGAACTGCTGACCCACGTGAACGCCGAGAGAAATGCCCATGCTCTAGCCGACCGTTTCTTCTGGTAAGGGGCGATCGTAGCAGGGAGGGACTTGGGCGGAGGAGCGCCGCGTTTGCCGAAGGCTTGCGCCGTCGAAAGTCCGACAGACCGCTCGGCTCGGGCGAAGTCCGAAGGCAGTTCGCGAAGGACGGATGCGCCCCGTCAGGACGTGCCAGCTGGCTCCGCAGACACGGGCGCCTCCACGGGCACTGCCGGCTCAAGCGGCCTCGTGCGGCGCTTTCTGAGCCACGCGGTACGGGCACGCAGCTTCGCTGGGAGGGCCAGCATGGCGGGCGTTGCCACCAACGTAAGCAGGGTGGCGAAGCTGAGCCCCGAGACGATCGCTTGCGAGAGCGGCACCCAGAAGCTCGATGTTGCGCTGCCGTACACGATGTCGCGGCTCACCAGGTCCACCGAGAAGTTGGCGGCAAGGGGCAGCAGTCCGAACACGGTAGTCACGGTCGTCAGCAACACAGGACGCAGGCGCTGGGCACCCGTGCGCACGATCAGCGAAAGGTCGTCCAGCTCCGGGTGATTGCGCTTCAGCACGTTGTAGGTGTCGATGAGCACGATGTTGTTGTTCACCACGATGCCGGCGAGCGCGACCACGCCGATGCCCGTCATCACCGCGCTGAACGGCGTGTTGGTGACGAGCAGCCCGAGCAGCACCCCGGCCGTGGACATCACCACCGCCGCCAGGATCACCGCGCTCTGATAGAGGCTGTTGAACTGCGTCACCAGCAGCACGAACATGAGCAAGAGCGACATCAGGAAGGCGAAGGAGACGAACTCCATCGACTGCTGCTGTTCCTCGTTGGCGCCGCGGAACGCGATGTCCACCCGCGAATCCAGCCCCGCCCCATCGAGCCAGGCCTGGATTTCCTTCACCTTGTCGTCCGCCAGCACGCCCGGTGCCACGTTGGCGCGAACGAACTCCACCACGCGCCCATCGATGCGCTCGATGTTGTCGACATAGGCGGCGGGCGTTCTGGTGACGAAGTTGCTGATGGGCACGCGACCGCGCGTCGTGTTGATCGTGAGGTCGTCGAGGGCGGCGAGGCCCCGGCTGTCGCTCGGAAAGCGAACGCGGATGTCCACGGCGTCGTCGGCTGTGTCCGGGCGGTATTCGCCTACCTTCACGCCGGCGGTCACAAGCTGCACGCCGACGCCCACGAGGGTCACGTCCGCGCCGTAGAGCGCTGCCTGCGCCCGATCTACGGCCAACCGCCACTCGACGCCCGGCACCGCCCGGGTATCTTCGATGTCGCGCAGCCCATCGACTTTCGTATCGAGGTGCTCGCGCACGCGCCTGACCACGGGATCGAGCAACTCGGCGTTGTTGGAAGAGAACTGGATCTGCACCGGCTTGCCCACCGGTGGCCCCTCCTCCTGCTCGCGCACCTCCACCAGAATGCCGGCAAGGTCTGCCGTGCGCTGCCGCAGAAGCTCGAGAATCTCCCTGCCCGACATGTCGCGCTCGTCGGGAGGATGCAGTTCGAAGTTGAGCGAGCCGATGATGTCAGGGGCGTTCGAGCCGCCGTTGAAGCCGCCGCCGAAGGAACTGCCGGTGCTGGTCCACAGATTGACGTCCTTGATGCCGGGAACGTCCACGACCCGCTGCTCCACTTCCTGCACCAGCCGGAACCCTTCCTCGGCAGAAAGGTTGCCGCGAGCGCGAACATGAATCTGCGCGTACATGGGGTCGCTGTTCGTGAAGAAGACCATGCCGCGGCCGAAGTTGAGATAGACGGTAAAGATCGTCGCCAGCAAGAGCAGCCCCACCGATAGCGTCGCGAGCGCATGCTTGCTGGTGAAATGCAGCAGGTGCGCGTACCAGCCCGTTGGGCCGGGAAGCAGCCTCGGGTCGCCGTCCTCCAGCTCCCTGAGCGTCTTGACCGCCCGTTCGTCGCGCACCCTCGGGCGGTCGAACACCGCGCCCAAGGTGGGGCCGAACATGAGCGCATAGAGCAGCGAACCCGACAGCACCGCGAAAACCGTCACGGGCAGATAGCGCATGAACTTGCCGGAGACGCCTGGCCAGAACAGAAGCGGCAGAAAGGCGGCGAGCGTCGTCGCCACCGAGGCGGTCACAGGCCAAAACATGCGCTTGGCGGCCATCGAATACGCCATCCTGCGGTGGTGGCCCTCCACCATCTTCCGGTCCGCATACTCGGTGATGACGATGGCACCGTCGATCAGCATGCCGAGCCCCAGCAGCATCCCGAACATGACCATGAAGTTGAACGAGTAGCCCATCACCCAGACGATCGCCAGCGCAAACAGGAAAGAGACGGGAATCGCCGCTCCGACTATGAGGCCAGCGCGGAACCCCATCGCCGCCACGACTAGCACCATCACCAGCACCAGGGCGGTGAGGATGTTGCCCTGCAGTTCGTTCACCTGGGTTCGGGCATAGGGCGCCTGGTCGTTGGAGTAGAACACCGTTACCCGGTTCGGCAAATCCGGTCTCGCGCGTTCCACCAGCGCTTTTGCCTTTTCCACCGTATCCACGAGGTTGGCGTTCTGGCGCTTGACGATGTCGAGCGTAATGCTGGTGTTGCCGTTGACACGCGAGTAGCGTTCGCGGTCCTTGAAGGTCTGCCGCACCGTGGCGACGTCCGAGAGGGTCACCACGGCATCGCCGTTCGTCTTGAGGGGCAGGTCGAAGAGATCCTGCGCGTTCTCGATCACGCTTGGCACCTTCACCGCCATGCGTCCGGCGCCGGTGTCGAGCGATCCAGCGGGGATCAACTGGTTGTTGCGCGCCACCGTGCCGAGCAGCTCCTCGGTGGCAACCCCGTAGGCTTCGAGCGCCTCCGGGTTGATCATCACCTCGAGCAGTTCCTCGCGGTCGCCGAACATCCTCACTTCGAGCACGTCCGGCAGTGTCTCGATTTGGTCTTGCAGCTCGCGGGCGATGTTGTAGATCACCCGCTCTTGCACCTCGGGGCCGATCACGTTCACCTGCAGGATCGGGAAGTCGTTAGCAGACACCTCCTGGATGTAGGGTTCCTCTGCGGTGTTCGGGAACTCCGGCTTGGCACGACTGACGGCGTCGCGCACGTCGAGCAGGGCTTGGTCCAGGTCGAAGTCGGCGTCGAACTCCGCCACCACCGTGGCAAGGCCTTCGTTGGCAGTGCCGCGCACCTCCTCGATGCCATCGAGCACCTGCAGCTCGATCTCCAGAGGCTTCACCAGCAGCCGTTCGGCGTCCTCGGGCGAAATGCCGGGATGCGGCACGCCGATGACGAACACCGGCACCTCGATGTTGGGGCTCGACTCGATGGGGATCGAACATCGCGCCACGACTCCGGCGATCACCACCATGCACATGAGCAGCAGCGTGGTGCGTGCCCGCTGGAAAACCGCGTCGATGAAGAGGTTGTTCACGAGGTGGTGCCGCGCGCCAGCTCAGCCGCCCTGCCGGCGGTGGACTCGTCGCCGTCTTCGCCGGCGATGCCGACCGGCGCCAGCGCAGTGCCGTCGTCCTCCAGCACTACATCGACCACTTCTCCGGCGGTAACGAACTCCTGCCCAACGGTGATGAGCGTGGTGTGTTCCGGCAGCCCCGTGACCCAAACGCCGTCGGCGTCGTCCGCGACGATCTCAACCGTGTGGAACTGCACGCGGTTGTCGGTGTCCGTGGTGCGCACGCCGACGCCACCGGCATCGTCGAGCGCGAGCAAGGCGGGACTGACCTTGTGCGCCAACACGGTGGCCACCGACACGTCGATGCGGGCGGTGATGCCGCTGCGCAGGGAATGGTCGGCATTGGGGATGGTGATCTCGATGGCATATGTGCGGGTGGTCGGTTCCGCCTGCTGGCCGACGAAGCTGATCGGGCCCCGCACCGGCGTGCCGGTTAGGAGCACGCCCTCGGCCATGCTCCCCACCCTCAGGCGATGCACGTCGCGTTCGGATACGCGACCCACAAGCAGCATCGGGTCGAGGTCGACGATCGTGGCGCACGCCGCGCCGGGCTGCACATAGTCGCCAAGCTCGACATCCGTGGTTTCCACGACGCCATCGAACGGTGCTCGGATCATGGTTCGTTCGACGTTGAGCCGAGCCGTCGTCAGCCGAGCCTGGGCGGAGGCGAGCATGGCGCGCGCCTGAGCGGTCTCGGACTCCGACTGAAAGCCCTGCGACTGCAGCCGCAAGCGCCCTTGATAGTCGATGCGGGCTTGTTTCAGTGCCTCGCCAGCTTCCGCCACCCGAACCGGCCGGTCGTCGTCCGCTAGGCGACAAAGCAGGTCGCCTTTGGCAACGCGATCGCCCCGCTCGATGGGCCGCGCGACTACGCGTCCGGCAAGCTCCGAGCGCACAAGCACGGTGCGCTTGTTCTCGGTGCGGCCGCGAACGGTGACAGTCTCTGCCACAGTGCTGGCACGGATGTGTCGAGCGCGGACGCGGGTGCGAGCCTTGTCGTCCACCACCGCCACGTTCTGCTCCTTGAGCTCGGCGACGGTCGGGTGGCGAACGTCGGCGTTGCTGTCGCCGAGTTGGCCGGAGAGCAGCCAAACGACAGTCACAAGCGCAATGACACCGGCGGTGACGTACGTCTTTCGCATGGGGTTTTGTCTGCTAGGCGGCAGGGAAGGTTACGAAAAGTAACACATGGCGTAGGGCATCGCTACCGGAAATGAGAGAGAAGGGCGTCCTGCTTCCCTTAACCAACCCCTGCCATGCGAGGGCCTCGCTGGACGGAGGGCGCCAAGAGCTTGCGCCGCATATGCGGCGGACACGCCGCCTGTGCAGTGCAAGGTCATGGAGAGGTGGGGGCTGGGGCCAGACGCCGAGCGTAAGCGAGGGGTTTGGCGGCGCCCGCCCTCCGAGCGTGCCGAAGGCGCGCACGCAGCGGAGCCGGCCAGGCCACCGCAAGCAAGCGTCCCAAACAACGCCAAAACAAAGCGCCAACCTCGAACAACGCCACCTACGAACCAACTTCCACTCGCTGACGCCCGTCATGCCTTGACGTACCCACGGCACGTAAGGAGTTGCCCCTCCAAGACCCGCCTTTTCACGCGCTAGCAGAACGGTGACCGCAGCTACCACTCCCCCACGTTTGGCATCGAAGCCCACGGCTCCGCCTTCGGCAGCGGCGCGCCTTGCTGCAGGATTTCGATGGAGATGTTGTCCGGCGAGCGCACGAACGCCATGTGGCCGTCGCGGGGTGGCCGGTTGATGGTGACACCGCCGTCCATGAGGCGCTGGCAAACGCCGTAGATGTCCTCCACGTGGTAGGCGAGATGTCCGAAGTTGCGCCCGCCTTCGAGCGTCTCCGGGTCCCAGTTGTGGGTGAGTTCCACCTGCGCCTCGGAATCCCCCGGAGCGGCCAGGAAGACCAGCGTGAAACGCCCGGCGTCGTTGTCGATGCGCCTGAGTTCCTCAAGGCCCAGCTTGTTGCAGTAGAAATCCAGCGAAGCGTCGATGTCGGTGACGCGAACCATCGTGTGCAGGTACTTCATGGCGTTGTGCCTCTCCCACCTCGCCCCGAGCGCGGGGCCGCGAGCGCCATTGAACCAGAAGCGCACGGCATTTGCCCGACAGGCAGAAAAAAAGCCCCAAACCCCTTGCGGGGCTTGGGGCAGATCAGGAATCAAGGGATCTAGGAATCAGCCCCCACCATAGACGCAAAAAGACAAGGAAGGTGGAACAAATGGTGGAGCAATAGTGGAAACCCGGTGGGCAAGTGCCCGTCCGCCCTCCAATCCTCATTGCAGAAGAGCGCCTCCTCCGCTATGCGGCCGAATCCTTCTTGAGCTCCGCCACCAAACGCGCCGTCTCTTCCTCCGCCAAACCGGCCACATGGAATCCCGTGCGGTCGATTACACCGCCAAGCCGCTTGCGCAACCCAGCGACCACCGCATCGGGCTCCCCCGCCACCGCGATGGCGTCCACCACCTCGTCCGGTACCGCATCCGTGAGGGTCGGCTGCCTCTCGCCCTGCTCGCGCCGAGCGATCAACTCATCCTGCAGCCAGCCCCAGCCGTGCAGGTCGAGTACCGGCCGATACGCCACCGTGCGGGCATAGAAGGCGATGCGTTCGCGCACGGCTTCCTTCGCCCTCAGAGCCGCCTCTTCATCCGTCCCGGTCGCCACCATCGGCGCGTAATCGAGCACGAAGTCCTCGCGCCGGCGCCCTGCCGCCGCAAGTCCCTTCTCAATGGCCGGCAGCGTCACCTCCCGCATGTACGCTTCCGTGGAGAAGGGATGCATCATCATCCCGTCGGCCACCTCGGCCGCCACTTGCGTCATCAGGGGCCCGGTGGCAGAGAGGATGATGCGGGGTCGCCCCGCGCCCGTGTTGCGCGGCGTGAACGTCGCCGGCATGAGGGTGTGCGTGTAGAACTCGCCCCGGAAATCAAGCCGTTCGCCTTCATGCCAACAGGCGAAGATCGCCCGCATGGCCGAGATGAACTCCCGCATCCTCGCCGCCGGCTTTCCCCACGGCATGGCAAACCGCCGCTCGATGTGCGGCCGCACCTGCGAGCCGAGCCCAAGCACGAGCCTGCCGCCGGCAAAGGCGTTGAGGTCGTGCGCGGTCTGCGCCAGCGTCATGGGGCTGCGTGCAAACGCGACCGCCACCGAGGTGACGAGCTCGATCCGCTCGGTCGCCGCTGCGGCCAGCGTCAAGGGCAGAAACGGATCGTGGTTCGTCTCCGCCACCTTGGCGCCGTCGTACCCAAGCTCCTCGAGCCGCCGCGCTCCCGCACCGGCAGCCTCCATATCCGAAGTCAGTGGCGCATCAACCTTCATTCGCAAAAACTCCCTCCCGTGGCTTCACCGATTCTCTCCATTGCCCCAAGGCCATTGGCATAACCTCCCTGAAGGAGGCTACCGCTTTCATCGACTGCCCCCTCGCATGGAACCACCGCCCGCATACAATCGCTCGCCACCCAGCCGAGCCACCACCTCATGCAAACGCTCCCTTTCAAGCAACTCGTGCCCGACATCCTCCGCACCATCGGCGCCCCGGATTTCGAGGAACGAGGCGATGGTCTGAGCCCCCGCCGCCTTCCCGCCTGGACTCGCCCGCAAGTTCCCGCGCCCATGGATGTCATGGTTCGGATGCCCTCGGGCGTGCGCCTCGAGTTCAGCAGCGACGCCACGCGAGTGGGCATCGAGTTCCTCGCCACCAACATGGTGACGCCACCGCGTCCACGCCGCCCCATCACGTTCAACCTGCAATGCGGCGACACCCTCGAGGCAGCCACCTCCACCGCCGGCAACACGATTGTCCTCAACCCGCGCCAGCCCGGCGAGTTTGAGCTCAAGCGCGGCGAAGTGGACACACTGTGGTTCGACGATCTGCCGGCAGGCGACAAGCACTGCGAAATCTGGCTGCCCCACAACGCCATGCTGGAACTGCACTCCCTCAAGCTAGACGATGGCGCCAGCATCGGCGCACCGCCCCGGGAATCACGCCCCGTCTGGCTGCACTACGGCAGTTCCATCAGCCACTGCATGGAAGCGGAGCAGCCTGCCTTCACCTGGCCAGCGGTCGCAGCCCGAACCGCCGGCGTGTCACTCCGTAGCCTCGGCTTCGGCGGCCAGTGCCACCTCGACCAATTCGTCGCCCGCACCATCCGCGACGCCCACGCCGATGTCATCACCATCAAGACCGGTATCAACATCGTCAACATGGATTCCATGCGCGAGCGCATCTTCACCCCCGCGCTGCATGGCTTCCTCGACACCATCCGCGAAGGCAAGCCCCACACCCCCATCGCCGTCATCTCGCCGATCTTCTGCCCAAGCGCCGAAGACAACCCGGGCCCCACCATCCCGAACGCCGACGGCAAGTTCGTGACCCACGCCGGCAACGAACACCTGCGCAACGGCTGCCTCACGCTGAAGCGCATCCGTGAACTGATCGCCACGGTGGTCAGCGCCCGCCAAGCCGCGGGTGACCGCAAACTCCACTACGTCGACGGCCTCACCCTATTTGGTGAATCGGACGCCCCCGACCTCCCGGACGACCTGCACCCCAATCCCGCCGGCTACATCCGCATGGGCGAACGCTTCGTCCCTACGTTGGTGGAGCTCTGCGCGCGATAGAAGGGGCGTCGGAGTGTTGGCCCGCCGAGGACGTCGCGTCCGACGCATAGGGAACAGGGCAGCTTCTCCCGCCTTCAACGCTGCGGGAAGGGGCCTTGGGGGGAAAGCATCTTGCCCTCCCACGCGCCACAAGGCGCGACCCGCGCTGCACATCTCTCGCGCGACTCGCGCGCCTGTCGGCGCGTACGAGGGCGAGACGCCCTCGCCCCCAGGGTCCCGACTTCGATTTAGATTGTCAAAGAATCAACGTGTTAGACGGCTTGTTCGAATGCGAGGGACGACGTTTGTGTCCTCATGGCGATGTCCCGTCGTGACTCAGGCGTTAGGGAACCTCCGATCCTGTCCCGTGTCGTCAACTTTGGTCGTTGGGGGAGGGCAAGATGCCTTTTTGCACGAAAGACGACTCCTGTTCGATGGCTTGATCAGAGGTTTCTACACGATCCCTCGGGCCCGATAGTCCGCCACCGTTTCCGAGTCGAAGCCAAGCTCCGTAAGCACGGCTTCGGTGTGCTCTCCCGGTTCCGGCGCTCGACGAATGCCTCTCCGTCGCACCGCATCCACATTCACGGGATGGTTGATGACGTAGTCGGCCGCGATGTCGTCCCCCGGCGGCATCACGACATTGTTCGCCGTGAGTTGCTCGTCGCTGGCGAGGTCGTCGATCTTGCCCACCATCGATACCGGCACCGCGGCCTCGGCCAACGCCGCGAGCCAGTGCGCAGCGGACTGACGACTCACGATCGGCCGCAGCTTTGCGGCGATTTCCGTCGCATGGGCAAGGCGCGACTCCTGGCTCGCGTAGTGCGGATCGCCAAGAAGCGCTGACGCACCAAGCACATCGAGCAGTCTGCCCGTTTCCTCGTCGCTCCGAACCATGGTGAACTGCAACCAGCGCCCGTCCGCTGTCTCGTAGAGCTCCCGCGTAAACGGCCGCGCCGCTGGATTCGGGTAGTTGGAGAAGTCGCTGCCGTGGGCGAACTTGGCCGCCGCAATGCAGGACGCCGCCCAAACCCCATTGGCGATGAGCGACGTATGCACCATGCCGCCCTCGCCGGTGCGCTCGCGGTGCAGCAGGGCCGTGACGATGCCGGCATATAGCGCCACCGCAGTCGGGTGATCCCCCATGCCCGGCAGCGACGGCGCCGGCTGCGCGCCAGGCGAGCGCACCACGTCCATCAACCCCGACCGCGACCAATACGCCACCAAGTCGAACCCTTCCCGATCCTTCTCGGGCCCTTGCTCCCCATAGGCGGTGAGCGATGCGTAGATCATGCGCGGGTTGATGGGCTTCAAATCCTCGTAGGTGAGGCCCAGCCGCCGCCGCATGTGCAGCGGATAGTTGGTGACATACACGTCGCACGCCGCCACCAAGCGCCTCAGCACCTCCTGGCCCTCCGACGCCTTCACGTTCAAGGTGATGGAACGTTTGCCCCGCGCGTCCTGCGCCCACGCGTAGTTGATGTCGGCATTCGGCGTTGCCGGCGCAAGCGCCAAGCGACGATACGGGTCGCCATCCCCTGGCATCTCCACCTTCACCACATCGGCACCGAAGTCCGCCAGCATCGTCGCGGACACGGGCCCCGCAATCCAGCTTCCCGCATCCACCACCTTCAGCCCCTCGAACAGAAGCGGCCCCTCGCCCGCCATGCCTTGCGCCCTCCTCGCTTTGGCGAAGGCGATGGTAAACGACGCATCGCGTCGGAGATGCGCGGGGCGTGTACCATCCGGCCACGATCCGGGACTTGGAAGTTGATGGTTGGGCAGGGCGCTCTCGGACTAGCGGCGCGGCTGTGCTTTGCTTGTCGGCCAATGCGGACGCGCCCCTTGGGCTGTGTGCGCAAACAAGCGCGAATGTGGCGATGAGACGAGTGCCGTGAACGATGCAGGGTCCCGCGATCCGGCCGACATGCCCGTCTCAACGGCCGAACAGTTCCTGAGCGCGATTGACGGACTGAATGTCTGGCGGCGCGGGAGCCAGCGGGCGCCTCACAAGCCTCTGCTGCTCCTCCTCGCGCTCGGTTTGGTGGCACGTGGCGGAGCGCGCACTACGCCATTCGCAAGCGTCGAAAAGCCGCTTCGCGACCTCCTTCGGCGGTTTGGACCTCCTCGCGCAACACACCATCCGGAGTACCCCTTTGTCTACTTGGGCAACGATGGGCTGTGGGACATCGTGCATGCGCAGGCACTGCGGGGGCGGCGCATCGGCCGCAAGGTGCTCCTCGACAATGGAGTTTCGGCGGGTTTTCCAAACGCGCTGTTTGCGCTACTGAGGTCCGACGGGCGCCTCGTCCAACAGGCAGCCCAACGCCTGCTGGATGGGCACTTTCCGGCATCGTTGCACCAGGACATCCGCGACGCGGTAGGCCTCCGGGAACACGAGGTGCGCGATGCCCCGCGGCGGCCCCGCGACCCCAAGTTCCGGCACGAAGTCCTGCGCGCTTACGAACGCCACTGCGCCGTATGTGGCTTCGACATTCGCCTCGTGGACGACCTGCTCGGCCTCGAAGCCGCCCACATCAAATGGCACGCAGCCGGCGGCCCGGACGACGTCCGCAACGGCCTGGCACTATGCGGCCTACACCACAAAGCACTCGATCGTGGCGCCATCGGCATCGAACCAACCGGTTCAGGCTTCCAGGTCCTGATCTCCGCAGAGGTAAACGGCCAAAGCGAAGCCATGCGTTGGCTGCTCGACTACGCCGGGCAAGCACTTCGGCAGCCGCAAAGCACGGAATGGGCACCAGACCCTTCCTTCGTCGATTGGCACCGCAAGGAGGTGTTCCGCGACCCGCCAAGGTAGCGCGCTGGTCTGCCCCTTGGTCGAGCCCTTCCTTTATGGAACGGGTCTCCGCACAGTCAAGCGAACTCGCCGACGGTCACGCTGATGCGCTTGCCCAATTGGTGCAATGCGCGGTCGATGGCGGCGGGTTTGGTGCCGTGGTCGGGGTTGAGCATGCGCCGCACTTCGCTCTCGGCGATTTCCAGATCGCGGGCGAAGCTACGTTGGGACACACCAGCGCTACGAAACGCCTCGTAAAGCGCTGCCTTGAGGGCGATGGGCAATGGCGGCACGATGACCGCCTGCTGACTGGTGGCGCGGGAGGGTGTGGGCAAGTCGTCGCCGTCGCGCATGGTCGCGGCGAGTAGCTCGCGCAACAGGTCGCGGGCCTCGGTGAGCGCTTCGTCCAAGGTCGCGCCGTCCGTGGCGCCCCATCCGAAGTCGGGGATGGTTACGACGTAACGGCCGTCTTCATCGCGTTCGACAAGCGCGGGATAGTTGTAGCTGTGGGGCATTTGGTCGGCCTCCTTGAGCTAGAGCTTCGGTGCCACCGGCTAGAAGTCGTCCGGTTCGATGTCTAGGTCGCTGAGCGTTTTGAGGAGCAATCCCCTGCCAATCTCCTTCTTCCTGTCCTTGACCGTCGTTTTCCGCTTACCCACGTAGCGCGTCCCGTGCGAGCCGGGGGCCCTCGCCCGCCTCGAAGCGGACTTCCTGCCCCGTTGCCGCGCCCATCTGCGGACGCTCGCGATGAACTGCCGGCCCATGGGAACCGAGGCACTTTTGTGACCAAACGGCACAAGAGTATGTGCGCGCATTATTGCGCGCAATAGTCGTGCACACTTTGCTGCGGTGGCTGGCTTCGCGTGGGTGTCTGGATAGGCCGGCGATGCTGCCGACGGCGACGATCCAGCCCGCGTTGCGCGTGACCATGTTCGTCCGCGCTTGTGTCCTTCAAAGGAAACATGGCGACCACTGCGCCGCCATATGTCCATGAGCAGCAATATGGCTTCCGTCTAACGCCTTTGTTCCACCTACGTACAATAAGGGCGTGAAAGTCGACGCTCTAACACCGAGGCTGGACCTAGGCCGCGCCGGCACCTACGCGACGCAGGCTGGCGGCCATCGCGCCTTTCTGCCCAAGCCCCTGCCGCCGGATCCGCCGCTCGCGATGAACGAGTCGTTGTTGGCCCTCCTGTCGGCTGCCGATCGCGAACTGGGGCGGCTCGACGGCGCGATCCAGATTTTCCCCAACCCGGACCTGTTCGTCCTGATGTTCGTGCGCCGGGAGGCGGTGCTTTCTAGCCAGATTGAGGGCACGCAAAGTTCGTTGCGCGACCTGCTTGAGGCCGAAGCTCGTGTCCATGATCCCAAGCGTCCGGCCGATGTGGCAGAGGTCTCCAACTACGTGGCTGCTCTGAGCGGGGGAATGGCTGCCTTGGAGTCTCGTCCCGTGACCATCGACTTGCTGCTCGATCTTCACGAGCGGCTGATGCGTGGGGGCCCGGGTTCGGAGCTGCATCCTGGCCATCTTCGCACGGACCAAGTGTGGATTGGCCCGGCGGACGCAACGCGGCAACAGGCAACTTTCGTTCCTCCGCCGCCGGATCGTGTTGCCGGCGCATTTGCCGAACTCGAGCGTTACATCCGAGCGGAGGACGCAACGCCTTCCCTCGTCCGCGCCGGACTCGCGCACGCGCAATTCGAAACCATCCATCCCTTCTTCGATGGCAACGGCCGCATGGGCCGTCTGCTCGTCATCCTCGTGCTTTGCGAGCAAGGAACCCTCGGCAAACCCGTCCTCTATCTGTCCCATTTCTTCAAGATGCACCGCAGTCGCTACTACGCGGCGCTGCAAGCGGTGCGCGATGAAGGGGATTGGGAAGGGTGGATGGAGTTCTTCCTTGCCGGCGTGGTTCAGGTCGCGCACGAGTCCAGCGAAACGGCGCGTCGGATCGTCGCTTTGCGCGAAGACGTGCGGGAACACCTGCTGCACGGCTTGGGCCGCGCTGCGCGGAACGCCTTGCGGCTCCACGAGCAGCTCTTTCGCACACCGATTCTCTCCGTAAGCGCAGCCGCGCAGTCTTTGGGCATCACCTATGGCGCCGCGAATCGCGTTGTCGGGACGCTTGTGCGCGAGGGTGTGTTGGAGGAACGCACGGGGCATGCGCGCAACCGTCGTTTCGCGTACCAGCGCTACATTGATCTCTTTGCCGACTGACAGGCGGCCCTACGCTGGGAAGATCTGCGCTCCGCCGTCCACTCGGAGCACTTGCCCGGTGATGTAGGAGGAGTCGTCCGTCACCAGGAACTCCACGGTGCGGGCGATTTCTTCCGGCCAGCCGTAGCGGGTTAGGGCGCCGGTGGTGACTTTGCGGTCTTCGCGGGTAGGGCGGCTGGCGACGAATCTTGCCGTGATGATTTCGCCGGGGGCGATGACGTTGGCGTAGACGCCGTGGGGGCGGAGTTGGGCGGCGAGGCAGCGGGTGTACTCGTGCATGGCGGCCTTGGCGGTGCCGTAGATGACTTCGGATGGGTGGCCGGAAAGGCCGGCGATGCTGCCGATGGAGACGATCCAGCCGGCGTTGCGCTCGATCATCTCCGGCACCACCTCGTGGCAGACCAAGATGCAGGACATCAGGTTGCGGTCCAGCACGATGCGCACGTCTTCGAGCGAGACTTCCACGCCGTCGTTCACCACCGGCTTGCCGGCGCGCTCGCCGGTGACGCCTTTGGTGCCGATGTCGCCGCCAGCGTTGTTGACGAGGATGTCGATGCGACCGAATCGGTCGCGAATCTTCGCGACTACGTCGCGCACAGCCTGTTCGGAAGTGAGGTCGGCGGGGGCCGCGAACACCTCAGCGCCCGTGTCACGGGCAATCTCGTCCGCCACCGCTTGGAGCGAATCCGCCTCCCCCAAGGCACGGGCAGACGTGGCCGTTGTGCCGTGCACCACGACCTTGGCACCGAGCCCGGCAAGATGCGCCGCCACCACGCGCCCGATGCCCCGCGACGAGCCGGTCACCCAAGCCACCTTGCCTTGCAGCCGTCCGTTGCTCATTCACCCTCTCCTGTATTGCCCACGACGCCTAGTGTCGCACGGCACCGCAGGCGGCCCGCACTCCGGTGGTGAGGAAGCGTCACGTTGACGCGGTGGCCGCCTCTTGCAGTTCGCCCCGGAAGTCGGGGTGGGCGATGGCGATGAGGGCTGCGGCGCGGGCTTGGGCTGGCAGGCCGTGCAGGTGGGCGATGCCGAACTCGGTGACCACGATGTCGACGTCCGTGCGCAGCGCCGTGACGATGGCGGTTCGGGGGACGATGCGGGACTGGGTGCCGCGGCGGGCGGTGGCGGTCATGGCGACGATGGATCGGCCGCCGGGAGACATGCGGGCGGCGCGCATGAAGTCCACGGCGCCGCCGACGCCGGAAATCTGCCTGCTGCCGATCACTTCCGCGTTCACTTGGCCGTGCAGGTCCACTTCCACGGCGGAGTTCACGGAGACGAAGTTGTCGAGGGAGGCGATTGCGCGGGCGTCATGGGTGACGTCGGCACCGGCGAGGATCACGTCCGGGCGGGTGGCGGCCCAGTCGTGGAGCTCTTGGCTGCCGAGAAGCATTCCCGCCACGTGCTTGCCGGTGTGCGTGGCCTTGCGAGCGCCGGTGACAACGCCGGCCTCGACGAGGGCCTTGCCGCCGTCGTCGAGCAGGCCGCCGTGGAGTCCAAGGTCGTTGTGGTTGCCGAGCGCGTCCAGGATTGCCGCCGGGATTGCGCCGATGCCGGTTTGCAGGCAGTCGCCGTCGCGCACCAGCGCCCCGACGTGGGCGCCGATGGCTCGGGCGGTTTCGTCGAGTCTCGGCGGCGCCATCTCGGGCAACGGGCGCGATGTCTCGACTGCGCCGTAGAGGGATGACTCCGCGACTGCGGGGGCACCGGCTGGGGCGACGATGCCGGTGTTGTATTCCGCGATGACCCTTGCTGCGCTGCTGGCAGCGGTGTGGAAATCGGCGTTCGGGCCAAGGCGAAGTTTTCCGTCGCGGTCCCGCGCTACCTGCACGAAGGCGAGGTCTGGCGGCTCTGCCCGCAGGAAGTCGAACACTTGCCTGAGGTGCATCGGCACGAACTGCACTCGCCCGGCGGCATGGCCTTCCTGTAGGTCGGGCGTGAGAAAGAACGTCTCCATGCGAGCGGTTTCGTGCAGCGTGGAGAAGTCGAAGCGATTGATGCCGGGGAGAGGGAACTGGAGGAAGGTGACGCCGGCTGCGGCCTCGGGGGCGTCGTGGCAGGCAGCGGCAAGAGCGTCCACAAGGCCGCGTGGCTCGTTGCTGCTGCCGCCGACGAAGACGCGCATTCCGGGGCGGAGCATGGCGGCCACGCCGGCTCCAGTGAGTGATCGCATGTTTCCCTCCTGCTTGCCGGGGAGTTTGACCGAGTGGAAGCCGTAGCCGCAATGAGAAACCCCCTTGCACCGCCACAGGCCGACGCCGGTTCAGGTCGTGCGCCGTATGATCGTGGCGTCGTTTGTTGTCGAGTTCCTTGCCTTGCCTGCTTTGGACCGCTTCCACCCGCACATCCGCGACTGGTTTGGCGAGCGGCTTGGCGAACCGACGGACGTTCAGGAACGCAGTTGGCCCAGGATCGCCAGTGGCGAACATTTGCTGATCACGGCGCCTACGGGCAGCGGCAAGACGCTCACGGCGTTTCTTTGGGCCATTGACGCCTTCGCCACGGGTAGTACAGAGCCCGGCGTAACGCGGGTTCTCTACATCTCGCCCTTGAAGGCGCTCAACAACGACATCCGTCGCAACTTGCTTGCGCCCATTGCCGAACTTCGGGACCGTTTCGCGACGCGGGGCGACGCGTTCCCGAGTCTGCGCGTGCAGACCCGCAGCGGCGACACGGACCAGAGCGAACGCCAGCGCATGTTGCGTCGGCCTCCCGAGCTCCTCATCACGACGCCCGAGAGCCTGATGCTGCTTTTGACCACCGTGCGCGGGCGGCACGCGCTCGGCACCATCGAGTGCGTGATTCTCGACGAGATCCACGCCATCGCCGACAACCGGCGCGGCGCCGCGCTCATGGCCTGCCTCGAACGCCTGGTGGAGGTGGCGGGCGAGTTTCAGCGCATCGCCCTCTCCGCCACCGTACGTCCGCTCGAGGCCGTGGCCGAGTACGTCGGCGGCCGCGACGAGCACGGTCGGCGTCGGCCGGTGGGGGTGATCGAATCCAACGCGACCAAGAACATCGCGTTCCGAGTGCGGTTTCCGGAAGAGGCGCGCATGGCGGCAGACAACGGCGATCCCATCTGGGCGCCTCTGTCGGACAGCTTCCGCGACATCATCGACGCCAACCGATCCACCCTGTTCTTCACCAACAGCCGCCGGATGGCGGAGAAGATCACGCTGAAGCTGAACGAGGAGTCTGCTGCTCCCGTGGCGTGGGCGCATCACGGCTCGCTGGCGCGGGAAATCCGCACTGAGGTGGAGGCGCGACTGAAGCAAGGCGAGCTCAAGGCCATCGTCGCCACCTCGTCGCTGGAAATGGGCATCGACATTGGAGAGCTCGACGAGGTGGTGCTGATCCAGTCGCCGCCGTCCATCGCTGCCTCCCTGCAACGCATCGGGCGGGCGGGACACCGGGTGGGGGAAACCAGTCGCGGCACGCTGTTTCCAAGCCACGCACACGATTTCCTCGAAGCCGCCGTGATTGCCGGCGCGGTGGCCGAGCGAGACATCGAGCCGCTTAAGCCCCTCACGCGACCGCTCGACGTGCTGGCGCAACTGCTGGTGTCCGCCACCGCGTCGGAGACCTGGGAAGTGGATCGCCTGTACCGAGTGCTGGCTCGGTCGGCTCCCTTCGCGGAGCTCGCCCGCGAGCACTTCGATCTCGTCGTCGAAATGCTGGCGGGGCGCTATGCCGGCACCCGGGTGCGCGACTTGAGGCCACGCCTTGCCTACGACCGCATCGCCGGCACCGTCAGCGCCCGCAAGGGCGCCGTATTCGCCCTCTACACCTCTGGCGGCACCATCCCAGATCGTGGCTACTTCTCCCTCCGCCACGCCGACACGGGCGCCAGCATCGGCGAACTCGACGAGGAGTTTGTGTGGGAGGCGAGCGTTGGCGATACCTTCACCCTTGGCACCCAGAACTGGCGCGTGCAGCGCATCACCCACAACGACGTATTGGTGCAGACGGCACCCAGCAACGCCACCGCGCCGCCGTTCTGGCGCGCGGAGACGTTCAATCGCAGTCATCATTTCTCCGCCCGAATCGGTGCCTTCCTCGGCCATGCCAACGAACTCCTGCAACAGCGGCGGGAGGACGAGTTCACCGAGCAACTCACGACGGGTCTTGCGTTCGATGAGGTAGCGGCGGAGGAACTCACCGGCTTCCTGGCGCGGCAGCGCGAGGTGACCGAATGCGACTTGCCGCACTCGGATCACATCCTGGTCGAGCACATCCTGTCGGCGCCAGGGGGCTACCAAGGGCCGGACCGCGAGCAGCAAGTGGTGCTGCACACCTTCTGGGGCGGGCGCGTGAATCGGCCCTATGCGCTGGCGCTGGAGGCGGCCTTGAGCGAGCGGCTGCCCGGCGTGCCGGACATCCACGCCGACAACAACGCCATCGCCATTCAGGTCAAGGAAATGATCGATCCGGGCGAGTTGCTGTCGCTGGTGACGCCGGCCAACTTCGAGTTGCTGCTGCGCGCTTCGCTGGAGTCGTCCGGGTTCTTCGGTGCCCGCTTTCGCGAATGTGCCGGCAGGGCGCTGCTCCTGACGCGGCGGAACTTCCGCCACCGGATGCCGCTGTGGGTCTCGCGCCAGCAGGCGAAGAAGCTGATGAGCGCCGTGAAGCCGCTGTCCGATTTCCCGATCCTGCTCGAAACGTGGCGCACGTGCCTGAACGACGAGTTCGACATGGCCGCGGCGACGGAGATCGTCGCGCGCATTCATGCCGGCGAAGTGGATTGGTCGGTGGCGACGGTGAACGTGCCGAGCCCGTTCGCCGCCAATCTCGCCTTCGGTCAGGTGAACCGCTACATGTACGCGGACGACACGCCGGAGCACGAGGCGGCGTCCGGTGCATCGTCGCTGTCGGACGAGCTGATTCGCCAGGCTGTGTTCGACGCCGCGCTGCGCCCCACCATCGACGCGGAAGTCGTGGCGGAGTTCGAGGCGAGGGCTCAGCGCACGAAGCCGGGCTATGTCCCCTCAGGCGAGGCGGAACTCGCGGAGTGGGCGAAGGAACGCGTCGCGATTCCCGTCGCCGAGTGGTTCGAGGACACACCCGTGCCGGAGCAAGTGAAGCGCGTCGTGCTTGCCGATGGGCGGGCTTGGCTGGTGCATCGTGAAATCACCCTCGGCGAAGCGCCGTTGCGGCAAGCTGCGGAGATGCTGCAGTTCTATGGCCCCCGCTCCACCGGAGAGCTCGCAGCCCTGCTGCCGCTTGACGGTGCCGAGGCGCTCGTCGAGGCCTTGCTGGCCGACGACACGCTGGTTGCCGGCAGGCTCACTGCGGAGCGCGACGAGACGGTCGTTTGCGACGCGGAGAATCTGGAAACGCTGATCCGCTTCCAGCGGGCCGCGCGGCGGCCCGCCTTCGAGCCGCGCCCGGCGTCGATGCTTGCGCCGTTTCTAGCGCGGCGGCATGAACTCTGTGGTGCCCTTGGGGAAGGAGAGGAGGCCGTGCTCGACGCCGCCGACCGCCTGCGGGGGTATGCGGCGCCGGTTGCGTTCTGGAGCACGGAGGCGTGGCGACCGCGCATCCATGGTGGCATTGCCGACGTCGATGCCTGTGCGGCGGATGGGCTTTGCTGGCGGGGTGTCGGCAGCGAGACGGTCGCGCCGGGGTTCCACGGCGATGAGCTTCTGCTTGCAGAGGACACCCGCGCCGGCGACGACGAGCACACGCAAGTGACGGCACTGTTTCGGGACCCGCGAGCGCGCTACACCTTCCACCAACTGCTGGACGACTCCGGGGCCGACTCCGCGACATTCAACGCCGCGTTCTGGCAAGCGGTGTGGGCGGGACGGATCGCTTCGGACGGGCTGAGCCCCCTCATCGCCGGTCTGGCACGGCGGTTCGCGCTGGAGGAGCCCTCAGCACGGGGGAGCGCGGAGAACGAGGACCGTTCGGTTCATGCGTCGGCTTACGACGAGGGGAGGTCTCGCTCGCCGGGCAGGGCTGCGCTGCGACGCGCGGGCATGCGCAGCCGGATGCGTGCCCGCGCCACGGCGATCGGCTGGCCCGGCACTTGGTACCAGGTGCAGCGCAGCGAGCCCAGCGACAATGCCCTCGATCGCCTCGACGCCGCCCGCGAACGCGCTCGCGCCTTGCTCGATCGCTATGGCGTGCTCACCCGCGAACAGGCGAACCGCGAAGGCGGAGCGTTTGCGTGGCGCAGGGTGTTCCCTGCCCTGCGCTTGATGGAACTCGGCGGCGAGGTGGTGGCCGGGCTTTTCTTCGCCGGCTTGTCCGGTCCGCAGTTCGCCCTGCCGGCGGCGCTCAGGCACTTGGAGCGCCTGCAAATGGAGGGTGCGACGTTCTGGATCAATGCCTTGGACCCCGTGAGCCCAAGCGGCTTAGGGCTTGCCGAGCAAGGCTATCCGCAGCGCCGCGGTTCGAATCACCTTGGCTATCTCGACGGCAAGCTCGCGATCGTGTCCGAGACGAACGCCCGCCGCCTGCAAATCCACCTCGAACCCGACGACCCGGGCCTCGATACCCTGCTGCCGAATCTGGATGCCCTGGCGCGCCACCGCCGCCGCCTTGCCATTGAAACCGTCAATGACACCCCGACCCGCCTCAGCCCCTACCTGCCGGCGCTGTCGCGCCACCTGACCGCCGTGTCAGACCACCGGGGCGTTTACTTTCAACCAAAGCACTAGGACCGCGCGGGTCTGCTCTATCGGTGTTTTCTACCCCGCCGAGGACGCCGAGCCGCTGACGCACAGGGAACATGGCGCCCGTATCCGGCTCCGCAAGGCTGCGGGAGGGCTTTTGGGGGGAGGGCATCTTGCCGTCCCACGCGCCGCAAGGCGCGTTCATGCATGCAGTTCCGTCACCAGAGCCGCGCCTGTCGGCGCGTGCGAGGGCGAGACGCCCTCGCCCCCATGGCCCCGATTTCGAGCCAGATTGTCGAACACCAACGTGTCGCGCAATTTGTTCCTTACGAGGTCGTCTCGGCCTCCGCTCGGGCCGCCGCATACCGCTCCGCCAACGCCCGCTGCAAATCCGGCACGAAATCCGCGGAGCGGCTGTCGAGTTCGCGCACGAGTTCGGCGAGGTGCTCGTTGTCTTCGCGGCCCTGCCAGGTCTTCAGGTATTCCCCTTGCTGGTAGCCGTGGCGTTGGCGGAAGGCGTTGAGGGTGTTCTTGCCGACGTAGATTTCGTAGAGCTCATCGAACGTCAGCGGCAGGGCGTTCATCAAGTCCAGGAACGCCCCCACATCGAAGTCTTGCGCGGCGAGGCTGGCCTCGGCCATGGCCTCCACCGCTTGGCGAAAGCCCACGGCTGCCGGCTGGTCGCAACCTTGGGCGAACTGCGCTGCTAGCGCGTCGTTGACGGCGTCCTTGCGCATGAGTTCCGACAGGCCGAAGTGCCAGATGTCGACGATCTCGAGGCGCACCTGATCGAGGTCGGCCTCTTGCTGCTTCCACCACTTCCAGCCGAAGTGGTCGAGAAGCTCGGCGCACTCCACCCACACGGCGCGGTAGTAGGCGTGGCCTTGCGCGCGCCAGCGGGGATGCACGAGGACGTTGTGCTGCTCCTGCATCGCCGCCATCTCGGCAATGCGTCTTGCCATCTCCTCCTGTCGAGAGGTCACGTCGGTCACGACGCGTGGGTGACGACGCCCTTGATGTAGCCGTCCACCTTGCCGGTGGTCACCTCGGTCATGAAGTCTGGGTACTCCGCGATGGGCACGACGTGGGTCACCAGCGGTTCCAGGCGGATGATGCCCTTCTCGATGAGGCGAATGGCGGGCGGGAACGGATCGCGCACCTGCGCCCCGGGCGAGGAGTTGACGATGGTGATGCCCTTGCCGTGCCAGGTGCTGGGGTTGAAGCTGGCGCTCGTGCCCTTGATCCAGCCGAAGAGGTTGATGCGGCCGGCGCGGCGAACGATGTCGGTGGCGAGGTCCAGGCCAGACTGCGCGCCGCTCGTGTCCACCACGACGTCGATGCCGCGCCCGGCGAGATCGGCCTTTACGTCTTCGAAGTCGGCAGATGCGACGTTGTGCGTCTCGGTGGCGCCGAGTTCGCTCGCGAGCTTGAGCCGAGCGTCATCGACATCGAGAGCGATGAGCTGGTCGGCGCCGAAGCCGGCGAGGCCTTGCAACATCATCAGCCCCATGAAGCCGCAGCCGACCATCGCCAGCCGCTCGCCGGCGCGCAAGCCGCAAAGGTCCATGCCGGTGACGACGCATGACACGGGTTCGACGATCCAGTGATGGTCCGGCAGCTCGGAGTCCGGGATCGGGTAGACGCGGTTTGCCGGCGCATTGCGGAGCCGAGCGAAGCCGCCGCCAGCCACGCGCTGGCCGACGTCGAAGCCGCGTACGCCAGCGCCCACCTGCGCCACGTAGCCAATGCCCTCGTGTCCGGGCGGGGCGGCATAGGCGGAGTCGCCGCCGGCGCGGAACGTCTGCAAATCCCAGGAGCAGATGCCGCAGGCCGCCACCTCGATCTGCACCTCGCCGGGTCCGGGATCGCCCACTTCGACGTCCACGAGTTCGGCGCCGCCGCCTTCCGTGTAGCGTATGTTCGTGACCTTCATGCCGGATTTCCCCCTGTGGCCAGACCAGCAATACTAATCCGACGCGAGTGGCCGATTCTCTGGGCGCACGCGCCACCGTCTGGTCTTGGCATCGCTTAAGCCGCCGGGATTGAATTTCTTGCCGCGCGGCCCCAAATTGCACGTATTGGCCACCCTTGGCCACGGTTAGAGAGGCCCCACCCTTCCATGCAGAACCTGCCGTTGCTTCCGCTCAAGGACGTTGTGGTCTTCCCGGAAATCATCCAGGCGCTCGCCGTCGGGCGGGCGGCGTCGCTGGGTGCCGTGAAGTCCGCCATCGAGGCGAACCGGGAGATCGTCACCGTGCTGCAGAAGGATGCCCAGAAGGAGCAGCCAGCACGCGACGACCTTTACGATATCGGCGTCGTCTCGCGCATCACCCGCGTGGAGAAGCGCGAGGGTGGCGCGCAGGTGATCGTCCAGGGCGTGCGCCGCGTGCGGCTGCACGGTCTCACGGAACTATCCGACCACGTGGCGGTGACGGTCGAAGACTTGCCCGTGGTGACCATGCCCGAAGACGGCGAGGAACGGGCCCACGCCCAGGCGTTGCAGCGCGCGAATCTCGAACTCGCGCACGAGATCGCGGCCGTGCTGTCGCCGCAGAACTCGGAGCAACTCTACGAGCAGACGGTCGGCGCCATCGACGACCCGGTGACGCAGATGTACCGCGTCGCCTCCATCGCCCGTCATCTTGAGAACGAGGAGACGCAAGCCATCCTCGGCCTCGACACCGCGCCAGCCTTGTTCGAGCGCATGAACGAGGTGCTGCGGCACGAGCTCAGCGTCACCCAGATGCAACGCGACATTCAGTCGCAGGCGCAGGAGGGCATGGAGCAGCAGCAGCGCGAACACATGCTGCGCCAGCAAAAGCGCGCCATCGAGCAAGCCCTCGGCGAAGACGACGGCGACGACGAGATCAGCGAACTCAAGGAGCAGCTCAAGAACGCCAAGCTGCCGGACGACGTGCGCAAGGAAGTGGATCGGGACTTGCGCCGCTTGCAGAAGATGTCGCCCAATGCGGCGGACTATCAGGTTGCGCGCAGCTATCTCGAACTCGTGGCGGAGCTGCCATGGAACGTCGTCACGGAAGACACCCTGGACCTCAACCACGCCCAAGAGGTGCTTGACGAGGACCATTACGGCCTCGACGACGTCAAGGAACGGATTCTCGAGTCGCTGGCGGTGCTGCAGCTCAACCCAGAGGCGAAGGCGTCCATCCTTTGCTTCGTGGGACCGCCCGGCGTGGGCAAAACCTCGCTCGGCCAGTCCATTGCCCGCGCCATGGGGCGCAAGTTCGAGCGCATGAGCCTGGGGGGCCTCCACGACGAAGCGGAACTGCGGGGGCATCGCCGCACCTACGTCGGCGCCATGCCGGGGCGCATCCTGCAGGCGGTGCGCCGGGCCGGGGTGCGCAATCCAGTGCTGATGCTCGACGAACTCGACAAGCTCGGTCGCGACTTCCGCGGCGACCCGGCGGCGGCGCTGATGGAGATCCTGGACCCGGCGCAGAACAAGGAGTTCCGCGACAACTACCTGAACCTGCCGTTCGATCTTTCGAAGGTGTACTTCATCACCACGGCCAATGCCCTCGATGGCATTCCGCGCCCGCTGCTCGACCGCATGGAGGTGCTGCACCTCACTGGCTACAGCGAGATGGAGAAGCTCACCATCGCCCGGCGCTATCTGATCCCGCGCCAGCGTGACAACGCTGGGCTAGCCGGCGAACAGATCGAGTTCACGGACGAGGCGCTGCGCCACATCGTCCGCCACCACACCCGCGAAGCAGGCGTGCGGGAGCTCGAACGCACCATCGGTCGCGTGGCGCGCAAGCGAGCGCGACAGATCGTTCAGGCGACGGGCACGGCTACGCAGATCGGTCAGGACGAGTTGATTGAACTCCTTGGCCCGGACCGCTTCAAGTCCGAGAAGGGGCGGGAGAACCTGGGCCGCGGCGTTGCGCCCGGGCTTGCGTGGACGGAGGCCGGCGGCGATGTGCTCTACGTCGAGGCGATGCTGACGCAGAAGGACGAGAAGGTCACCATCACCGGGCAACTCGGCGACGTGATGCGGGAATCGGTGCAGGCGGCGCGCTCCTACATCTGGTCGGCGGCGGAGTCGCTCAACATCGACCGCAGCCGCATCGAGGAGAACGGCATCCACGTACACGTTCCGGCCGGTGCCGTGCCGAAGGACGGCCCCAGCGCCGGCATCACGATGGCCACCGCACTCGCCTCGCTCTACAGCGACAAGGCGGTGCGCGACGACATCGCCATGACCGGAGAACTCACCCTTTCCGGCCTCGTGCTGCCGGTGGGCGGCATCCGCGAGAAGGTGCTGGCGGCCCATCGTTCCGGCATCCGCCACGTCATCCTGCCCCGCGACAACGAATCCGAGTTCGCCAAGCTGCCGGACATCGTGAAGGAAGAGATGCAGGTCTCCCTGGTGGACCGGCTTGAGGATGCGGTGCGGATCGCGATTCCGGATTTGTGGGGGCCCTGAAGGAGCGGTCCAGTCCCGGACAGGACGGGCCTTCGGCGGGAGGGCGTCGCCCTCCTTGGCGTGCCGTAGGCATGCGTCCTGTGCATGTCACCAGCCAACGGAACGCGCCTCACGGCGCGCAGCGAGGGCGAGACGCCCTCGCTGCGAAGGGCGCGATCGCAGCTACGGCTAGGAACAAGCCGTTTTCTGCGGCGCGGGTTCCTAGCCCGGATTATTCATGAATGCCCTACTGCGGACGACGATA
>JAPPDJ010000080.1 GCA_028824555.1 Gammaproteobacteria bacterium | reverse complement strand
CGCCGTTTCTCGACTCCCCCGCTAGGGGGGAGTGACAGGAAGGCCCTCGCACCCCTAACAACGGTCGTGGCGTGCACTTTCCTGTCACTCCCCCCTAGCGGGGGAGTCGAGAAACGGCGTTCCTCGCCGTTTCTCGGAGGGGGGCCGCCTGCGGGCTGTGCGGAGGCACTAGTCCGCGCTAGCGCCTCCTTTGGACGCTGGCCAGGACGCTAGCCAGCGCACTCCGCACCGCCTTTCCGTCTCGATTCGACAGTGTGCCGAGCTTTCGGGCCACCAAGGCGTTGTCGAGGGTGAAGAGCTTGAAGCGAACCTTGCAGCGTACGTTGAGGTTGGCTTCGCGCCAGTCCCGAATCGCCACGTCGCTCGGCCAGTCGTTGTCCGCTGAAGTGATCATGGCAAGGATCGACTGCTCGTGAATGCTGTTGAAGCCTGGCGCCGACACGACCAACGCCGGACGGCGCTTCGTGGTGCGTCGGTCGTGAAAGGAAAAGGCACGACCACCACATCGAGCGATTCAAAGGTCACGCCAAGCTGCCTCGTCTTCCGGCGAAATCCACTCCCCGAGAACCTCCGAGAGACCCTCCAGGTAGTCGTCGTTCACAGGAATCACCTTGCGCACGACCATATGATCACCCCTCAGTTCAAAGGCGATCACATCGCCGGCGTCGAGCTTGGCCGCCGTGCGGATGCTCTTGGGAATCGTCGTCTGCCCTCTTGCCGTGATCTTGGCGAGTTCCATTGGCCCTGCCCTGACTCAAGAAATTCATACCATAGGTAATCACCTCATTGAAGGTAATCCTGTCTCGCCGGCCCCAATTGTCCTTAAGCGCCGCAATGTCCATGCCGGCGGGCGGTAAGATATGCGACTTAAGCAAACCGGGTAGGGCATGCGATGCGGGTTGAGCGGCTGATCGATGCGGCCATCGTGGCGCCCGAGACGCATGCCTCGATCGGCGTCAACATCCAAGGACCTTCCCTCATCCGGGCGCCGGACTGGCTGCCGAGTCGGCTTGGTAACTACTACCTCTACTTCGCCGACCACAAGGGCAGCTACATCCGCCTTGCCTATGCCGATGAACTGACTGGACCGTGGAGCGTGCATCCGCCGGGCAGCCTCCATCTGGCGCAGTCCTGCTTCCCCACAAGCCCTCCCGAAGCGCCGCCAGAGCTTGTGGAGGCGGCGGAAGGTCGCGCCCGCGCCAGCGGCGTGACCTATGGCCACAGCGCCTTGCACGAACTGACGACGCCGCACATCGCCTCGCCGGATGTGCATGTGGATGACGCCAATCGTCGCATCGTGATGTACTTTCACGGCCTCGAAGATGCCGGCGTGCAACTCTCCAGGGTGGCGTTGTCGTCCGACGGCGTGAAGTTCCGCGCGCGCCCCGAGACGCTTGGACGCACTTACATGCGCGTCTTCCGGCATGGCGGCTGGACCTATGCCCTCGCCATGCCCGGCCGCTTCTATCGCTCACGCGATCCCCTGGGCGGCTTCGAGGAGGGGCCGGTCCTCTTCAACCCCAACATGCGCCACAGCGCCGTGCTGCTGCGTGGCGACACGCTGCACGTGTTCTGGACCCAAGTCGGCGATGTACCGGAACGCATCCTGCATTCCACGGTGGAGCTTGGCGGCGACTGGATGGCGTGGCGGGACTCGGACGCCACCGAGGTGATGCGACCCGAACGCCCTTGGGAGGGAGGCGATGCGCCACTTGCACCCTCCGTGCGCAGCGTCGCCTATGGGCACGTCAACCAGCTCCGAGACCCGGCCATCTTCGCCGAGAACGGTGAGCTGTATTTGCTCTATGCCGTCGCCGGCGAGAGCGGCATCGCCATTGCCCGCCTGACGCTTTGACGCGCCCGGGCGTGCGCATCGGCTTGGTCGCCGGAGAGCCTTCGGGCGACATTCTCGGCGCGGGCCTCATGGCGGCGCTGCGTGCGCAATGCCCTGACGCCACCTTCACAGGCATCGGCGGACAGCGAATGCTGGCGTGCGGGCTCGAACCGGTGGCAGACATGGATCAACTGGCCGTGAACGGCTTTCGCGACCCCATCGTTAGACTGCCAGCTCTCGTGCAACTCCTCCGGCGCCTGAACCGCCATTTCCGCACCGAGTGCGTCGATGCGCTGGTGGGTGTGGATTTCAACGTCTTCAATCTCATTCTGGAACGCGGCGTGAAGCGTCGCGGAATCCCGACGGCGCACTATGTCAGCCCGTCGGTGTACGCATGGCGGGAGGGTCGAACGCGCAAGATCGGTCGATCCGCAGACGTCGTGCTGGCGCTGTATCCGTTCGAGCCGCCGCTGTACGAGCGTCGCCGCGCCCGCGCCGTCTTCGTGGGCCACCCCGCTGCCGACGAGATCGGCCTCGGCGATGGTTCCCCGGCAGCGCGGCGAGCGGCGCGGATCGCCTTGGGACTGCCGCTGGACCGAGTCGTGCTCGGCGTGCTGCCGGGCAGCCGAATGGCCGAGGTCAAATATCTGGCGCACTCGTTCCTTGCGGCCGTGGCGCGTACCCGCGCGACTTTCGGGGGCGACCCGGTGGTGGCCGTACCCACCGTTTCGGAACGCCTCCACGCGGCGATGCGCGCGGTGGCGCGCGCGTTCCCTTTGGACGTGCGCTTGGTTTCAGGCCAATCCCGGCTTGTCATCGCGGCGTCGGACCTGGTGCTCGTCAAGTCTGGCACTGCAACGCTGGAAGCGATGCTGCTGCGCCGACCGATGGTGGTGTCCTATCGCATGGGCAGCGTCGGCGCCGCCATCTTCCGCGCCATGAGCACGACCAAGTATGTCGCGCTGCCCAACATCCTTGCCGGCCGCGAGTTGGTGCCGGAACTGCTGCAGGAGACGGCGACTGCAGCCAACCTCGCGACGGCCCTCGAGGGCGTCTGGCGTCGCGTCCACGCGGACAGCGCCTACTTCGATGCTTGCGAGGCATTTCACCGCCAACTCCGCCGGGGCGCAGACGGCCAGGCTGCCGAAGCGGTTCTGACACTCATTGGCCAAAAAAATCAATATCTTGGGGGAGGCAGCCGCCCGACCCCCAAGATGTAGGGGCGGCCGACTTATTCGCTCGCCGCGGTGGCTGCTATAGTCGCCTCGATCATGTTGCATTCGGCAAGTCTCGTGGGCGGCGACGCAAACCCTCTCGACACCGTGCAGGGCGTCTTGGCTGGGGTGGACGAGGTAGGACGCGGTCCGCTGGCCGGGCCCGTCATGGCCGCAGCTGTGGTGCTCGATCCCAAGCGACCGGTCGAGGGCATCCGCGACTCCAAGGAACTCACGGCGCCGCAAAGAGAGGAACTCGCCGGCAAGATTCGCGAACGGGCACTGGCGTGGTCCATCGGCCGCGCCGACGTCGAGGAAATCGACCGCATCAACATCCTCCGCGCCACCCTCGTGGCCATGCGAAGGGCCGTGGCAGGGCTTGGCGTGACGCCCACGGTCGCCTACGTGGACGGCAACATGGCACCGAATCTATCGTGTCCGGCGGTGACGGTGGTGCGCGGCGACGCCACCATGCCGATGATCGGTGCCGCGTCGATCCTGGCCAAGGTGACGCGGGACCAGGAGATGCAACGTGCCGCCGAACGCTTCCCCGGCTACGATTTCGAGCGGCACAAGGGCTATGCCACCGCCGCTCACCTCAGGGCCCTAAGGCGACTGGGGCCCACCCCCATCCATCGTCGTTCGTTCGCGCCGGTGGGGCGCGCACGGGGCGACAGGCAGCTTGCGCTCCGATGAGCGAGGCGGAAGTCGCCCTAGAGGAAATCACGGCGGCTGAGTTGCCGCACGCGCCGAGCGTAGCGGATGCGCCCGTACCCGTCGCGGTGGAGTTTGCGCACCTGGCAGTCCACAGCGAATACTCCGTCAGCGACGGATTGATCCGCGTCAAGGAACTCGCGGCGAGGGCAGCCGAACTCAACATGCCGGCCGTGGCGCTCACGGACCTGCACCTGTTTGGTCTCGTCAAGTTCCAGACCGCCTGCCAAGACGCTGGCGTCAAAGCCATCCTCGGCGCCGATCTTCGCTTCGTGCAAGGGGACGAACTGCGGCGCTGCTCCGTGCTGGTGGCAGATCGGGAGGGCTACGGCAACCTGCTTGCGCTCGAGTCGTCCGCCTATGCCGACCCCGACACGGAGCACGGCACAGTGGACGCCACTCGGCTCAGGCGTGGCGGCGCCGGGCTTGCGGTGCTGCTCGGTGCCGACAGCGATGTGGGCCATGCTATCGCCAGCGATCGCCCCGACGAGGCGGCTGAGATTCTGGCGGCATGGCGCGAGAGCTTCGGCAACCGGGTGTATGTGCAAGTCGTCCGCACCGGCCGCCCCGGCGAGAACGAGTTCGTGGTGCGGGCGGCGGAGTTCGCGGCGCGCTGGCAGGTGCCGCTGGTTGCCAGCAACGACGTGCGCTTTCTCAACGCAGAAGACTTCGAGGCGCACGAGACGCGAGTGTGCATTCAGGACGGCCGCGTGCTGAACGACCCGCGCCGCGAGCGCCGCTACAGTCCGCAGCAATACCTGCGCAGCGGCGCGGAGATGGCGGACGTGTTCGCCGACCTGCCGGAAGCCATCGACAATGCCGGCGAACTCGCGCGCCGTTGCACGCACGAAGTGGACCTCGGCAAGTACTACCTGCCGATGTACCCGGTTCCCGAGGGTCAGACGCTCGAAACCATGCTCGAACAGCGCGCCCGGGAGGGATTGCTGGCGCGCAGCAACACCCGCCGAACGGACCTGCCCGATGCGGACTACGAGGCGCGGCTTGACTACGAGCTCGACGTCATCAAGGACATGGGGTTCGCCGGCTATTTCCTCATCGTCCAGGAGTTCGTCAACTGGGCGAAGCAGAACGACGTTCCGGTAGGCCCGGGACGAGGCTCCGGGGCCGCGTCGCTGGTGGCGTACAGCCTCGGCATCACCGACCTCGACCCCCTGGAGTACGACCTCCTGTTCGAGCGGCTGCTGAATCCGGCACGGGTATCCATGCCGGATTTCGACATCGACTTCTGCATGGAGAAGCGCGACCAGGTGATTGCCCATGTGGCGGAGCTCTATGGCCGCGAATCGGTGAGCCAGATCGCCACCTTCGGCACCATGGCCGCCCGCGCCGTCGTGCGCGATGTGGCGCGGGTGCAGGGCAAGCCGTTTGGTCTCGCCGACCGGCTCTCGAAGATGATCCCGTTCGAGGTGGGCATGACCCTCGCCAAAGCGGTCGAGCAGGAAGAGGAACTGCGCGACTTCATCGCCGGCAACGACGAAGTGGCGGAAATCATGGACATGGCCGAGAAGCTCGAGGGCATCGTCCGCAACGTCGGCAAGCACGCCGGCGGCGTCGTGATCGCCCCGACGGCGCTCACCGACTTCGTGCCGCTCTATGCCGACGAGGCCGGCAGCGGCGTGGTGTCGCAGTTCGACCTCTACGACGTCGAGCAGGCGGGCCTCGTCAAGTTCGACTTCCTGGGCCTCAAGACCCTGACGATCATCGACTGGGCTGCGGCCGCCATCAACGAGGAGCGCGTGGCACTCGGCGAGGCGCGCATCGACGTACAAAACCTGCCGCTCGACGACCCGGACACCTATGCATTCCTGAAGACGGCCGAGACCACCGCCATCTTCCAGCTCGAATCCACCGGCATGAAGGACTTGATCCGCCGCCTGCAGCCCGACTCCATCGATGACATCACGGCACTGGTGGCGCTGTATCGACCCGGGCCGCTGCAATCCGGCGCCGTGGATCAATACGTGGACCGCAAGCACGGTCGGGCACCGGTGACCTATCCGCATCCAAGCCTCGCGAAAGTGCTGGAGACCACCTATGGCGTGATGCTCTATCAGGAACAGGTGATGAGCGGAGCGCAGGAACTGGCGGGCTTTTCGCTCGGACAAGCGGACCTGTTGCGCCGGGCGATGGGCAAGAAGAAGCCCGAAGAGATGGAAAAGATGCGCGACATGTTCCTGGATGGCGCCCGTGCCCAGGACGTGGACGAGCGGATCGCCAAGGGCATCTTCGATCAGATGGAGAAATTCGCCGGCTATGCCTTCAACAAGGCGCATTCCGCCGGCTACGCGCTGCTCACCTATCAGACCGCGTGGCTGAAGGCGCACTATCCGGCGCACTTCATGTCGGCGGTACTCTCCGCCGACATGCACGTCACCGACAAGGTGGTGGCGCTCGTGGACGAAGCGCACCGCATGGGGCTTGAGGTGCGCCCGCCTGACCTCAACGAGAGCGCCTATCGTTTCGGCGCCGTTCGATACCGCGGCCATGGCAGGGGAAGCAACGCCATCCTCTACGGGCTCGGTGCGGTTCGCGGTGTGGGCGAAGGAGCCGTCGAGAGCATCCGCGCCGAAATCGAGGCGGGCGGTCCGTTCTCTGACCTCGATGATTTTTGCCGCCGCGTGGACGCGAAGAAGGCGAACAAGAGGGTGGTCGAGGCGTTGATCCGGGCGGGTGCCATGGACAGCTTCGGCACTGAGGACGAAGACCGCGACATGGTGCGCGCGCGCTTGCTCGACGATTTGCCCACCACCATGCAGGGGGCGGAGCAGGCCGCGCACAGTGCCTCGGCGGGGATGCAGGATCTGTTTGGCGGCGTCGAGGCAACGCCCCGACATCCGGGGCGGCCTCCGGTTGCGCCACTCAGTTGGCGCGAGCGGCTCGACGGCGAAAAGGAGGCGCTGGGGCTGTTCCTTACAGGCCATCCCATCGAGGCCTATCTCGACGAAATCCGCGCCTTCTGTCCGGACAACATCGCTTCCCTGACGCCGAATCGGGGTACGACCCGGCGCGTTGCCGGGCTCGTGGTGTCGCAACGCACCCGGCGCAGTCGCCGCGGCGACATGATGTCATTCGTGGTGCTGGACGACCGCAGTGGTCGGCTCGAGGTGAGCGTGTTCGGCGATCTGATGCGCAACCATCGGCACAAGCTCGCCAAGGATGCGGTGTTGGTGTTCGAAGGCGAGGTGCTCGTCGACGACCGCAACGGCAGCAACAAGCTTCGCGCGTCCGCCATCGAGACAATGGAGGAAGCCCGGCGCCGGCACGTGCGCAGCATCTGCATCAGGCTCCACGGCAACGCTGGCGCATCCGGCACCGAACCGGCAACCGCGCTCAGGAGGGCCGTTGGCGCGCACCGGAGTGCAAACGGCTGCCCGTTGGTGGTGGAGTATCGGGGCAACCATGCGGTGGCGCGCATCGCCCTCGGTGACGCCTGGCGCGTGGATGCGAGCGACGAAGTGCTGACGGCGCTGCGCTCGGCTTTTGGCGAGGCGGCGGTCACGCTCGACTTCCCTGCGTAGGCGAAAGCGCTGAACGCGAGACGTGGCGATGATGGATGCCGACCCTGACGCCGTAGTTGACGCCATCGCGGCATCCGACCAGCTCGCGCCGTATCGCACCGCCAACACGGACGCGCGGCTGTGGGTAGCCTTCAGCGGCGGCATGGACTCCACCGTGCTCCTGCATGCGCTCTCGGCATGGCCCCGGGTGGCAGCGGCGCATGTGAACCACGGTGTGGCCGAGGAGTCACCGGCCTGGGTGCGGCACTGCGGCGAGGTGGCTGGCGAGCTTGGCGTGGCGTTCCGCGCCATCGAGACTTCGGCGAAACCGACGGGCAATCTGGAAGCCCGGCTGCGCAAAGCGCGCTACGCCGCCCTTGCTTCGGTCTTGGCGCCGGGGGATGCAGTCGCGCTAGCGCATCACGCCGATGACCAAGCCGAGACGCGCCTTTGGCAGTTCCTCACCGGTCGGCACCCAGGCGGAATGCCGGCAACCCGGGCGCTGGCCGCGGGGCGGTTGGTGCGGCCGCTCTTGCAAGTGCGCCGAGCGTCCATTGCCGGCTACGCGAAGCGCCACGGTCTGCGCTGGGTGGATGATCCATCCAACGCCGACCTTGCCTTGGACCGCAACTTCATCCGCCACCGCCTCATGCCGCTGGTGCGAGAGCGCTTTCCGGCAGCATTCAAGGAACTCGCTGCCCCGCGTGGAGCCCAAGCGCCACGCGAAACGCTGTCGGCAAAGGCGCAGGGGCACGAAGTGCGGGCCTGGCTTGAACGGGCCGGAATGCCGCTGGCGCACCGCACCGTCGCCGAGATTCGCCGCCAAGGATTGGCCGCCCCAGACCGCAATCCCGTTGTTCGGGTTGCGCCAGGAATCTCAGCGCGGCGCCATCAGGGCGTCTGGCGGCTTGTTCGCGACGAAGTCGGGCAGCCGCCGGCCGAGATGCGGGCAATCCCCCCAACCGTGCTCAAGCTCCCGGCTGGCGAGCTGTCGTGGCGGCGCGCGAGCCAAGGCATCGCGGCCGGCAGAACGCTGAACGTGCGCGCCCGAAGCGGTGGCGAGAAGCTGCACACCGCGGCCGGCACGCGCACGGTCAAGGCCCTGTTCCAGCAGAACCGGGTACCGCCTTGGCTGCGTTCCACATGGCCGCTCCTGTATGACGGCGACACGCTGGTTGCCGTGCCGAACCTGGGTCTGGCGGCATCGGAATCGACACCGGGCGGCTGGACTCCCGCCTGGACCCCGCACGAGCAAGAAGCCGGAACGTAGCCCTCGAACAGGGGCGACTTCAGAGCTTTCAAGCTTTTCACGCATTCGGTGGCAGGTGTTTGGGCCCGTAGGGGACGGGCTTGTCCCGTCCCGTCTCGAGTCTGTCGACGTATCCGGGCACGGGACGGGACAAGCCCGTCCCCTACGAGGAATGCGTCGGTTGGTTCGGGATGCGTCGAGGTTGGGCGGTCAACGCGGCGCAGCCTGACTGCGGTATCTTGCTTGGGGCCGGAGTCATGAAGGGGAAGGGATGTTGAAGCAAATCACTTGGTTCCAAAGGCGGACGGACCTGTCACGGAAGGCGTTCGCCGAGCACTGGCGCACGCGCCACGCGGCAATCGTCAGCACGCTGCCCGGCATCAGGCGCTATGTGCAGAACCACGTCACTGGGGAGAGCGAGGCGGTGGACGGCGTCGCCGAGGTATGGTTCGACGACATCAACGCCATGCGCGCCAACGTGGGGCGACCGGAGCTCGACCGCATCCGCGCCGACGAGCCCAACTTCCTCGACACGGACAGCATGGGCACGCTGGTGGTGGAACCCACTGTGGTGATCGACGGCGCGGACGAAGGAGCCAAACTTCTGGTGCTGGTGCGTCGTCAGGCGTCTGTGGCACCGGACGAGTTCCACCGGGCCTGGCTCGAAGACGTGGGCGGAGCGTTGGCATCCCTCGCCGGCAACGCCGGCGCACCAGTGCGTTACGAGCAGGATCACGCCCGCGCCAGCGCCTATCG
Source organism: Gammaproteobacteria bacterium (assembly GCA_028824555.1). Taxonomy (GTDB): domain Bacteria; phylum Pseudomonadota; class Gammaproteobacteria; order Pseudomonadales; family Azotimanducaceae; genus VXYL01. Next base: position 20,898 of record JAPPDJ010000080.1, on the reverse strand, counting down.
CGACGGTCGCCAGCCGCGCTTCGATGGCACCGCGAGCTTGTGGTTCACCGATCCCGCTGCCGCTGGCTCCTTCTTCGGCTCAGAGGCATTCGCAAAGGTGGCGTCCATTGAGCAGGAGCTGATGGACGGCGACGCCATCCGCGCCCTGTGGGTATCGCCGGTATCGATCATCTGACCGTGCGTTCTTTTCCGATCCGGCTGTGACAGCACCGTAGGGGACGGGCTTGCCCCGGCCGAGTCAGTCGGTTCATTCAACACGGGCGGGGACAAGCCCCGCCCCTACTCCGCTTTCGCGGCACAGTCCGACAGGCTGGTAGTATCGGCGGGTGTCCTAGGGCGAACAGCGATTGAAGGGGAGCGGAAATTGAACGCAACAGCCGAACCGTGGATCGGGAAGGAACTGCCGGAGAAGGGCTTCGTCGTCCGCCCGGGCCTCATCGACGATTACTTCGAGGGCCTCGAACTCGACCGCGCCAGCTTCGATTCCGGTGCGACGCCGGTGCCGTCGATGATCGCCACCGATGCCGACAACTATTTCGGCGAGACGGCCTACAGCCAGCAGAAGGGCCATCTCTGGATGCGCCAGCAATGGAGCTTTGCGCGACCGCTCACGGCTGGGGGCGAGTACACCACCCGCGGCCACATCGAGGACATCTACCGCAAGCGTGACCGCACCGTCGTCAACACGGCCTTCACCATGGTTGACGCCGCTGGCGACGAGGTGCTGAGCGCCAACCACCATCAGTCGTTTCTGCTCGACGCTCCCGTGGACGAAGTGGCTTTCCGCAAGCCGGAGCAAAAGGCGGGAGCGCGCAAGTTCGTGGTGCCAGAGGGCGACGAGATTCCGAGCTTCGAGCGCGCAATCACGCTTGAGATGTGCGGCCAGTACTTCCACGGCAGCAAGAACTATCACACCGACCTCGCAGCGTCGAAGGAGCTCGGCTTCCGCGACGTGGTGGTGGGCGGTCGCATGACGATGGCGTACATCGGCCACCTCTTGGACGGCTATTTCGGCGAGCGCTGGTTCCGAGGCGGCAGCATGGACGTGAAGTTCACCAACCCCTGCTGGCCGGGGGACGTTATCCGCATGCGCGGCGTCAGTAGCGGTGAGGTAGATGGCCGCGAGAATGTCTTCGCCTGGATCGAGAAGGAAGACGGCACGATCGTCCTGATCACCCAGGCAAGCGCCGCTGCCTGACGTTCCGGCAACCGATCCACGGGCGACGCATGCGTGGCCCGTAACTGTGGGCAACGGACGTAACGCGTTCGCCCCGCCCCTGCTTTGCGGTCGTCAGGAGTCGAGCACGACGAGTTCCGCGCCGTCCTCCACTCGGTCGCCCGGTTTGCAGAGGATTTCCTTGACCGTCCCCGCAGCCGGCGCGCGAATGCTGTGTTCCATCTTCATGGCCTCCAGCGTCAGGAGGGGTTGATCGGCTTTCACGCGGTCGCCTGACGCGACGGAGACCGTCGCGATCTGCCCCGGCATGGGGGCGACGATACGGCCACCGGGGTCTCCGACCGTACCGAAGTTGCCCGGGTCCTTGCTTGCGAAGGCGATGCGTTCGGTGTCGCCCGACTGCGTAACGAAGATGTCTTCACTGCGACGCAGGAGACGGGCGGCGAGCCCTTGGGTCGTGCCATCCTCGTACTGCACGCGCGCTTCGAAAGCGTTGCCAGCAACGTCGATGGAGTCGAGCAGCCATGTTTGGGGTTCGCCCTTGGCGGGGCTCAGCTTTGCCTCGATGCTGCCGGCAGCGGCAAGGCAGAGCGAGACCTCGACCCGATCCCGGCCTTGCCGCACGCTGAAGGACACCTCGCGCGGAAGGTTGAGGCGAAAGGCGTCCGTTGCCGCCCACGGGTTGCCGTCCCCGACACCGAGCCGGGCGATGGCTGCGATCACAGGCGCGAAGGGACTTGCGGGCGGAGTCAGGTCGGCAGCGTGAGCCTCGGCGAGCCCAGTCGTGTACTCGCCGCCACGGAAGTCGTCATGTGCCAGCACCCGTCGGAGATAAGCGATGTTGTGCTCGACACCGGCCAACTCGCTGTCGGCGAGGGCTTGGCCCAGCCGTTCGATTGCCTGCGTCCGATCCTTGCCGTGGGCGATCACCTTCGCCAGCATCGGGTCGTAATGCACGGGTACGTCGCTGCCGGTCTCGACGCCGGCATCGACTCGCACGCCGTCGCCGCCGGCGAACGCCACCCGCGCAAGCTGCCCCGACGACGGCAGAAAACGTCGCCTTGGATTCTCCGCATACACCCTCGCCTCGACGGCGTGGCCGCGCATGGCAAGCTCCTCCTGCGTAAACGGAAGTGCCTCGCCAGCGGCGACGCGAAGCTGCCACTCGACGAGATCGAGGGGCGCCTCACTGCCGTCCTGGCAAACGCGCACCACCATCTCCGTCACTGGATGCTCCACTTGCAGCCGGGTGTTCATCTCCATGAAATGGAACTCGCCGCCCTCGGCAATGAACTCCACCGTGCCGGCACCGCGATAGTGGATGGCCTTTGCGGCGCGAATCGCCGCGGCGCCCATCGTCTGGCGCAACTCCTCGGTGACCGTTGGCGCGGGTGCCTCCTCGATCACCTTCTGGTGTCGCCGCTGCACCGAGCAGTCGCGTTCAAACAAATGCAACGTGTTGCCGTGGTGGTCTGCCAGGAGCTGAACTTCGATGTGCTTGGGTGCCGTGAGATAGCGTTCGAGCAGCACGGCGTCGTCGCCGAACGCCGATGCGGCTTCCCGCCGCGCCGCCGCCACGGCGCCTTCGAGTTCGCCTTCGTTCCGGGCCAGCCTCATGCCTTTGCCGCCGCCTCCGGCGGAGGCCTTGACCAGCAAGGGAAATCCAATGCGCGCCGCTTCCGCGCGCAAAGTGGCGGGCGAGGTGTCCTCGCCCTGGTAGCCCGGCACCACCGGCGTTCCGGCCGCGGCAACGCGGTTCTTGGCCTCGATCTTCGACCCCATGGCGCGTATCGCTTCCGGACTCGGGCCGACGAAAATCCTGCCGGCGCCCTCGCAGGCGGCGGCGAAATCCGCGTTCTCGGAGAGGAAACCGTAGCCGGGGTGGATCGCATCGGCGTCCGTCTTCGCGGCCGCCGCCAGCAGTGCGTCGATGTTGAGGTAGCTTTCCGTGGCTGGCGACGCACCGATGCAAACGGCTCGGTGCGCCTGCCGCACATGGGGGGCGTCGGCGTCCGCCTCGGAATGCACTGCCACGGTAACGAGGCCCATACGCTTCGCCGTGCGAATCACGCGGCAGGCGATTTCGCCCCGGTTTGCGACCAACAGCGTCCGAAACATCTCGCTACATCCGGAAGATGCCGAAGCGGGCATCCTCGGTCACCGGTTCCCGGCCGGCCACGGCCAGGGCCAATCCCAGCACCCGGCGCGTATCCACCGGGTCGATCACGCCGTCGTCCCAGAGCCGCGCCGAAGCGAACAGGGGATGGCCTTCCGTCTCATACTGCTGTCGGATGCCATCCATGAACGCATCGCGCTCCTCATCGGGCCATTCGATTCCCCGCGCCGCCATGCCGTCGCCTCGAACGGTGGCAAGGACATGCGCCGCCTGCTCGCCGCCCATGACGGAGATGCGCGCGTTCGGCCATGTCCACAGCATTCGCGCACCGTATGCGCGGCCGCACATGGCGTAGTTGCCGGCGCCGAAGGAACCGCCGATCACCACCGTGAACTTCGGCACCCGGGCGCAAGCAACGGCGGTGACCATCTTCGCGCCGTCCTTGGCGATGCCCTGGTTCTCGTAGCGCCGGCCCACCATGAAGCCGGTGATGTTCTGCAGGAACACGAGCGGCACACCGCGCCGGTCGGCAAGCTGGATGAAGTGCGCCCCCTTGAGGGCGGATTCCGAGAACAGGATGCCGTTGTTGGCAACGACGGCGACGGGCATTCCCTGGATGTGGGCGAAGCCGCACACCAGCGTGTCGCCGTAGAGCGCCTTGAACTCGTGGAAGTCAGAGCCGTCCACGATCCGGGCGATGACCTCGCGCACGTCGTAGGGGGTGCGCGTATCGACGGGCAGGACTCCATAGAGCTCTTCGGCCGGGTAGGCGGGCTCGCGCACCGGCTGCGTATCGAGCGTGCTGCGATGACGCAGATGGCTTGCGGCAACGGCTTCCCGTGCCAGCGCCAACGCGTGTTCGTCATCCGCCGCCAGATAGTCGGTCACCCCAGAACGGCGGGAATGCACGTCACCGCCGCCGAGGCTTTCGGCATCCACTTCCTCGCCCGTGGCCGCCTTCACGAGCGGCGGACCGCCGAGGAAGATCGTCCCCTGCCCCTGAACGATGATCGCCTGGTCGCACATCGCGGGAACGTAGGCGCCTCCCGCAGTGCAGGAACCCATCACCACGGCAATCTGCGGAATGCCTCGCGCCGACATGTTGGCCTGGTTGTAGAAAATGCGACCGAAGTGGTCGCGATCGGGAAACACCTCCGCCTGCAAGGGCAGGAACGCGCCGCCAGAGTCCACCAGATAGACGCAAGGCAGGTGATTCTCGAGCGCGACCTCCTGCGCCCGCAGGTGCTTCTTCACGGTGATCGGATAGTAGGTTCCGCCTTTGACGGTGGCGTCGTTGGCAACCACGACGCATTCGTGACCACGGACACGACCGATGCCGGTGATGATGCCGCCGGCGGGAACATCGTCGTCGTACAGGCCCTGCGCCGCGAACTGCCCCAGCTCCAGAAACGGCGCTCCCTGGTCCAAGAGCCCAGCCACGCGGTCTCGCGGCAGCAACTTGCCCCGCGCCAAATGGCGTCCACGCGAGCGTTCGTCGCCGCCGAGCGCCACTTGCTCCGCCACCGCACGCAGCTCTTCCGCCAATCCGCGGTGGTGCTCGCGGTTGGCTTCGAACGACTGCTCGCCGGGCTTGATTCGGCTTTGGATTACGGCCATGAGGTCAGCATGGTCCCCGTCGCGCTGCACTTTGGACGAGGCGGGCGGTTAGGGTGGCGAAGTCGATGCCGGCGGCGCGGCAGGCGTCGGGATAGAGGCTGGTGGGGGTCATGCCGGGGATGGCGTTCACTTCCAGCAGCACGAAGTCGCCGTCGTCCCCGAGGATGAAGTCGGCGCGGGAGAGGTCGCGCAGGCACAGTGCGCTGTGCGCGGCCATCGCAACGCCCTTCAGCCCAGAAGCAACGTCATCGGACACCTTTGCCGGGATGATGTGTTCGCTGCGACCGGGGGTGTAGCGATTGGTGTAGTCGTACCACTCGCCCTTGGCGACTAGGATCTCGACCACCGGCAGAGCCGAAGCCGGTTCGCCGTAGAGGTCCAGCACGCCCACGGTGATTTCCCGGCCCGTGACGAACTGTTCCACCACGACGCCATCGCCGAACGAAAGCGCCGTGCGCAAAGCGTCCGCAACGTCACCGCCATCCGGCAGCAGCGTCACGCCGAGTCCCGAGCCCAGGCTACGCGGCTTGATCGCGACTGGGCCAGGCAGGCGCTGGCGCACCAACTCCGCACCAACTTGCACATCGATGCGGGCCGGCAGCGTGAGGTCCTCCGCAAGCGGAAGCCCAGCGTCGCGGAACACCGCCTTGGCGATGTGTTTGTCCATCGACGCCGCCGCCCCGCGCACGTCGCTGCCGACATAGGGAAGACCCAATATGGCGAGCATTCCCTGCACGGTGCCGTCCTCTCCGGGTGGCCCGTGCAGCACCGGGAACACCACGTCCGGAGCGAAGGCGCGCAACGCGTCCACGCAGCCACTGTCGAGTTCGATCATCTCGACGTCGAAAGATTGGCCCTCGAGCGCGGCGGCGACTTGCGCCGCAGACGACCTTGAGACTTCCGCTTCGGCCGATTTGCCGCCGGCGAGCACGGCGACTCTCATGGCCGCTGCTCCTCTGACGAGCTGGCGCCCGAGCGTGAGGCGCCTTGCAGGTTCTCGATCTCGAAGGCCGGCGCGTCGTCTGGTGAGGCAAAGCCGAACACCCGGGCGAAGAAGGCGTATTCCATCGTGATCGCGGCGCGTATGTTCTCGGCACGGCGGAATCCATGCCCTTCCCCTTCGAACATCAGACACGCCACGGGCACGCCGCGTTCGGCGAGGGCGGCGCGCATGCTTTCGGTTTGGTTGGGTGGCACGATGCGGTCTTCGGTGCCCTGAAAGAAGATCACCGGGCAGTCGATCCGGTCCGCGTGGTGGATGGGCGAGCGTCGTTCGATGTCGTCCGGTGCCACCAAGCGATCAACATAGCGTGACTCGAACTTGTGCGTGTCGCTGGCGAGGGCCTTGAGATCGCCGATTCCATAGTGGCTGGCACCGGCACGGAAGGTGTCGGCAAAGGCGAGTGCGGCGAGGGTCGTGTAGCCGCCGGCGCTACCACCTCGAATGGCAGTTCGAGCCGGATCAATGCGTCCATGGGCGGCGAGGTGGCGCACGCAGGCGACGCAATCGTCCACGTCCACCACGCCCCAGCCGCCTTCGAGGCGCTGCCGATAGACGCGGCCATAGCCAGTGCTGCCGCCGTAGTCCACGTTCGCCACCGCCCAGCCCCGCGAGGTGTAGTACTGCGTGCGCCAGGAGAGGTCCGGCGAGGCGCTGCCGGTCGGGCCGCCATGGGTGATGACCAACAGCGGCGGTCGCTCGCCGGACGGCCCTTGCAAGCTGCCGTTGCGCGGTGGGTGGAACCAGGCGTGGCAGTCGCCGAGCGTGGTCGGGAAGGTGATGCGCTCGGCGGCGGAGACGACCCCCTCCGCTACGGGGAGCTTGCCGCCACCTGCGACGACCACGACTGTTCCGGTCGCGATGTCGATGATGCCGAGTTCGCTCGGAGCATTGGCGCGACCGGCGACGCAGGCGACGCCGCCACGGGCACGCGCGAGACCGCCAAATGAGTCATATGGGGCGTCCACCGGGCTCGCGAAACCCCGCTCGCGATCGACGATGACGAGGCCCTGGCGGCCATTCTCCACGCGCCGCGCAACCAGCAATCCCGGTGCTGCCACGACATACCAATGGCTGCCAAGGCCCCACGCGGGGCCGGCGTATTCCGCGTCGTCACGGAGAATCTGGACGATGCCGGTCTCGTCCCATGCGAAAAGGTTCCAGTAGCCATCGGCGTCCGAGGCAAAGACGAGACTTTCGCCGTCCCACTCGGGCTGCACGATGGACTCGCTTGCGCCGCCAGCAACGGTGGTGACGTTCGTGAGGGCGCCGCCGGGCGTGTGGTCGGCGACGAAGAGCTGCGTGCCATCCCACGGCATGTTCGGGTGATCCCAAGCGAGGAACGCGAGCCGCCCCTGGCCGGACTGACGTGGGCTGGCATAGAAGTCGTGACCCGTGTGCAGCACCGTGACCGCACCATTCTCAACATCGATCTGCACGAGTTCGTTGCGCGCTTCGGCGCCCTCATCGGGGCTCGCCGGATGCAGTTCCCGCACGGCAAGCACCCCGGAGCCGTCCCATTGCAGGTCACCAAAACGCTCGCCGCTGTCGCCATTGGTGACGCGACGCGGTTCGTCGCCGCGCGTTACCTCGTAGAGATTCTGGTCGGCGAAATGAACGAAGAAGACGCGCCCGGCATCGTCGTCAACGCCGGGCGCCACGCAGAACGCACCGCCACCGTACTCATGCACTCTGCTGCGCGGATTGAACGGGGCTGGCGTCAGTTCCTCGGTCTCGTCATGGCGGCTGCGCATCAGCGTCGAGCGCCCGGCCTCGTCGGGCCGGCCTTCGATCCAATACAGATCGCTGCCGTCCGCCCGGACTTCGCCGAGACGCAGTTCGCCTACGCTCGCGAGTTCAGCATCGACCGGGGATGGCCACGTTCCGAACGGGCGCCGCTCTGGCGCATCGGCTTCGCCCCGATCGGAGGATTCGGAAGTCATCGCCACGTATCCGTGCGGCTCAATGTGTCGCGGTCGTCAACGGCCGCCCAGCGCTCGTGGTCGCGCCACGCCCCATTGATGAACAGATACGCCGGCGAAAGCCCTTCGCGGACGAATCCACAGCGCTTCACCAGATTGAGCGAACGGATATTGTCGGGTTGGATGTTTGCCTCGATGCGGTGCAGGCCCAGGCGTCGGAAGGCGTGCTGCTTTACCAGTGTGAGCGCTTCGACCATGTAGCCGTTGCCGACGAAACGGCTGCCCAGGTAGTAGCCGAGCGAGGCGGACAGGAACGAGCCCCGCACGACATTGTTGATGTTGATGATGCCAGCGATCTCGTCGGTTGCCTTGATGCACACGGCGAAGCCCTCGTGATCGCCGCGCTCTATGCGGCGCAGGTACTGGCGGAACATGTGCGCGGTGAGCGGCGGCGCGATCCACGGGTGATGGGTCTCGCGACTCTCGCGTGCGAGCGCTAGTACTTCGCGCCGGTCGGCGCCTACCACCGATCGGATGTACACCCGCCCTTCCCGAGTTTCGTCAGCCATCGCCGAGCGGTTCTCGTGGCGTGAGCGCGGCATCGGTGCGCTCGCGGGCCGCCTTGGCGGCGGCTGCCTCCAACACGAAGATCTCCCACAGCGACGGTGGAATCAAGCTGATGCCGAGCGCCAGGATGTGGATCGGATGCGGCCGCCAGCCGTTGTCAAACAGGAGCATTCCGTCCAACGAAAACCCGCGCGACTGCCAATACACGAGCCCCAGAGTCGTCAGCGCGACGCCGAGCATGAGCAACAGAAAGCGGATCAGATACTTCACGGCCGCTACGATAGCCGGCCATCGGCAAAGACGTAAGCAGCGCCGCGGTGACGCAGCCACGCATTGGCGAACTCGCACGCGTCGTAGCTCCGTTCGACGCTGCCATCGGGCGCAGCCGGATCCAGCACAAGCACCCGACCCTGACGGATGCCGCGCAACACAACGAGATGCCCGGAAGTGCGTTGCAGCGGTGCCCCGGCAAGTTCCCGTGCCTCGAAGCGGATGCTGGCGACGACGGGAGAACCTGCTTCCAGCACGTTGCCGATAGCTTGCCAGTCGTGCAGCAGCTCGATGCCACCAACGACTCCGTGTCGCGCCGCCGCCCAGAGGTTCTGCGGCCAGACGCCAAGCATCCGACTGGGCCAGTGCGCGGTAGTGGCGGCGATGGCCTCGTGGCTCACATCGGCTATGCGGGAGCGAACCACCATGGCTACGCAAGTCGGGGAGCAGGCGCCGCCGCGAACGCTCTCGTGGAGGCTAGTCTGGCTCAAGGCTGGCAGGACGATGGGCGCGACCTCGCCTGGCGTTCCACGCGGCATCGTCTGCACGGGCCGAACGACCACATTCAGGAGGTAAGTGCGTGGAAGAACTGGCGAATCTACTTCAACGACCAGCGCCCCGGCGGCGAGGGGACGACGACTGACGAAGCAGTCCACCAGCACATCGACCCCGTCGCAGCCGAGCGCTGCATCCGGGCCTGCGACCATGCCGAAATGGCCCGTGGCCGCCACAGCTTCCCGCACCTGAAGCACGAAGCGGAACGGCGCGTCGGTGTCGGGACTTGCGAAACTGGCAGCAATCAGGTGCCCGGCCGGCACCGCCGGCAAGGCCACCCGAACCGCCGTGGTGGTGCCGGATGCAGATGGTTGCCAATGCGCCTCGCCAGCGGTCGGCAACGGGTAATCTACGTCACCCGACGCGAGCCGCGTGGCGGCGAAGAGGGATCTTTCCGACAATGAACCGCCCGCAACTGCAACTGGTGGTGACGGCCTCCTGCACCCTGTGCGACGAGGCACTCGCTTGGCTCGCGAGTATGCCAGACGCCGCCGGCCACACCCTCGTGACGATCGAAGTCACCGAGGACGACGCAGCTTTCGACCGCTACGCGCACCGCGTCCCGGTGCTCATCGTCGGCAACGCCGAGCACGATTGGCCCTTCGACGCGAAGGCGGTGTCAAACACGCTCCACGCCGATTAGGTGCCGGGGCGTGAACTCACATCGAACAGATCGTGCAACCCAATGACTGTACTCATATTTGTCGTAGGGGACGGGCTTGACCCGTGCCCTACGGCCCATGTCCTCCCGCGTCCGCGAGTCGGCGTCCCGGCGGGGTGAACCTCCGAGTCACGCTTTATCACTAATCGTCTCGTCGATAGCTCCCCTCCGGGCAAGCCCGCGCACCCGATCCTCCAACGCCACGAGCGCTTCCTCGTACACCTCCTCCACCCACGCGGGGTTCCAGAACCACACGCCGATGCCACGATACTCTTCGTGTTGCGTAACCCGCGTGCCGCCCGCCGTTGGCTCAAGTCGCCAGGTGTGATTGAACGTAAGCACCCCTCGCATCCCGCCGAACTGATTGATTTCCCGCTCGTCGGTGACCCGCCGGACCCGCGCGTCCACCTTCGTGGTGCCCCCATCCACCGTCTTCATCTGATAGCGCATGGTGCCCTCCTCTTCATAGCGCCCCGTAGCGCGAACGAAGATCGGGTTCCATTCACCATAGCTCGCGGTGTCCGTCAGGACTGCCCAGATCGCCTCTGGCGAGCCGGCGATGACCCGTTCGGCCTGTACCGACTTCCTGCCGGTAAAGCCCGCCAAAACCACGACAGCCACAACAACGAGCACCCCAATGGACCATTTGATCACCTGCACCTCCATTTCCACACCAGTGGGGGCAAGGCCCCTCGTTCACCGAGCCTGAAGCGTAGAACCCGGTCCCAGTTGGTGGGACATCTCCCGGCCTCCCCCCACAACAGGAATGCCGACATCACGATGCATCGCGCTCGTCCGGCAATGGCGCCAAGGCCTCGACTTCCAGTTGCAGGGTCTCGGTGTCTTGGTAGTCGTTGATGCTGAGGCGATAGATGGCGCGGATGCGGCGGGAGCTGACGCGGGTCTGATTGAAGGCGATGGCGTCCACCACTCGCTCGCCCGCCTTGAGCACGAGTTTCAGGTGGGAAGTGCCCACCACGCGCTGGGCGACGATGTCGAAGTCGCCATGGAAAGTCGGCTCTTCGAAGGCCTGGCCCCAAGGACCATGACGCTCAATCAGGCGGGCATTCTCGAGGTCAAGGTCTGTCGGCTGCAGTTCGCCATCCGTGAAGATGTCGCCGGCCAGGTCGCGTTCGGTCACCCGCGCCGCGACCGCATGCTCGAAGGCGTTGCGGAAGCGCTCGAGCTGGACGCGGTGCAGCGACAGACCGGCCGCCATCGCATGGCCGCCGAACCTGCCTACAAGGCCGGGGAAGCGGGCATCCACGTCCGCGATGGCATCGCGGATGTGCAGGCCCTGGATCGAGCGCGCGGAGCCCTTGATCTCGTCCGGGGTGGAACCGCCGGCGTCAGCAAAGGCGATCACAGGGCGGTGGTATCGCTCTCGCATGCGGCCGGCGACGATGCCGACGACGCCCTGGTGCCAGCTTTCGTGGTAGACGCAGATCGAAGCTCGGCCCTCCGGTTGCTCCTCGATAAGCAACTGCGCGCCCTCGTTCATGTCTGCTTCGATGGTGCGGCGTTCGCGGTTCAGTGCGTCGAGACGTCCCGCCAGTTCACGGGCGCGCACCTCGTCGCCGGTGAGCAGGCATGCGATGCCGGTGCTCATGTCGTCTAGGCGGCCGGCGGCGTTCAGGCGGGGCGCCACCGCAAAGCCGAGGTCCTGTGCACTCAGACGAGCGAGCGAGCGGCGAGAGGCCTGCACCAAGGCGTGGATGCCCACGCGCGAGCGTCCCGCGCGCATTCGCCGGATGCCCTGGTGAACGAGGATGCGGTTGTTGCGATCGAGCGGCACAACATCCGCCACCGTGCCAAGCGCCACGAGGTCGAGCCACTCGGCCATGTTCGGCACCGGCAGGGATCGTTTCGCGAAGTGTCCGGCTGCCTGCAGCCGAGCGCGCAACGCCGCCATCACGTACCAGGCAACTCCCACACCGGCAAGGGCGCGGCTTGGGAACTCGCTGTCAGTCAGGTTCGGGTTGACGATGGCGTGGGCAGCCGGCAGTTCGTCGCCCGGCAAATGGTGATCGGTGACGATCACGTCGATGCCTTTGCCCCGCGCGAGCTTTACGCCTTCGGTGCTGGCAACGCCGTTGTCCACCGTAACGATCACCTTCGGGTTGCGCGTGAGCGCCACCCGCACCAGTTCCGGCGTCAGGCCATAGCCGTACTCGAAGCGGTTTGGCACGAGGTAGTCCACCTCGGTCGCGCCGAATGCGGAGAGCGCCGAGACGCACAGGGCGGAGGCGGTGGCACCATCGGCATCGAAGTCGCCGACGATGAGGATTCTTTCGTTGCCCTGGAGCGCAGTTTCGAGGCGGGCAGCCGCCTGGTCGATTCCCGGCAGGGCATTTGGCGGATGCAGGTCACTCAAGGGCAGGTTCAGGTCACCACGCCCCGCGACGCCCCTGCTGGCCAGAGTGCGCGTCAAAAACGCGGGCAGGCCAAGCGCTGGGGGCTCGGCCGGCACCTCCCGCAGGCGAATGCTGCGCGCTCGGGCTCCTGCGGCGAACGACACTTCGTCCGTCGGTGGTGGGGCGGCAAGCGCTTCCGGGCCACGGTCGTCCGAAGCGGGTGCCGCAAGCGACGTCATGCGTCGCCTTGCATATCCAATGCGTCTGGGTGCACCACCCGGAAGTGCGTGACGCCGGCGGTCACGCCTTCGACCCCTTCGATCGCCTTGACCGCGTCGTCGATGACGTCCTGCGCCACCTCGTCGGTGAGGATGACGATGGGTACCCACGGCGCTTCGCCTGGATGGATGTCCTGCGGGCGCTGGATCACCCCTTCGATGGAGATGCCATGTTCGCCCAACACCTCCGCCACATGCGCGAAAACACCAGGCTGATCCACCGCCGGGATCTTCAGATACCAAGGGCAGCGCACGGCCCGAATGCCGAGGGCCGGGAGCCGACGCGACGCCGGCTTCGGTATCGGCAGCGTTCCGCGCGCCACCTCGATGAGGTCTGCCACCACGGCAGAAGCCGTCGCCATCCCGCCGGCGCCCGGTCCCACGTGCAGCGTCCCGCCGACCGCGCTGCCATGCACCATCACGGCATTCATCACGTCGTCCACCTTGGCGAGCAGCACGTCGTTTGGAACCAGCGCCGGATGCACCCGCGCCTCAAGCCCGCCGCCGGCAACGCGGGCCAGCCCCAAATGGCGGATGGTAAAGCCGAGTTCGTCGGCATAGGCGATGTCCTCGCTGTCCACGCTGCGGATGCCTTCGGCGTGAACACCGTCGATGTCGATGCCCGTATCGAAGGCCAAGGCGGCGAGGATGGCGAGCTTCTGGGCGGCGTCGATGCCTTCGACATCGAAGGTGGGATCGGCCTCGGCATAGCCCAGGCGCTGGGCGTCGGCGAGGGCATCGGCAAAGCCCTGCCCCGCCACCGCCATCTGCGTGAGGATGTAGTTGCAGGTACCGTTGACGATGCCGGCGATCCAGCCGATGTCGTTCGCGGCGAGTCCGGCGCGCAACACGTTGATGATGGGAATGCCGCCGGCCACCGACGCCTCAAAGCCGAGCGGTGCGCCCTGACGTTGCGCCAGCGCGAACAGCTCGTCCCCTGAGGCCGCGAGCAGCGCCTTGTTCGCGGTGACGACGCCCTGCCCGGCGCCAAGAGCGGACGCAACCAGGTCCCGGGCGGTGGTGTCGCCGCCGATGAGCTCCACCACTACATCCACGTCATTGCCGACGAGGGAGCCGAGGTCGGTCGAGAACGGGGCGCCGCCGATGTCCACGCCGGGTTTGGGCGTGCGGCTAGCGACCCGCGTGAGTTCGATCCGGCGTCCGGCGCGGCGAGCAATGCCGTCTGCCGCGTCACCGACTAGCAGCGAGGCAACCGATTGTCCCACTGTGCCGAGCCCTGCCAACCCCACCCGCAACGGGCTCAACCCTGCGGTCGCACTCAAGGGGAGAGCTCCAGCAGCTCGGCCAGTTCCTCCGCGGCGACGAGGCCCGGCACCATCGTCCCGTCCGGCAGCACCATCGACGGGGTTCCAGTGACCCCGGAAGCGACACCCATTTCATAATGCCGCGCAACCGGGTTCTCGCACGTGCGCTTCGGAATCTCTTCGCCAGCCTTAAGCGCGGTGATGGCAGATTCGCGGTCGTCCGAACACCACGCCGATACCATGCGATCCCAAGTCTCGGACTCCTCGCCGCCGCGTGGGTAGGCGAGGTAGCGAATCTCGATGCCGCGGTCGTGATAGTCCGCCATCGATTGGTGCAGCATCTGGCAATAGCCGCAGTCCACGTCGGTGAAGACGTTCACGGACGCCACCGCGCCGCCGGGCGGCGTGAAGGTCACGGCATCGTCTTCGGGAAGCGCCTCGAGCATGTCCGCGCGCCGGCGAGTGCGACGTTCCTCGTCGACGTTGCGAAGGGCGTCGTCGTCGATGCGGTACATGTCTCCGGCGATCAGGTAACGCCCGTCGGCAGTGATATAGAACGACTCGGCACCGATCTCCACCCGATACAGACCCTCCGCCGGAGCCGATCGCACGGCGGTGAAGTCGAGCTCCGGGCGCAGCGTTCGAAGATGCTCAAGGGGGTCGACGACCTCGCTCTCGACCACCTTGTCTTCGGTCTCTTGCGCAAAGGCAAGCCCGGTCACGGTCAGGAGGGCAGAAAGCGCGGCGATTGCCGCGTGCCGCGTTGTTTGCTTCATGGCCAAGAATGAACCTCGCTTCAGCCGCCTGGGGGCGTGTGCCGTGCAGATGGCGCGAAAGGCGACATTCTACGGCGGGGCGGCAGGGAGGTGGGGAGTCGTCGGCTTCCCCGCGCCGGCAGGCCCGTCTCGCGGGGAGACGGCTGGTTGCATCTTTGGACCCTTGGTTGCTTCGCCTTCGACGCGAGGAGCGTGACAGGTCCTCTGCGATGCGCTTGTCACGGAGTCGTATCCGGCCGGCACCTCGGTGTTTGGCTCGGCCTCGAAGCAATGTCCTTGGAAATCAGTGAGTTGGGGAGTCTGTCCCATGCAAGGGCGACGCCCTCACCTAGAATCGACGCCTTCCCACCTTGGCATGGCGATGTCATCCGCGCGGATGGTGCCGAGCGTGCAGCTCCTTTAACCGCGCTCGCGCCACATGCGTGTAGATCTGCGTGGTGGAGAGGTCGGCGTGGCCGAGCATCAGTTGCACCACGCGCAGGTCCGCGCCGTGGTTGACCAGATGCGTCGCGAAGGCGTGGCGCAGGATGTGTGGAGAGATGCTGCGGTCGATCCCGGCAACGGCAGCGTGACGTTTCACCGCGTGCCAGAATGTCTGTCGGGTCATCATGGCGCCGCGATTGCTGGGGAAAAGCACGTCGGAAGCACGGCCCCGTAGCAGCGCCGGACGGGCGAGGGCCAGATACTGCCTCAGCCAGTCCAGCGCCACTTCGCCCACCGGCGTCAGGCGCTCGCGACCGCCCTTGCCGATCACCTGCACCGTGCCGCGACGGTCGCTGAAAGACGACAGCGTGAGGCCAACAAGCTCGGAGACCCTGAGGCCCGTCGCGTAGAGCGTCTCCAGCATGGTGCGGTCGCGAAAGCCGATGGGATTGCCCATGGGATCGGAACTGTCGGGTGCATTCAGGAGTCGCTCCACTTCCGCTTCCGACAGCGTTGCCGGCAGCGGGCGACCAAGGCGGGGCCGGTCCAAGTTGGCACTTGGATCGCGCTCGAGCACGCCATCCTCTACCAGCTTGCGATAGAAGCCACGCACCGCAGAGAGGAAGCGGGAAACGGAACGAGCCGAGTGGCCAGCTTCCAGACGCGAGGCCATGTAGTCGCGCAAGTCCGCCTCCGAGGCTTCGGCCGGGTCCCGTTCCAGCCATGCCTGCAGGCCCTCGAGATCCTGGCGGTAGGCGCTAAGCGTGGCGCGGCCAAGGCCGCGTTCGAGCCAGAGCGAGTCAAGGTGCCGGTCAATCGAGCCCGTCGACACGGCGGCGACATCCTTGAGACGACATTGGCAAGGGCCCCTCGCAGGCGAGGTACCCAGTGTACCGGTTGCGGATTGCCGCGCCGCGCCTGCGCCAGGCGGTCAGCCGGTCTCGGGCCGTTTCGCGTGAACAAGGAAGCTCGGCGTGAAGATGCGCCGCTTGCCCGCCTCGACCAACGCATCTGCAGCGACGTTCAGGAACCGGGCGGTCTCGGACGTGCCGCGCGGAAGCACGCGCACGCTCTCGAGCATCCGGGTAACGAAGGCGGTGAGCGCCCGGCCCGCTGGAATGCGCGCCAACGACGACACCGACAGGTCCCGGCCCTCGAGGGCCATGTACCAAGGCGTTTCGGGGTTGCCCAACTCCTCCTGCTGGTCGAGGGCTTCGATGACTTCAAAGCCCGCGCCCTTCATCGCCGCCACATACTCCGCGCACGTCGGCAGGTCTGGCGTGGCGTTGGTTTTCTCGATGCGCGCCCGGAGGTTGCCGTGCATGGGGTTCGCCGCGTCGAAGCGGTCCGTGAGGCACCAGTCGACGATGGCGGCCTCGCCGCCGGGTTTCAGCAGCCGGTGCAGTTCGCGAAAGGCCCGCTCCTTGTCCGGCGCATGGCAGATCGCCTCGAACGAGTACATGGCATCGAAGGTGCCCTCGGGCAGGGGAACGTCCATGTAGTCTGCGTACAGGAAGTCGCAGGTACTCTCGAGTCCCGCCCGGCGGGCGCGCAGCCTGCCGCGCTCGACCTGGCGCGTGTTGAAGTTGATGCCCGTGATGGAGGCGCCCGTCGCTTTGGCAATGTTGACGAGGGGGCCGCCGACACCGCAGCCCACGTCCGCGACTCGCATGCCGGGCCGCAATCGTAGAAGCTCCCCAACCCCTTCGTCGTGACGCCGCTGCGACGCCCGCAGGTTCTCTCCCAGACGCCTCGGCGAGAAATGGAATGTCGCGCCCCAGCCGAACTCGTAAAAGCGCGTGACGACATCGTAGAAGCGGCTGACAAGTCTCGTCTGCTCGCGGATTCGGTATGGATCGTCCTGCGGCCGCTCACGGACTTCGTCTCCGAGTCGATGGAAGTCTGCGAGTGCCTCGTGCAGCCGATCTTGAGCCATCTGGACCTCTCCTGTTCCTGACGGCGGTGTGCGGACGGCCCAGCCTGAGCCGCCGCCATGGTCCTGCTACTCTCCCGTCGCCCTCACGGGCCGCAAAGCCAAGCCCAAACCTGCCTCGGACGTCATTTCCGCACTGGTGAGAGTCGTAGGCTAGCGCCACAAAAGCCGTTGCCTTCGGAACGCTTCTTGCCCCAGCCCAAGCCGTCCTGCAGGCTGCTAGCGCCACAAGAACCGTTGCCTTCGGACAACGCTTCTTGCCCCAGCCCAAGCCGTCCTACCACCCTATAGGACTTCGCCGAGACGGCGAAGTCCTATAGGCTGCTAGACCTTCTCTCGAATGCGTGCCGCGCGCCCGGTGCGCTCACGGAGGTAGTAGAGCTTGGCCTTGCGTACGTCCCCGCGCCGCCTCACGTTCAGCGACGCGATCAGCGGGCTGTGGGTTTGGAAGGTGCGCTCCACGCCAACGCCGTGCGACATCTTGCGCACCGTGAAAGACGAGTTGAGGCCGCGGTTGCGCTTGCCGATGACGACGCCCTCGAACGCCTGCAGGCGTTCACGGGAACCCTCCCGCACCCGAACCTGAACGGTGACGGTGTCGCCCGGCGCAAACGGCGGCAGCTCTCGCGTCTGCTCGTTCTCCAGCGCTTCAATGATCTTGTTGCGGCGCATTGGGCTCGTCTCCTTGCGTGTGTGTGCGGGCGGCATTTGTTGCCGAAATAGCTGCTGCAGGCTGCTCGGCGATGTATTCCGCCAAGAGTGCCCGATCGCGCGGTGAGATGTCGCGGTCAAGCAAGAGTTCCGGACGACGCAGCCAAGTTCGTCCGAGCGCCTCGCGGCGGCGCCAGCGCGCCACTTGTGCATGGTTGCCGCTCAGCAGCACCGACGGAGTGGGTCGCCCTGCATGAATCTCCGGACGCGTATAGTGCGGCCAATCGAGCAATCCGTCCACATGCGATTCGTCGAGCACCGAAGCGGGATTGCCTAGGGCCCCGGGCAAGAGCCGCGCCACGGCGTCGATCACCACCAGCGCCGGCAGTTCCCCGCCGCTCAGCACGTAGTCGCCGATGGAAACCTCGCGATCCACGTTCTGCTCGACAAAGCGCTCGTCGATGCCTTCGTAGCGCCCGGCCACGAGCACGAAACCCTCGCTCGCTGCAAGTTCCGTGGCCATCTGCTGCCTAAACCTTGCTCCCTGGGGCGAAAGCAGGATCACCGGGGCGGAAGTTGGCAGGCGCTCCCGCGCCGCCGTTACCGCGCTCGCAAGCGGCGCCGCCAGCATGACCATGCCCGGGCCGCCGCCAAAAGGGCGGTCGTCCACATTGCGCCGTCGATCGCCGGCGTGTTCGCGGGGGTTTACGAGGTCGATGTCGAGGCGGCCTTCCCGCACGGCGCGCGCGACGACGCCCTCGGCCATCGCGGCACGGATGACTTCGGGAAAGATGGTGACCACGGCGGCGCGCATCGTCAGTTCCAGTCCGGCTGCCAATCCACCAGCAGCGCGCCGCGGCTGGCCGACGCCGGCAGAGCGCTCGCCACGGAAAGCACATGCGCCCGGACGAAGGGAATCAGGCGCTCCGCGCCGTGGTCGTCCAGCACCATCACATCGTGAGCGCCGGTGGCCATCATGTCGGCCACCGTGCCGAGCACCACGCCTTCGAGATTGCACACTTCCCTGCCAACCAAGTCGCGCCAGTAGAACTCGTCCTCGCTCGGCGCCGGCAAGCTGGCTGCCGGCACGCCGATCTCGATCCCCTTGAGGGCCGCCGCGTCGTCGCGATTGTCGATGCCGGCAAGGCGAGCCACGATGCCTCCGCGGTGGCGTTCGACCTCGGCGTTCGTGTCCATCCACTGGCCGTCGCGGCGAGCAAGCCAAGGCCGGTAGTCGAGTACATTGTCCGGGGGGTCGGTGAAGGAACGCAGGTGCACGAAGCCGCGAACGCCAAACGGTGCGCCGATCGCCGCCACCACCACGACCGCTCTGGCCTCGGCAGAAGGCGGTACGGGGCGCTCAGGCAGTTTCGGCAGCGGCTTGCTGAACCGTCGTCCGTCGCACCTCAGCCACGAGCTGGCGCACCCGCGGCGTGGGCTGGGCACCGACCGAGAGCCAGTGATCGACCCTGTCGAGATCGATGCGAAGCCCTTCGCTCTGCCCCCGGGCGAGCGGATTGTAGAAACCGACACGCTCGATGAAGCGCCCGTCGCGCTTGGCCGAGCGTTCCGCCACGGTCACATGGTAGAAGGGATTCTTCTTGCTGCCGTGCCGGGCCAGACGAATGGTGACCATCTTGGTTGCGCGCCACCCCTGATTGAAAGGCGCGGCATTATACGGAAAACGCGGGGAGTTGGCGGGATCGAAAACCCGTCAACTGCGTCTTCGTCGCACAGGCCTCACCGCCGCCGGCGGCCTTGCGCCCGAGCCTGGCCGCCGGCGGCAGCCATGCCCCGCATGAGCTTCTGCATTCCGCCCTTGCGGCCCACCTTCTTGAACATTTTCTGCATCTGGCGGTATTGCTTCAGCAATCGGTTGATGTCCTGCACCTCGGTGCCGCTGCCGCTGGCGATGCGACGCTTCCGGGGGCCGTTGAGTAGGTCTGGGTAGCGCCGCTCACGGGGAGTCATGGAATCTATGATGACGCCCATCTGCCGGAACATGCCGTCGTCAACGCTGGGATTCTGCGCTCCCATCTGCGCCATGCCGGGCATCTTGTCCATCATGGCGGTGACCCCGCCCAGGTTCGACATCTGCCGGAGCTGCTCGCGGAAGTCGGACAGGTCGAATTTCCGGCCCCGTTCGATCTTGCGCGCAAGGCGTTGCGCCTGGCGGCGATCCACCTTGCGCTCGGCCTCCTCGATCAGCGACAGCACATCGCCCATCCCGAGGATGCGGGAGGCGATGCGCTCCGGATGGAACGGTTCGAGGGCGTCGGTGCGCTCGCCGGTGGAGAGGAACTTGATCGGCTTGCCGGTGACCGCACGCACAGAGAGCGCTGCACCGCCGCGGGCATCGCCGTCCGCCTTGGCCAGGATCACGCCGGTGAGCGGCACTGCGCCGTCAAAGGCGCGAGCCGTGACCGCCGCATCTTGACCAGTCATGGCGTCCACCACGAAAAGGGTCTCGGCGGGAGCAAGCACCTCGTGCAGGGCGGCGATCTCGGCCATCATGTCCTCATCGATGGCGAGTCGGCCGGCGGTGTCGACGATGAGCACATCGTCGAACCGCACCTTTGCCTCGCGCAGGGCGCGCTCGGCGATTGCAGTTGGAGTCTCCTCGGTGGTGCTGGCGATGAAGTGAGCGCCGGTCTCAGCCGCCAACGTGCTGAGCTGATCAATGGCGGCTGGCCGATACACATCCGCACTGACGAGCGATACCTTGCGCTGCTCGCGCTCGGTCAGGTAGCGGGCGACCTTGGCCGCCGCGGTGGTCTTGCCGACCCCCTGAAGCCCCGCTAAGAGGACGACGGCCGGCGGCGTGGCGGCGAGACTCAGGCCATCGTTCGCCTCCCCCATGAGGCGCACGAGTTCCTGATGCACGACCTGCACGAAGGCATCGCCGGGCGCAACCGATCCCGCAACCTCGCGGCCAACGGCACGTTTGCGGACATCCGCTGTAAAGCTGCGCACCACCTCAAGCGCCACATCGGCTTCGAGCAGGGCCATGCGCACCTCGCGCACGGAGTCGGCGATGTTGTCCTCGGTCAACCGCCCCTTGCCGGCGACGCTGCGCAGCGCCCGCGAAAGGCGATCGGTCAGGCTGTCGAACATGGTGAAGGTGTGCCTATAGCGGGAGCGGCGCATCATACCGGACGCCTTCGTCTGCCCCAGAAAACCAGCCCGCCTTCAGGATGCGCTAGGAGGTAAGCGCCGCAGAAAACGGCGCTGGCGCGCAAGGGGAGTGACAGGAGGGGCTTCGTTCGAGATTGTGGCGTGTACGGGCGTTGGGTCGGCGGCCCCCCCTCCGAGAAAAGCGGGGACGCTTTTCTC
>JAPPDJ010000145.1:1187-3191 GCA_028824555.1 Gammaproteobacteria bacterium | reverse complement strand
TTGTCGTCCTCCTCCAAGTGATGCCACAAGAGATCGATGTTCCGATTGGTGGCGTACAGCACCGTCTGCCACGGCCGCGGCTTGTCCGTAGCCAAGGCGATCTCGCGTTCGTAGTACGCTTCGGGCGAAAGGCCGTCGCCCTTGACGTCGCTGAGGCCGACCGAATGGCCCTGGGCGTGCTCGATCTCCGTGGCGAGCATCTTGGCGACATCCGTGAGCCGGATTTCCGCCTTGGTGCGGACCAACTGCCTAATGAGCTCCTCGCGCTCGATATGCATGAATTCGTAGCGGCCGGGCTCGCCCCGCACGGCGGGCAGACGCCCACCGCGCGAGATGCAGTGGATCTTTCCCTGATGGCCCCCCGCAACGAGGCCCAAGACGACGTCGATGGCGCTCAGACGGGTGCCGATCACGCCGACCGTGGACGCCTTCGGTATCTCTTCCGCCAGCCGTGCGATGGGGTATGGGTTGTGGTAGTAGCGGTCGTGGAATTGGTATGCCTCGGTCTTGGCACGCGGCAGATGCCCTAGGGCCAGGTAGACGTAGCGTACGCGATAGGTCGCGCCCGACTGGGTGTGCACGACGTATTCGCACTCGGCCGGATTCGGCGGCGAGATGTCCACCACTTCATCAACGATGACGTCGAACCGCATGCCCCGTTTCGCGGCCCTGCTCCTGGTGTGCTCGGCAAGATCCTTCAGGTAGAGGCCAACAACCGACCGCGGCAGGTAGGCGTTGGGGTCGAGTTCGGGGCCGGAAGCCCAGGCTTGCCACTTTTCGGGATGGTCCCGCGCCCAGTCGAGAATCCCAAAATCCCCGCCGAATGACCGATGCACCGCCCCGGAGGTGGTGTTCATCAGGTTGGTGGCGACGTCCGGTGTGTAGGCGCCACCGCCACCGCCAGGGGCGTCAAAGAGGACGAGGGAGACCGCGGCGGTGCTCCGTCCCACGGGCAGCTCCTCGACAATCTTGTTAGCCAAACAGATGCCGGTTGCGCCGCCGCCGATGATCGCGATAGCGTATTGAGATTGCACGGGGTATGGGTTCGCGGGGAATGGACTGCCGCGGGAAATCTAGCAATCGACAGACTGGATGACAAGGCTCGTACCGCACAGGCTCGCCAATAGGCTTGCCAACGGGGTTGCCAAGTCCGTCTTGAAAGGCGCGATGCTCGCGGGTTGCGTGGCGTGGGTGGGCCTCGCGCATTCGGGGGCGCCCCCCACGAGCGTCCCCACATCGTGGAATGGGCCAACCGCTGCGACGACGATCATCTTCGACGAACGCCGTCAGCGCGCCTGGAGCCTGAACTCGGACAGCGACACGGTTGCGGTGATCGATGCCACGACGTTCGTGAGGCTCGCCGAATCGAAGGTCGGTGACCACCCGCGCACGCTGGCGATGGGTCCAGACGGCACGGTTTGGGTTGTCAACCAGGACGACGCGACCATCAGCCTGCTCGACGGCGACACCACGCTTGAGCGAACGCGGGTCGCGCCGCCGTACGCGTCGAGGCCTTACGGCATCGCATTCAGTCCTTCGGGGGAAGTGGCCTACGTAACCCTGCAGGCCACTGGTCAACTCGTCAAGCTCAACGCCCTCGATGCCACGCCGGTGGGCACCGCCATCGACGTGGGTCTGACCCCACGGGGCGTGGCGGTATCCGCAGACGGCAGTCGAGTTCTAGTGACTCGGTACATCTCGCCGACGGAGCATGGCGTGGTGACCGAAGTGGATGGCGGGTCGGGGACCGTCGCAAGGCGTTTCGAGCTGGCCTTTGATCCGGGGCCGGACAGCCCGGTTGGTGGCCGGGGCGTTCCCAACCTCCTAGCGGCGGTCGCGATCGCCCCGGACGGGCGGCGCGCTTGGATTGCCTCCAAGAAGGACAATACGGCACGGGGGCTTCACCGCAGCGGCGAAGCGCTGACCTTCGAATCGACCACTCGAACCATCGTGTCGCAACTGGACCTGGCGGCAAATCGCGAGGTTCTAGCCGCGCGCCGCGAC
>JAPPDJ010000145.1:0-1177 GCA_028824555.1 Gammaproteobacteria bacterium | reverse complement strand
ACCGGGCGATGGCGGTGGCCATTGCCTTCGATCCGCAAGGCCGATATGCGTTCGTCGCACTGCAGGGCAGCAATGCCGTCGATGTGCTGGATGCGGCAAGCGGTGAGTGGGTGGCGTCGATTCCGCAAACCGGACTTGCGCCTCAGGGGTTGGCGCTCGATCAACGTGGCCGCCTGTTCGTGCAGAACTTCCTATCCCGCGATGTCGCTGTTTACGATGTATCGAGAGTCGCCCAAGGCGCTGCGGTCCCGCTGCTAGCACGGATTGCGACCGTTGAGCGCGAACCGCTGCCGGCGGACGTTCTCTTGGGCAAGCAGATCTTCTACAACGCTTCTGATCCACGCATGTCGCGCGATGGCTACGTCAGTTGCGCGGGTTGCCACGTGGAAGGCGGCAGCGACGGGCGCGTCTGGGACTACAGCGGGCGCGGCGTGCACGGTGGCGGACTGAGGAACACCACGGCGCTGGTCGGCCGCGCCGGGCTCGGCCATGGCCCCATCCACTGGCGTGCGGACATGGACGAGATCCAGGACTTCGAGATGCTGTTGCGGACAACGTTGCAGGGCAGGGGGTTCGTGGCGGATTCGGTGTACAACGCCAGAAGCGCCAATTGGGTGTTTGGGCCGTCGAATGCCGGCCTCAGCCCTGAACTGGACCCGCTGGCGGCCTATCTGGCCACGTTCAGCAAGGTGAACCCGAGCCCGTACCGTGACCGAGGCGGGGTGATGACGGACGCTGCGCTGGCTGGCGAGGTCATCTTCCACGGTGCCGAGACCGGCTGTGCGGTTTGCCATGCCGGTGCGGCGTTCACGGACAGTTCGTTGCGACGGCCACTAGCCAGCCAGTCGCCGGACGACCTTGCATTGCCGTTCACCATGCATGATGTCGGCACCTTGACGGAGGCTGCGGGAGATTTCAGGCCGAACACCTTGCGTGCCTTGGACACGCCTACCTTGAAGGGTGTTTGGGAAGCGCCGCCATATCTGCACGACGGCTCCGCGGCAACGCTCCCGGACGTCATCACCGTGCGCAACGCTGAAGACCGGCATGGCCGAACTTCGCACCTGACTCCAACGGAGAAGGCGCAGTTGGTGGCATACCTGCAGCAACTCGACGACACGGCAGTGCCGACATCCGTCAGCGTCGCGCCGCTCGGTGTGCGGGGGCCAGGTGTTTT
>JAPPDJ010000043.1 GCA_028824555.1 Gammaproteobacteria bacterium | reverse complement strand
GACTCATTGACGATCCGCTCACGGAAGGCACGGGCAGGTACGGCAGGGTCATCGTCAACACGGCAAATGCCGAGGCGCTGGCAGCTAGGGCGGAGGCTGCCGGTTCGAAGCCCCGCTTCGTCACCATTCCAGGCGACAACCCACCGACGATCGTGTTCTTCCGGGACCCGGACGGCTACGAGATCGAGTTGTACGAGGCGCCGACGCCGGAGTAGTCGGCGACCGGCGCTCTTGCCGGAACTCGTCCCTTCAAGCCCCTTGGTGGGGCTTGCCCCAAACGAAGAACGAGGGCGCTCGACTCCCCGCCTTGGGAAGTCGGAAGCACTCTCGGCTGTGTTGGGCGTGATCTTGGTCGAGGATGCGGCAGCGGAGGAACGTGCCCGTGTGGGGTAGGAGCGATGTCGCACAAAGTCGCGACCTTGTTTGTCGCGTGAGGGCGTCAGAGTTGTCCCCGGTTCATCCACCGGGAGTCCACAGATGTTCAACAGTCGCGAACGGGCCTTGGTTTTGCGTTGGAGTGGCAATGTGCTGGCGCGGGTTGGGGCGGATTCGCCAGAAGCGCTTGAGTTGGGCGACTGGCTGAGTGCACACGCCGGCGAACTCGGGCTCGCGCCGGCGGGCGACCGCGCCGCCTTGACTGGCTCTGCGTTGGCGACCCCGGCCCCGCCCCCGCATGCCGCCGAAGCCGAAATCGCCCAGGAGGACAACGCCTTTCGGCGCCTTGCGGATCTCCGAGCCGTGGTCGGGCTCGATGCTCGGGAGTCGGCCGCGCTCGAGCTGCTGTTGCGCGCAGAGACGCAACCGTCCATCCAGGCGATGGTCGATGCCGTGGGCGGCGTTCGGGCGAGCGGCTTCAGCCTACGCGAGCCGACGCTGGGTTGGCTGCTCGGCGTCTGCCCTGCCATGGTGCAACGACTGTTCCGTGCCGACGGGCGCCTGGTGCGGTCTGGCCTCGTGCGTTTGGACGAGGATCAGCGTCTGACCCTGCCGCGACGCCTGAACCGCCTCGCGTGGTCGGCGGGAGACGCAGATGTGCGCCGCCTGTTGCTCGGCGGCGAAGGCGAGAGCGAGCTCGATTGGGAAGACTTCGAGCATCTCGGTGCCGTCCGGTCGGACGTGGAGGCGCTGATCCGAGGGGCGGCGGAACAGGGCGCCGGGGGCGTCAACATCCTCGTGCATGGGGCACCCGGCACTGGCAAGACGGCCTTCTGCCAGACGCTCGCCAAGCACCTTGGGCTTGCGCTGTTTAGCGTTGGCGAATCCGGTGACGGAGGCGGGGAGCCCTTGCGCAGCGAACGCCTGTCGGAACTCCAGCTCGCCCAATCCCTGCTCGCCGCCGACCGCCGCGCACTGCTGCTGTTCGACGAAACCGAAGACCTGCTCTTGGGCGGCGGCGAGGTGGCGTTCGGACTTGCGCCACAGCCGGCGAGTGGGGCATCGCGGGTGTTCCTGCATCGTCTGCTCGAACGCAATCCCACACCGACCCTGTGGACGACGCACGATGCCGAGGCGCTGCATCCGGCGGTGCTGCGGCGCATGATGTACGCGGTTCGAATGCAGGCTCCGCCGGTATCGGTGCGCACGCGCATCTGGTCGCGGCAGCTTGCGCTGCACGGCATCGACGCAACCGAGGACGATGCGGTGACCCTCGCGCGGGAGTTCGGGGAGGCGCCGGGCCTCGCTGCCGCCGCCACCGACGCCGCCCACATCGGCAAGGGCGGCCTCGCGGCCATTCGGCGCGGGATGCAGAGCCTTTCCGCCGCCATGGGGCACGACTTGCAGGTCCAGCGGGCAGCCGCCGAGTTCCTCCCCGACGCCGGCGTTGACGTTGCGTTCGACCCGAGCCTGATCGAGGCGGACACCGACCTCGTGGCTTTGGCGGATCGCCTCGCCGAGGCCGAATCTCGCGCCTTCTCCCTCTGCCTGCAAGGTCCGCCCGGCACCGGCAAGACGGCGAGCCTGCGCTATTTGGCAGGGCGCTTAGGGCTTGACTTGGCCGAGGTGCGCGGCGCGGAACTCCTCGGCATGTGGCAAGGCGAAACGGAACGCAACATCGCCGAGGTGTTTGCCTCGGCCGCCGAGCAGGGCACGTTTCTGGTCATCGACCAGGCGCAAGCGCTGCTCGCCGAACGCCACGCGGGCTTTGGCTGGGAGACGGGCGCCGGCGAGGTGCTGGCGTGGATGGAGCGCCACCCGCTGCCGTTCGCCTGCACCGCCAGGGACGAGGAGCGGCTGGAGGCGACTGCACTGCGCCACTTCGTCTTTCGCTGCGCGTTCGGCTTCCTTGGCCCGGCGACGGCCGCGAGGGCGTACCGGCTCTGGTTTGGTCACGACCTGCCGGCCGATTTGCGCCTGCCGGCCTCCCTCACGCTCGGCGATTTCCGCATGGTGCGGCGCCGGGCGGCACTGCTCGGGGTGCAGGATAGCGACGAGACGCTCATTGCCATGCTTCGGGACGAATGCCGGATCGCGCCGCCGCAGGGCAGGGGGTTGGGGTTTGGTGTCGAACCGGACCGCACCACGGGCCCGCGCCGCAGGAGCGGCGCAGGCCCACAGCCGAAGGCGCGAGCAAATGCGCGCCCGCCCGCGCCGAATGCGCCAGCAGTTCGCGTAGCGAACTGCCAACGCGCCCGATAGGGCGCGCGATTACCAGTTGGTGAACGCGCCGTCCGGGCGCCGAAGCTGCGGCGGCCAGCCGTTCAGTGACGTGCTCTTGGCCCGCGCAAGTTCCTCGTCGAGTTCCACGCCCAGCCCCGGCTCGTCCGGGCAATGGGCGTGGCCGTCTTCCCAGTGAATCTGCTTGGGAAAGAGATCGGTGGCGAAGGTGCCCGGGGCGCGGGGCATCTCCTGCACGCCGACGTTGGTGGATGCCATGCAGAGCGCCACCCCGGCGGCGGCGCTGACGGGCCCGAGCGGGTTGTGCGGCACGATGTCGGTGTAGTGGGTTTCGCACCAATGCGTGATCTTCAGTGCCTCGGTGAGGCCGCCGACGATGCAGAGGTCAATGCGGGCGTAGCGGACGAGTTCCTCCTCGATCACCTCCCGGAAGGCCCACTTCGAGCACCACTGCTCGCCGGCGGCGATGGGGACGTTGGTGTGGCGCGCCAGCGTGCGATAGCTGGCAGCGTTCTCGGAGCGCAGCGGATCCTCGATGAAGAACGGGCGGAAGCGTTCAAGGCGGTTGCAAAGCTCCACCGTGTGCGCCGTGTCGAGCCGGGTGTGGACGTCGAGGCACAGGCCAATGCGGTCACCGACTTCCTCGCGC
>JAPPDJ010000167.1 GCA_028824555.1 Gammaproteobacteria bacterium | reverse complement strand
CCCTTGCGGGGGAGTCGAGAAACGGCGTTCCTCGCCGTTTGTCGGAGGGGGGTGCCTCGGGGTGTGATGGCGCAACGCCCACCGACCGGTGGCACGCACGAAGCGTCGACTTCGCACAAGCCTTGACGGTGCTCTCCTACATACCCCGCTCGAACGTCGTGGCAGGTGCGGCACCCGAACGCACCAGAGCCCACGCCGTGCCACCTGCGTCCAAGCGCGCCATCGACACTCGCCGGCGACTCGCGAGGGCCAGCGGTTCGCCCATCGAGCCGCCACCGCGCCCGCGAGCGCCAGCCTATGCTACCGTCCGAGCGTCCGGTCGGCCCCGCGCCCAAGGAGAAGGCCATGCCAACCGTCCCACCCCCCGATGCCGCCAGCAAGCTCCGCTGGCACGCCGCACCGCCGCGCTCGGCTCCTGTCGAGTATCCGGAGTCGGACGGTAGGCCGATGGCCGAGACCGACATCCACCGGCGCGTCATCATCGATGTCGCGACCGTGCTTTCGACCCGCTACCGCGGCCGCGAGGATATGTTCGTGGGCGGCGACCTGATGATGTACTACGAGGAGGGTGCCCCAAACCTCTCGGTCTCGCCGGACATATTCGTGGCCTTCGGCCCACCCCGCGAGCCGTCCCGTCGCGTCTGGAAAACTTGGGAGGAAGGCAAGCTCGCCGACTTCGTGCTGGAGGTGACCTCGAAGGGCACCCGCCGCAAGGACGAGGAGAAGCGCCGACTCTTCCAACGCCTTGGCGTGGCCGAGTACTGGCAGCATGACCCGACGGGCGAGTACATGCCGGCGATCCTGAAGGGCCAGCGACTGAACGCGGCCGGCACCTACGAGCCCATTCCCTTCATCACCATGCCGGACGGAACGCTCTCCGGCGAGTCCAAGGTCCTCTCTGTCCACCTCTGCCTCGACGAAGGCCGCCTGCGTCTTTTCGACCCGGCCACGAACGAGTTTCTCGCCACGAACGAGGAGAAGGACGGCCTTCTTGCGGAACAGGACAACCTTCTCGCGCAGCAATCCCGCGAGATCGAGAAACTCAAGCGCCGCCTCGCGGCCCGCTAGGGAGTCTCTGACCGAGTCAGGTTCGCTGATGGATCGTGCCCTCGTAGGGGCGACCCTTGTGGTCGCCCGTGTTGGTGTGATGTACGGCGTTGGTTTGGCCAAGACGGGCGACCACAAGGGTCGCCCCTACGACCAAGCACCGACACGCAGGTTAACGGTCAGCGCACCCTCCTTTGCATGCCGCAAGGATCAGAACCCAGCTCGGAAGTTGATGGCCTCCAGGTTGACGTTGGTGCTGATGTTCCCCGGAAGGACGAAGAGCTTCGGCTGCTCGCGGAACTCGAACAGTCGATAAAGCTGGTACTTGTCCCAGTTCGTCTCTGAGAACCTAACCTCAGAGTCGCTAATGTAGAACGGCGTGAACTTGCCGTAGCGCGTGGTCTTCACCTCTACGAAACGGTCTCGTCCGTCTTCCTCGTACGATCGGATGTCGTAGCCGGCCCGGTCGCCCTGGGTCTTGGAGACCTGCTCGACGTTGCGGGCAAGGTGATCGAGCCCGACGTGCTGAAGGCGTGCTTGCTCATACGCCATTACCAAGGCTTCCCCGGCGTCACCCAAGCGGCGATTGCCCTCCTCCCTGCGCAAGTAGTCCACCGGAACGACGCGATCGGGCGGCGTCCATGCCCTATCCCGCACCTCCTTTGGCATTCGCCGCAGCGGTGCGACGACAACTTCCAAGGCGAGTGGATCGGCCACCTCCACCCGTGCTTCGGCGTCGACGTCCGCAACAATCATCTGCCGTAGCTCCGGCGAGATGTGACCTGGTACAACCTCCCGGAGCAACGCCTGCACGTTGAAGCGCGGCTTGTAGCCATTGACGTAAGGCATGCCAAGCTCGATCAGAACGGCGCTGATGTTTTCGTGCTTGTACTCGACCGCTCCATGGGAGCGATTGTCCAATAGCTCCCGCAGCCGCTCGTTGCGCTGCTTCTTGTTGAACGTCTCGCCCCGCAGTTCGAGAGACAACATCTCCATGTAGTCCCGAACCGTCGCCTCAACCTCCAACCTGCTCCACGGTCGTCGCGCCATGGCGCAAGCCTACACGACCGCCACACCTAGCCGTAGCAGCCATGTGGAACGGACCGCTTGATTCCGTGCCACCAAAACACCGGCCGGCCCACAAGCGGGTCGTTGTCCAAGGTAGCTGGTTGGGTGCCAAGTCTGGCCGAAGGAACGCCGGCGTCGAGTGTGCAAGGGAAGCCGACGAAAGCCAAATACCAGGTCACCTTAGGAACTCCCGCATCATCGAACCGCAGACAGACCAAATCGCCGACGCCGAAGATTGCTCTTCCATGCCCCACACCGTATTCCGCCCCCTCCGGTTTGGAACCTGTAGTGGCCGCCACGGGTGTTGACGAACGAGCCATAGGGCTGAGGCGGCCTGCGCCACATGTTGACAAACGTCAAGGCAAACGCGTACATTAACGTCAATTCAAGGCCGGCGGGATTCGCGGATTATGCCGAGGGTTTGAGCGTCCTCGAGTCGGGCTGGGTGACTTCGTGGAACACGGCTCTATCGTGTCGTACTCGGCAACACCTCGTCGCAGGCTGGAGCGTGGTTGAACTGCGCCCGCCGCATGGCGAAACGGATTGGAGGCAAAGGATGGCAGATGCTGCGATGGCGAGGAACGCCATGGCGGAGAAGCTGGAGATGATGAAGACCCGAGCGGCGATACGCTCGGTTGACGTCGCCAACATGCTCGGAACGACTCCGGAGACGGTTTCGCGATGGAACCATGGCCGAGCCTATCCGAGGCCGAACAAGGAAAATCAGCTCGTTGAGCTTGAGTACATCGTGGAGCGGCTTTCGGAGTTCTATTCGGACCCGAGAACGGCGCGAGCGTGGCTGTACTCGCGGCACAAGTACTTCGATGGCCTGCGTCCGGCCGACCTCATCCAAGAAGGCCGTGTCGAGGAGGTGCTGGAGGCCATCCAAGCCTTGGCGAACCCTAGCTATACGTAAGCACCAGCAGGTCTTGAGACGGTCCCGAAACTGATTGCTACGAACGCCACCTCGTACCTAACCGTCGTCTTGGCCCAAGAAAATGCTGGAACGTGACCCGCATCTGCTGGAACGCCTTGAGGCATGCGCCCAGCGGCCATTCAATGGAGTCGTCCACCGGGTAGTCTGGGCCGATGGTAGCCCCTTGCAGGGCAGCAGCTTGGCCCGCGGGCGCTGGAACAGCCCGGACGGTAGGTTCGAAGTCCTCAATACGT
>JAPPDJ010000117.1 GCA_028824555.1 Gammaproteobacteria bacterium | reverse complement strand
GAGAAAAGCGGGGACGCTTT
Source organism: Gammaproteobacteria bacterium (assembly GCA_028824555.1). Lineage (GTDB taxonomy): Bacteria > Pseudomonadota > Gammaproteobacteria > Pseudomonadales > Azotimanducaceae > VXYL01. Next base: position 31,906 of record JAPPDJ010000117.1, on the reverse strand, counting down.
TCTCGACTCCCCCTCGAGGGGGGAGTGACAGGAAGGTACGCGCCACGACCGTTGTTGGCGACGCGAGGCCGCGGGGTGCAGAGGCACTCGTTCGGGCTAGGAGGATGCGCCGAAGAAAACGGCGCGGGCTCCTAGCCGGCGTCGAAAACCTCGGTTACATCGACACCGAACCCCTCGAGCGTTGCGCTTGGCGCGTGATCGCCACGCTCGAACACGCCATGCTCCGCGTATGCGTCGCCATCCAGGGCAAGCACGGTGATGGTCTCGTTCAGCGGGTTCACGATCCAATACTCGGGGATGCGCGCTTCGGCGTAGTCCGCGCGCTTGACGTGGATGTCGCGCCCTGGATTGTCGGGGCTGACGATCTCCATCACGAGGTCGGCGCCTAGCCAATAGGCGTCCTGAGCACGCGGGTCGGCCGCGTCGCGGACCAGCAACAGGTCGGGCTCGCGGAACTTCCCTTCGCGCACCTGAAGGCGCAATGGCGAGTAGAAAACGGCACCACCCATGGGCCGCACCACCTCAAGGAGGGCGAGCAAGAGGTGAAGAGAGATTGCCTGGTGGCGCTTTGTCGGCATGGGCAGGACTTCGATGCAGCCATCCGTGAACTCGATCAGGTGATTGGTCACCTCTGAGATCGCGAGGTACTGGTCCTGCGTCCAAAGCCCTTGCAGAGCATCGGCTTCGGCAATGGTGCAGCCGTCGGTTGCGACGATGCAGAGGCCCTCGGCTGGAGGCGTGTCAATCGTCATGGAAGTGCGGCGGCCTTGGGGACAGTGGGCGCCAATTGTCGAGTCGCCCCAAATCCCTGTCAACATCGGCTCCGGTTGGCCAGGGCACAAGCTTCCATTACGATGCGTCGCATGTGGATTTCTCGGAGCCTTGCCACGCCATGAGCGAATCGAGCGAAGCCATCGAGGCGGCGGTTTTCCGCCGTCTGGTGCAGCATCTCGACGAAAACCGGGATGTGCAGAACATTGATCTGATGAACCTTGCCGGCTTCTGCCGCAACTGCCTGTCGAAGTGGTACGTGGCAGCGGCGGAGGAACGCGGCGAGGCCGTGGACTACGAATCCGCCCGCGAGCGCGTGTACGGCATGCCCTACTCGGAATGGAAGGCGAAGTTCCAAGGCCAGGCCAGCGCCGAGCAGCAGGCAGCTTTTGCCGCAAGGCAGGAGGGCGAGTCCTGAGCGTGGGCAACGCCATCGCCACGGCGGCATCCGTACAAGACTTGTCGCGCAGCTTCGGCGACGTGCAGGCCGTTGAAGAGCTCTCCCTCGCCGTTCCCCAAGGCACCATCTTCGGCATCATCGGCCCTAACGGCGCCGGCAAGACCACCACCATCCGCATCCTGATGGGCATCCTCGCGGCGGACGCGGGCACCATCAACGTGCTCGGCGAGAGCGACCCGCGCCGCATCAAGTCCCGCCTCGGCTACCTGCCTGAAGAGAAGGGCCTCTACAAGAAGATGCAGGTGGGCGAGCTCGTGGCCTGGTTCGGCGAACTCAAGGGCATGTCGCGCCGGGATGCCACCGACGCGGCGCGCAAGCTCCTCGCCGAGTTCGATCTCGAGTCCCGCTGGCGCGACAAGTGCGACTCGCTCTCCAAGGGCATGGGGCAGAAGGTGCAGATCGCGGCCACGCTGGTTCACGACCCGGAACTGGTTGTGCTCGACGAGCCGTTCTCCGGGCTCGATCCGATCAACGTGGAGATGGTGCGGGACGCGATGCTGGCGCTGAAGGCGCGGGGAAGGACGGTGATCCTCTGCACCCACATCATGGAGCAGGCAGAGCAAATCTGCGACGCGCTGGCTCTCATCAACCGCGGCCGCGTGGTACTCGACGGCACGTTGGCCGAGTTGACCGGCAGCGGCGACACACTGACGGTGGAATACGACGGCGCCGGCGCGGACTTTGGCGGGCTGCCGGGCGTCGGGCGCGTCAACGACGCCGGCAACGTCGCCGAACTTTCGCTGTCGCCGGACGCAGATCCTCAGGCCATCCTGCAGGAACTGCTCAAGCGCGTCACGGTGCGTCGCTTCGACACCACCACGACTTCGCTGCACGAAGTGTTCGTGCGTGCGGTTCGAGAGCAAGGCGATGAGCCTTTGGTCGACGGTGAAGGAGAGGCAGCTTGAGTCCCCGCCGCGTGGGCCTCGTCGCGAGGCGCGAGTTCCTCGAGAACGCCCGCACCAAGGCGTTCTGGATCGGCGCCTTGAGCGTGCCGGTGCTGCTGGTCGTCACCGCCGCGGTGGGGGGCTTCTTCGCCAGCATTCGCTCCGTGGACACGTACGCCGTGCTCGACCAATCCGGCTGGGTCCACGACGCGACCCGTCGCCACATCATCGCCGAAGACTTGACCAAGGCGCTCGACGTGATCGCCAGGCGTTCGGTTTCCTCCCCGGCCGATGCAGGCAACGAGCGCGAGGCGCTCTTGGCGGAAGTTCGAACGGCGATCGACAGCGATGAGGACCGGGACGCCTTCCAGACCCGTGCCGCCGAGCTTATATTCACGCTCGCTACGGAGTCAGGCCGCATCCCGTCGCCCTCGCTCGCCGTGGAGAAGTTCGCCGACTGGTGGGTGAGCGACGTCGATGCGGTGGCCGATGCCTTCGGCGACACTTCGCTCGCCGACTACCGCGAACTGGTGCCGTCTCGGCTCGACGCCGCGCACCTCAACGCGCTCATTGCCGAGGATCGCCTGGACGGCTACTTCGTCATCCCCGAAGACCCGGTGCGCTCCGGCGAGGGCGCCCGCTACGTCACGGAGAATCTGACGGACCAAGACATGAGCCGCTGGTACGGCCGAAGCCTCACCGACGTCGTGCAGGCGCAGCGCCTGCGAGAGGAGAACATCGACGCGGAAACGGCCGAATGGCTGAACGAGACGATTTCCTTCGAGGCGGCCAAGCCGCTCGGCGCCGGCGCCGAGACGGCAGAAGATGCCGACTTCCTCGCCCAGTGGGCGCCGATTGGTCTGGTGTACCTGCTTTGGATCTCCATCTTCACCATCAACCAGATGCTCCTGACCAGCACGATTGAGGAGAAGTCCGGCAAGCTGGCCGAAGTGCTGCTCTCATCGGTGTCGCCGGCGGACCTCATGGCCGGGAAAGTGGCCGGTATCGGCGGTGCTGGCCTCGCCATCATCGCGGTTTGGATCGCGACCTTCGTTGCGTTCGCGCTCGCCGGCCTTGGCCTCATGGCCCGTGCCGGCGCCGACTTCGACATCGGCCCCCTGCTCAATCCCGCGTTCCTGATCGGCTTCGTGGTGTACTTCCTGCTCGGCTACCTGCTCTACGCGGCGATCTTCTGTGCCATCGGCTCGCTCTGCAACACGATCCAGGACGCGCAGTCGATGATGATGCCCATGATCCTGGTGCTGATGATCCCGTTCCTGCTGGTGTTCCCGGTGGCAAGGGACCCCAACGGAACGCTGGCGGTGGTGGCCTCGTGGATCCCGCCACTAACGCCGTTCGTGATGCTCAACCGCATGGCCGACCCACCCGGAGTCCTGACCTTCGCCGGGACCTCGGTGCTGCTGGCGGCGAGCGTTTGGTATTCACTCCGCATTGGCGGTCGTGTGTTCGAAAACGGCATCCTCCGCACCGGAAAACCACCATCGCTGAAGCAGCTCCCATCGCTGCTGCGCGGTTGACCGGAGTTTGGTGCCTGCCTACCCCAGCCATCTGCCACAGCTAGAATCAGCAGCCCAAGCGCGAGAGGCCCCATAGGACACCATGAAAGAGAAGCTCGGCAGATTCTGGCTCGAATGGCGCTGGTTCTTCCTGTTCATCGCCGTGATGCTGCCGTTCCGCTCCACCATCGCGGACTGGAATCAGGTGCCTTCCGGCAGCATGAAGCCTTCCATCCTCGCCGGCGATCGCATTGTCGTCGACAAGCTTGCCTACGACCTGCGCGTGCCTTTCACGGACCGTCGCGTGCTGCGCTGGTCGGCACCGGAGCGCGGCGACGTGGTGATCTTCGACAACCCCATCGATGGACGCCTGTTCGTCAAGCGCGTCGTTGCCGTGCCGGGCGATGTGGTGGAACTACGCCGCAACCGCCTCGTCGTCAACGGCGAGCGCGCCGAGTACACGCCCCTGACCGCGGCCGAGATCGGCGAGCTTCCCGTGGAGTCCCCGGAGCGCTACCGCTTCTTCCACGAGCACCTGCTCGGCAGCAGCCGGGTGGTGATGGTGCGCCGCGACTCCCGCGGCAGCTACGGCCAACTCGCCCCAACCCGCGTCCCCCCCGGCACCTACTGGATGATGGGCGACAACCGGGACAACTCCAGCGACTCCCGCGTCATCGGCGCCATCGACCGCGAAGCCATCTACGGCCGCGCCCACGCCATCGCCTTCTCCGTGGATTACGAACGCTACTACGCCCCCCGCCTGGACCGCTTCTTCACCGACTTGCCCTAACGGCCTGTCGGATTTCGGACGGTGCAAGCCGGCCGAATGCCGACTTCGGCGACAGGTCGGCTTGGGCTGGGGCAAGAAGCGTTGTCCGAAGGCAACGGTTCTTGTGGCGCTAACGGCGCTGGATCCTCCTCGCCCTCCGTCGCCACGACGGGCCCTCGGAGGAAGGGCATTTTGGGATCAGAGGATGGCTAGCAGCTCTACCTCGAACACCAGCGTTTCGTTCGGGCCGATGATGTCGGCGGCGCCGGCTTCGCCGTAGGCTAGTTGTGGGGGGATTACAAGGCGCCAGCGGTCGCCAACTCGCATTTGCAGGAGGGCTTCGGTCCAGCCCGGGATTACGCCGTTGACGCGGAACTGGGCTGGTTGGCGGCGCTCGATAGAACTGTCGAACACGCGGCCGTCGATGAAGGTGCCGCGGTAGTGGACGCTCACTTGGTCGCGCCGTCCCGGGGTTTCGCCGTCGCCGCTTTTGAGGACTTCGTACTGCAGGCCCGACTCGGTGGTCACGACGCCTTCGCGTTCGGCGTTCTTGGCCATGTATTCGCGCCCTCGCTGTTCCGGGGTTTGCACGATGGAGGTCTCCTCAAGCTGGGGGGCGTTGTCCTGGGCGAGGGCGGCGGGGCCCGCGAACGCTGCCGCCGTCAGCGCGAGCAGTGGCGTGATGCAAGCGCACAGGCGCCACAAGGCGCGCCTTGGCAGGAATCTCATCGTGTCGAACTCCTCTTCGTCGGGCTCGTGGTGGCCTTGGCCTGAACGACGCATTCTGTTGCATCCAGAGGGCAGGCACCACCTCTCGGCACTTTCGCCCGCGCCGCCGGAGGGCGACGAGCGATCTGTTGCCAATTGTTGCCGACCCGGCGCGACAATGGTTACATAGCCCGCCCACGGGATTGAAGAAACGCATGGGATGGTTTGCATGGAACAGGCGCCGCAGCGAACGCAGGCGACCCGCGGGGCTTGCTCACTCAGTGCAACGGCCTCGGGCAGGCGGTCCGCCGCGTTCCTTGGTGCCCTCGCGTTTCTGGTGGCGTTGCCGACGCCGCTGGCGGGGGCCGACGATGTCATCACGCTCGCGCCCCACGCCCGGCATGGCGAGACCAGCGTGGCGGTGGTCGAGTGGCTGAACCGCGCCCACTTCATCCGCAAGCCCCTCGACGATGCCGCCTCGAGCGACACGTTCGACCGCTACCTTGATCTGCTCGATCCAAGCCGAGTTCACTTCCTGGCCGAGGACATTCGGGAACTCGAGCAGTACCGCTTCGTGCTCGACGACGCCCTGAAGTCCGGCGAACTCGAACCCGCCTTCGACATCTACAACCGTTTCCACCAACGCTTGACGGAGCGCCTCTCCTTCTCCCTGGAGCGCATCGAGAAAGGCATCGACCGCTTCGACTTCGACCTCGACGAGATGGTCGAGATCGACCGCGCCGAGGCGTCATGGCCCATGCACGAGGAGGAGGCGAACGACCTTTGGCGGCGTCGCGTGAAGGGCACCGTCCTCAACTCGATGCTGCGCGGGCGCGACAACGAGGAGATTTCCGAACGCCTCGGCAAGCGCTACCGCAACCAACTGCGACAGGCGCGGCAAGTGAAGAGCGAGGACGCGTTTGGTCTCTACGTCAATGCCTACGCCGCCACCTTCGACCGCCACACGCAGTACTTCTCGCCGCGCGATTCCGAGACCTTCAACATCAACATGTCGCTGTCGCTTGAGGGCATCGGTGCGGTGCTAGGGCCAGAGGACGACTACACCTCGGTGGTGCGGCTCCTCCCCGCCGGCCCCGCGGACAAAGGTGGCCAGCTCAAGCCTGCCGATCGCATCGTCGCGGTCGGGCAAGGCAAGTACGGCGCGCTCATCGACGTCATCGGCATGAGGCTCGACGACGTGGTGGAGCTCATTCGCGGGCCGAAGGGTTCCGTGGTGCGCCTGCAAGTGATCCCCGCCGCAGTCGACGACACCTCCGGCGAAACCAGCATCGTCTCCATCACCCGCAACACGGTGCGGCTCGAAGAGCAGTCTGCCCAGCGTCAGGTGCTCACGGTGAACGACGGCATCGCCGACCGGCGCATTGGCGTCGTGGAGGTGCCCACGTTCTACATCGACTTCAAGGCTCGGCAGGAGGGTCGCCCCGACTACCGCAGCACCACTCGAGACGTGCGCCGGCTAATCGACGAACTCAAGGCCGAGAACGTGGACGGCATCGTTGTGGACCTGCGCAACAACGGCGGTGGATCGTTGGAGGAGGCGAGTTCCCTCGCGGGTCTCTTCATCCCCTCAGGCCCAACCGTGCAGGTGAAGATGGCGCGTCGCGACACCCGCGTGCAGTCCGACAACGACAACGGCTTCGTCGCCTGGGAAGGTCCGATGGCGGTGTTGGTGAATCGCCTCTCCGCATCCGCTTCCGAGATCTTCGCGGGGGCGATTCAGGACTACGGTCGCGGCGTGGTCACCGGCAACCGCACCTTCGGCAAGGGCACCGTGCAGACGCTGATCGAGCTCGACCGCGGGCAACTGAAGATGACCCAGGCGAAGTTCTACCGCATCTCGGGCTTAAGCCCCCAGAGCCAGGGCGTGGCGCCCGACATCCACTTCCCCGATCCCCCCGGCGCCGATCGCCTCGGCAACGACGAGGATGAGTCCATCGGCTGGGATCGGGTAGAGCCTGCCCACTACCGCAGTTCCGGCGAGATCGGCCCCCTGCTTGGCACCCTGCGCCAGCGACACGAGAGACGCGTGGCGGACGATCCGGAGTTCAACTACCTGCGCGAACGTGCCGACCGCAGCCGGGAAATCACGGGCCGCACCCACATTTCCCTGCTGCGCACCGAGCGCGAGGCGCAGAAGGAGTCCGACGACACCTGGACGCTGGAACTCGAGAACACGCTGCTGCTGGCGCGGGGGGAAGAGCCGGCGACGAGCCTGGAAGAGCTGCGGGAACGACAAGTCAGCGCCGAAACTGACGAATCGCTACCCGATCCGCTGCTGAAGGAGACGGCGCACGTTCTGGCCGACTTCATCGGGCTCACCCGACAGGTGGCCATGCTCCCGCAGGAGACGGCTACGGTAGTGCGCTAGCGCTTCGTTCTCGCGGGTCTGGAGACACGTGAACGCCCCACCTCCCGCAAGCGAGCCGGGCCGGGCCGACTCCGATGCGCCGAGGCAACCCGGCCTTGGAGTGGCGATCATCCCCATCGTCCTCACCCTCGGCATCCTCGCGCTGCAGCTCTTCTACTTCGGCGACTTCACGCCACACATTCCGCTTGCCTGCGGCATCGCCGTCACCGCGTTGGCGGGCTACTGGCTCGGGCACGGCTGGCGCAGCATCGAAGAGGGCATCTTTCGCGTCATCAACGTGTCGCTGCCGTCGGTGTCGATACTCATCGTCGTCGGCATCATCATTGGCGTCTGGATCGCGAGCGGCACGGTGCCGACGCTCATCTATTACGGCCTCGTGCTGCTCTCGCCGGAGACCTTCCTCGCCGCTGGAATGATCCTCTGCGCCCTGGTGTCGGTTTCGCTCGGCACCTCGTGGGGAACAGTCGGCACGGTGGGGCTGGCGCTCATGGGCATAGGTGCAGGGTTCGGCATTCCGGCCTATTGGACCGCCGGCGCCGTGGTATCCGGCGCGTTCTTTGGCGACAAGGTCTCGCCGCTTTCGGACACCACCAACCTTGCCCCCGCAGTGACGGGAACGCGCCTGTTCGACCACATCCGCAACCTCCTGCCGACCACGGTTCCGGCCATGCTGGTGGCGCTCGCCGTCTATGCCGGGGTGGGCTTCACGCTGATGGAGAGCGACTCCGCCTCGTTCGCCCGCATCGAGGCAATCACCGGCACGTTGCAGGCACACTTCCACATCTCACCGCTCATGCTCGTGCCGGCGCTGCTGGTGATCGCCCTGGCGGTGACCAAACAGCCGCCGATCCCGTCGCTGTTCGCCGGCGCCGTGGCGGGAGCCTTGGTTGCCGCGTTCTTCCAGGACCGCGGCCTGCACGAGATCTTCACCTTCGCCAACTCCGGCTACGAGATCGCCACGGGGGTTTCCGAAGTGGACGACTTGCTAAGTCGCGGCGGCATTCAGTCGATGATGTGGACGGTTTCCTTGATCCTCTTGGCGCTGGGGCTTGGCGGGGCGCTCGAACGCACGGGCTGCCTGCAAGCCATCGTCCGAGCGTTGATGGCACGGGTGCGGCGCTTTGCCGCGGTGCAGGCCTCGGCCACGGCAACCGCCGTGTCCACCAACTTGGTGGCTGGCGACCCCTATCTTTCCATCGCCCTGCCAGGCCGCATGTTCGCCCCTACCTACCGCGGCATGGGCTACTCCACCCTCAACCTCTCACGCGCTGTGGAGGAAGGCGGCACCCTGATCTCGCCACTCGTGCCCTGGAACGCCGGCGGCGCCTTCGTCATCGCGGCCCTCGCCCTCGGCATCGCCGACGGCAACTTCGACAACCTGCTCTACATCCCCCTCGCCATCGCCTGCTGGCTGTCGCCGGTCATAGGCATCACCTACGCAATCACCGGCCTTTTCTCCCCCAAGGCGAGCGAGGAGGAACGCGCCGAGTGGGAGCGGCGGGGTGAGGAAGTGGCCACAACCCCGTAGGGTGGCTTGTCCCCGCCCGTCTTGGATGCGGCGAACCGTCGGCTACACCTTGAGCGCAAGCGACCGCTTGCTGATCGCCTCTAGCAGCACGCGCTCGAACTCATCGAGGGACAGCGTGACCTGCTTGCGCTCCCCGTAGCGCCGCAAGGTCACCGTCCCGTCGGCCGCTTCGCGTTCGCCGACGATGACAAGGTTCGGCACCTTGCGGGTGAGACCGGCGCGGATCTTCTTCGACACCGTGTCGCTCTCGGACGCTTCCACGGCGCGCACGAAATGGCCGCGCAAGCGGTCGACGATGCGCCCCGCATAGTCTGCGAACTGGTCGGACACCGTAATCACTTCCACCTGTACCGGCGCGAGCCAAGTCGGGAAGGCGCCGCCGAAGTGCTCGATCAGGAATGCGACGAAGCGCTCGTGGGTGCTGAACGGCGCACGGTGGATGCAGTATGGCGTGTGCGGCTGGCCGTCAGCGCCGGTGTAGCTGAGGCCGAGCCTCGGCGGCACGGCGAAGTCGAGCTGCACGGTGCTCACCGTCTCGTCGCGCCCGGTGACGGTGTGGAATTGCACATCGATCTTGGGGCCATAGAAAGCCGCCTCGCCGACACCTTCCACATAGTCGATCTGCATGTCAGCCAAAAGGTCTGCAAGGATGCGCTCGGTGCGCTCCCACTCCTCGGGCGCATCGACGTACTTCTCGCGCCCCTTAGCGTCGTTCGGGTCCCACCGCGACAGGCGGATGAAGTAGTCGGTCAGCCCCAAGATGGAATAGGCCTCGTCGTACTGCGCGATCACCTCCCGGAACACGTCGCCAATCTGTTCCTCGGTGCAGTAGATGTGCGCATCGTTCATGCACATGCCACGCACCCTGGCGAGGCCGCTGACCGCGCCGGACGCCTCCCAGCGATAGACATGGCCGTATTCCGCGAGTCGGACAGGCAGGTCGCGATAGCTGCGCGGCGCGGCGGCATAGACCTTGTGGTGATGCGGGCAGTTCATGGGGCGCAGGATGTACTCCTCCTTCACCGACTCTCCGCCCTCGCCTTCCTCCATCACCTCCATCGCCGGGTACATGGAGTCCCGATAGTGGGCAAGATGCCCCGTAGTCTCGTAGAGGCTGGCCTTGGCAATGTGCGGCGTCGCCACCCGCTGGTAGCCGGCGCGAAACTCGAGCTCGTTCGCGAGCTTCTCCAGCTCGTCGCGAATCACCGTGCCGTTCGGCAGCCAAAGCGGCAGCCCGCGGCCGATGTCGTCGTCCACGGTGAAGATGCCGAGCTCGCGCCCCAAGCGCTTGTGGTCCCGTTCCTGGGCGAGCTCGTACTCGCGCACCGCCTTGTCGAGCGCCTCGCGGCTGTCGTATGCCCAGGCGTAGATACGGGTCATCATCACGTTGCGCGAGTCGCCCCGCCAGTACGCGCCGGCGACGCTCCGCAGCTTGAAGGCGTCGCGGGGGATTTCCCGCGTGGTGTCGACATGGGGCCCATCGCACATGTCGAGGAACTGGCCGTTGCGATAGAAGGTGAGGCCCTCAAGCCCCCGACTCTGCACCAGCTCCTCAGCGTACTCGCGCTTGTACGGCTCGCCCATCTCGTCAATGCGAGCGAGGGCCTCATCGGCCGGCAACTCCTCCCGATAGAACCGCTGCCCCTGCTTGAGGATGCGCTTCATGCGCCGTTCGAGTTCGGGGAAATCCGCATCGGTGATGGGCGAGGTGAGGATGAAGTCGTAGTAGAAGCCGTCGTCGATGGGCGGCCCGAAGCCTAGCGTCGAACCCTCGCGCATCTGCAGCACCGCCTGCGCCATCACGTGCGCGAGGCTGTGGCGGATGCGATACAAGCTGTCCTCGCTCGCTCGGGATTCCGATTCGGCCACGTTGTTCATCCTTCGCTCCTCCTTCTCGTTGCAAGCCGCTTTCGCGGCCCCATAACGACAAAACCCCGGTGGCCTTCGCCTTCCGGGGTTTTGGAAGCCGCGGCCCTCTTCGGAGCCGCATCGGCATCGAACTTACCGCACGGCCCGCCTGCCCGTAGTCGGACGACGCGTGGTCGTGGTGGTGTTTCCGTTCAAGGCCATGAAAGCGAATGATAGGGGAGCGCGGCACCGTTTGCCAACGCAATTGCCAAGTTTAGGCCGGACATTCCGCACAAATGCAGCGGCCAAGGTCGTATGCTCGTTCATCACACAAGCGTAGGGAAGGGGGAAACGTGCGGAAGGCTGCGAAGGGAAAGGCTTGCGTGACCCATTGGGCAGCGACGGCGGTTCTGGCGTTCGGGGCGGCACCGGCCGTGGCCGAAGAAGCGCGCGGAACGGTGTTTCGGGACGACAACGGCAACGGCGTGCGCGACTCCGGCGAGCCCGGCATCGCCGACGTGCGGGTCTCGAACGGGCGCGAGGTGACGCTCACCGACGCCGATGGCGACTATCGCATCGAGGTGGACGAGGAGACCATCATCTTCGTCACCAAGCCGGCCGGTTACCTGACTCCGGTGAACGCGGACATGCTGCCGCGGTTCCACTACATCCATCAGCCGGCCGGTTCGCCGAAGCGGATGCGCTACCGCGGCATCGACCCGACCGGGCCGCTGCCGGAACGCATCGACTTCCCGCTCACCCGGGTGGACGAGCCGGCGGTGTTCGACGCGATCCTGTTCGCCGACCCGCAGCCGCAGACCGAAGCGGAGCTCGACTACATCCGCGACGACGTGATCTCGGAACTCGTCGGCACGGACGCGCGCTTCGGCATGACCATGGGCGACATCCTGTTCGACGATCTCGCGATGTTCCCCCGCTACAACCGCCTCATCGCCCGCATGGGCGTGCCCTGGTACAACGTGCCCGGCAACCACGAATTGAACCTCGACGCCGATGGCGACGGCGATTCGCTGGAGACGTTCAAGCGGCACTTCGGCCCGCCCTACTACTCGTTCGAGGTGGGCGATGCGGTCTTCTTCGTGCTCGACAACATCGTCTATCAGGGTGGCGGCGAGGTAACCGCAGACAACCTGCGCGGTAACGGCCGCTACGTCGCCGAGTTGAGCGAAGACCAGTTGACCTGGCTCGGCAACGAGCTCGCGCACATCCCGGACGATCGACTGCTCTTCTTCGCCATGCACGCGCCGCTCGAGATCGCCGGCACCGATGCCCCGGGCGTCACCACAAGCAACCGACGCGCGCTCTTCGAAATGCTGGGCGAACGGGAGCACCTGTATGCGGTGGCAGGCCATACGCACACCGTGGAACACCGCTACTTCGACGCCGACGACGGCTTCGCCGGACCCGAGCCCTTCCACCACCACGTGCTCTCGACGGTGTCGGGAAGCTGGTGGAGCGGCCCGTTCGACGAGGAAGGGGTGCCGGTGTCCTGGCAGCGCGACGGCACGCCGAACGGCTACCACATCCTCACCGTGGACGGTGTCGACATGAGCGTGCGCTTCAAGGCTGCCGGCAAGCCGGCGGATTACCAGATGCGCATCATGTTCGACGTCGCCCACCACAGAAACCGCGACGCGGCCGTGCGGGACACCCGCCCGGGCGAACTGCTCGACGGTCGCATGACCGTGGAACAGGCCTACGGCGCCGAGGTGTACGTAAACCTCTTCGACGGCGGTCCGCGCTCGAAGGTCGAGTTCAGTGTCGGCGGACACGGGCCGATCGCAATGGAGCGCGTCGCACGGCTCGATCCGGCCATCACCGAGCTGCACCTGCGCCATGCCGACGTCATCAAGTCGTGGGTACAGCCGCAGCCTTCGACGCACCTGTGGGTTTCGCGCCTGCCGGAGCTTGGCGCCGGAACGCACACGCTGACGGTGCGGGCGGTGGACGAGTTCGGCCGCACCCACCATGCGCACCGGATCATGGAAATCACGCCGGACGCGCCGTAACCCTGCGGTTGACCTTGACCGGGCGGCGAGTCTGGCAGATTCGCCGCCCGCCCAAAGAAGGATGCACAACCATGGCTTCAGACCTCGTCTTCTACACCCACCCCATGTCCCGTGGCCGCATCGTTCGCTGGATGCTCGAGGAGGTCGGCGAGCCCTATGACACGGAGTTGCTCGAGATGGGCGGCTCGATCAAGGGCGCGGACTACCTCGCCATCAACCCCATGGGCAAGGTGCCCGCCATCCGCCACGGCGACCGGGTGGTAACCGAAACCGCCGCGATCTGCGCCTACCTCGCCGACGCCTTCCCGGACGCGGGCCTCGCCCCGGCAACCAACGACCGCGCCGACTACTACCGCTGGCTCTTCTTCGCGGCTGGCCCCCTCGAAGCCGCGGTCTCCAACTCCGCACTGGGGCTCGCCGTCCCCGCCGAACGCGAATCAACCGTGGGCTACGGCAACCTCGCCACCGTCATCGATACCTTGGAGCAGGCCGTGGCAGGCCGCGAGTTCGTCGCCGGCACCAGCTTCTCCGCCGCCGACGTGTACGTCGGCTCCCACATCGGCTGGGGCTTCCAGATGGGCACCATCGACGAGCGCCCAGCCCTCGCCGAATACTGCAACCACGTCCAGTCCCGCCCCGCTCACCTGCGCGCCCAACAAATCGACGACGCGTTGGTGCAGCAGGGTTGATGTTCTGCGCTGGCGGGGCTGCCTCGTCCGCCTCCTGCCTAGCGCGCCGAAGGCGCGCTAGGCAGGAGGCTGCGCCGCAGAAACGGCGCGGGCTTCTAGCCGGAGGGGTGAGCGAACGCGGACCCGGAGGCCAGCAGTTGCGAAGCAACTGCCGACGCGCTCGTAGAGCGGGCTAGGGCGCTAGGGCTCTGGCGATCCGGGCCACGACTGCCCCCATGTCGATGCGGCCGTCGCGGTTGGTTTGGACGGCTATGGTGGTGGCGGCCCTAGTGTTGTGGGTGACGTGGGTTCGGTAGCCGGGCCATAGGCCACCGTGGCTCCATGCGGTGCCGTGGTCGTGGACGAAGAGGCCAAAGCCGTAGTGTTCGCCGGGGGTTGCGGGGTTGTGCCAGCCGCCTTCGAGCATCTGCTCAAGGCTCTCTGGGCGGACGATTTCGCCGGCGGCGAGGGCCGCGTGGAAGCGGACCAGGTCGGTTGGGGTTGAGGCCAGGCCGCCGCCGGTCCATTCAGAGGATGGATCGATCTTCATGGTGCCGTCGTCGCGCAGGTTGCGGGCGCCCATGGTGTAGCCGGGGGTGACGGGGAGCACGGAGCGGTCTTGCAGGACGATGTCTTCGAAGCCGTGAGGTTCGAGGATGCGCTCGGTGAGGAGGTCGTAGTAGCTGCGGCCGGTGGCGGCTTCGATCAGGCGACCGAGCACGAGATAGCCGACATCGGTGTAGCGGTACCCCTCGCCGGGCGGGTTGAGCGGCTTCTTGCCCGTGGCGAAGCCGATGAGTTCCTCTGGCGTGAAGCGAATGCCGCCGCGGCGGATAGCACGCCAGACGGAATGGAGGTTGTAGCGAAACGTGCCTGGATAGTCGGAGATGCCGGCGCTGTGGGAGAGCAGGTGACGGACGCGGATGTCGGCGGGGTTGGGCAGCCGCGTGTACCACGACAGGTCGCCGAGCCACTTGCTGGCGGGATCGTCGAGGGAGAGGGTGCCGTCTTCGACCAGCAACATGGTGAGCGCCGCGACAAAGGTCTTGCCGGTGCTCCCACCGGGCATGGCTATGTCGTTGTCGAGCGGCGTGCCGGCTTCCTTGTCGGCAAGGCCGGTGGCGGCGCGGACGATGCGGCCATCGGGAAGGCGCACGGCGGCTCGCAGGCCGGGCATCTTCATCTCGGCCCTCGCCTCTTCGAGCAGGGCGGCAAGGTGTTGCTCATCCAACGTTCTGGCCTCGCTCCCGGCGGTTAGAACGCAGCAAAGCAGCGTGGTAGTCAGCAGCCAGTTTCGGCCCCTCATATGGCCATCCATCCGTCAAGCGATTGGGGCAACGGGTAGTGTCTCACGTTGGCTTCCCTTCAGTGGCTGCTCTCAAGCCGGAAGAGGAGGCCCAACGTCCCTTCGGGCCATGGAGGGCGAGACGCCCTCCCTCCGGGGATGGCCCGGAGGCAAAAGATGCACGACCGGGCAAAGCCGCCTAAATCGCCCCGGCCCCGGAGAGTTCTTCGAGCTGTGCACGGTCGAGCCCCAGTAATCCACCATAGACGCTCTCGTTGTCGGCGCCGAGCGGTCGCGGGAGGGTGACGGGCGGGGGTTCCACGTCCTCGAAGCGCAACGCGGTGCTGGGCAGCGTTACGTCGCCGAAGTGCTCGTGCGCCAGTTTGGCAAGGGCGCCGCGTTCGAGGAGGTGGGGGTCGTTCAGCACGTCGTCCAGGGATTGCACCGGGGCGCAGATGACATCGTGCTCTTGGCAGATGCGGAACACCTCGGCCTTGGGCAGCGTGCTGGTCCACGCCTCCACGGCTTCATCCGTGGCTGCCATGTTACGGGCGCGCTCCTTCATCGACTCGAAGCGAGGGTCTTCGGTGAGCTCTGGGCGGCCCATGGCGCGGGCCAAGGACTGCCAGTGGCCCTCGCGGATGCAGATGATCGCCACGTGGCCGTCGGCGGCGGCATAGACGTTGTAGGGCGCGACCGCCATTGCCTGATGGTGATTGCCGGTTCGTGGCGGATTGCCGCCGACGGCGTAGTAGGCGCCGAGGGCGGAGGTGAGCGTTGGGAACACGGCATCCTGCATGGCCACATCCAGCACCGCGCCCTTGCCGGTGCGGGCGCGGCGCACGAGGGCCGTGGTGATGGCGGCGTAGAGATGCACGCCGCCCAGGATGTCGCAGAGCGCCGGGCCGGACTTGAGCGGCGGTTCGTCGTCGTTGCCGGTGATGGCGACCACGCCCGTCATGGCCTGCACGGTGATGTCCATGGCACGATAGTCGCGATGCGGCCCGCCGCGGCCGAAGCCGGTGGCGGCGCCGTAGATGAGGCGCGGGTTGATCTCGAGCAAGGTTGCGCTGCCGACGCCGTTGCGTTCCATCGTGCCGGGAGAGAAGTTCTCGAGCAGCACATCCGCGTGACGCACGAGACGCTTCAGGAGGTCGCGGCCGCGTTCGTCCTTGAGGTTGAGGGTGACGGTTTCCTTGTTGCCGTTCAGCATCATGAAGGGGTAGCTCAAGAGGCCATCGCCGCCCCGCCGACCTCTCATGCCCTCGCCGGTGGGCGGTTCCACCTTGATGACCCGTGCGCCCGCCATTGCGAGCAGGTAGCCGCAGTAGGGACCGTTGTAGATCTGGCCGAGATCGAGAACGGTGATGCCTTCAAGCGGCGCGTCGGTCACGGGATTTCCTCAAGCGGATGGACTACGGCGCGGCAGTATAATTGCCGCCTAAGGAGGCCACGGCGCAAGTCGTAGCCTCGTTATGCAGCGCCCGTAGCTCAATTGGATAGAGCACCAGGCTTCGAACCTGGGGGTTCGGGGTTCGAGTCCCTGCGGGCGCGCCACTTTCCTGGTTGGCTAGCAATCTGCCGGACTTGCTCGATGGCGGGCCTTTGGAGGGAAGGCAGAATGCCTTCCCTCCAAAAGCAGCCATTGCCAAGGTCCGACAACCGAACTCGACTTTCATAGGTCGCCACTCAGCTTGAGTTCCTTGATCACTACCGCCAGCGATCGTGTTGGCCCATGGCGAATCTGCTTCAAATGCTCGACGTCTTCGAGTTCCTCCAGCCGGTCGAAGAGCGCTTCTTGAACAAATTGGTTGATTACGATGCCGTGCGATTTGCAATACCGCTCCACTGCCGACACCAACGTTTGGTCCACTTGCGCGCTGACTTCCACCGTTGCCACGCTGCCCACCTTTTTTATTGACGGGAAAACCCGACCTGCAAGCTAGCGTCTGCTAGCAGGCGAACGCAAGCCGACAGGCACCTTCAATCAAGCCAACTCGAAGGTTGTGGCCACCAAGGAATGGGGCGGCAGGACGGCGTTGGCGTTGCCGTCGGCGCTCCAGCCATCGAAGGGGATGGCTCGCACTTCGTCGGGGCTTTCGAAGGTGTTCTCGGCCTTGAGGTCCGCGTGCAGGATTTCGGACGAGAGCACCCGGGCGATGGCGCGGTCTGCGAACGCCACGGTAAGGGGCATGTGGTCCTCTAGCTGGCGATTGATGGCGAACACGTGCAGCTTCGAGCCATCGATGATGGCTGCATGGTCGAGGAAGGCGACTTCGCCGTAGCGCTCGCTTGCGTAAGTTGGCCCTTCCACGGCACCCCGCAGCGACACCCCTGCTCGGCGGCTCGACACCATGCGGAAGGCGTGGAAGATCGATTGCTTGAGCAGCTCGTCGCCTTGCGTCAGCACCGGGCCGATGACGTTCACGAGCTGTGCCAGATTGGCGATGCGTACGCTGTCGGCGTGGCGGATGAAGCTCATCAGGAACATGGCCACCACGAGGGCGTCTTCGAGGTTGTAGCGCTCTTCGAGCAGCGCCGGTGCCACCTTGGCACGGCCGTCGCTGTGGCTTCCGCCTCGGGCGCGATACCACACGTTCCACTCGTCGAAGCAGAGGTACGCGCGCCGTCTCGAGCGCTGCTTCGCCTGCACGTAGCGGGCGCAGGCATCCACCGCCTCGATTTGCGCATCGATGCTGTTCGAGAGCGCGAGATAGTCGGCGGGATTGTCTTCGGGATTGCCGACGTAGCGGTGCAGGCTCACGTAGTCGGCGAGGCCGCCGAGGGATTCGAGCACCGTCCGATCCCATTCGGGGAAGGTCGGCATGGTGGGTGCGGACGAGCCGCAAGCCACGGTCTCGATTGACCGGTCGCAGTCCTTCATCATCTTCGCCGCTTGGCTCGCGCGAATGGCGTATTGCTCGGCGGGAACGTGGCCGAGCTGCCACGGGCCGTCCATCTCGTTGCCGAGGCACCAGAGGGGCACGCCGTGGGGCTGCGCTGCGCCGTTGGCGGCGCGCATGTCGGCATGGCGTGTGCCCGTTTCGCAGTTGCAGTATTCCACCCAGTCGCGGGCCTCTTCCGGCGTGCCCGTGCCGAGGTTCACCGCCAGCATGGGCTGCCAATCGAGCTTGCGGCAGAGCTTGATGAACTCGTCGGTGCCGAAGGTGTTCGGTTCGATGGACTGCCAGGCGAGTTCCCTCGTGCGGGGGCGTGCCTCCTTGGGGCCCACGCCGTCTTGCCAGTGATACCCGGAGGCGAAGTTGCCACCCGGATAACGGACGACGGTAAGGCCAAGCTCCCGGAGCGCCTCGATGACGTCGGTGCGCATCCCGTCTGCATCCGCGTGAACGCTGCCGGGGTCGTACACACCCTCGTAGATGGAGCGGCCCAAGTGCTCGAGAAAGCCGCCGAAGATGAGCGGGCTCACGGTGCCGATGGTGTGGCGGGAGTGAAGGTGGAGAACGGTGGGCTTGGTCATGGGCTGCTTGTCCGGCGGCTTCGATAACTCGAATGCACGGATGCTAGCAGCCTAGTTGCGAGCGAACGCGAGCACGAAGGCCACCAGTTCGCGCCAGCAGGGTGCGCCATAGGGGTCGGACTTCGAAACGGGCCTCGGAGGGAAGGCAGAATGCCTCCCTCCAGACCCGTTCAACCGCACCTACGTGTGTGGCCCCAACCTGTTGGCGGCGGCTTCGCCAGCAGGAAACTGCTACGCTTGCCGGATTCTTGGACTCCCGGATTCGCCATGCCCGCTAACTCTCCTGCGCCCGCGCCGGATGCGCCACGCTTTGACCCGGTGGACGATGCCATCGGCGCCGTCGCTCGTGGCGAGTTGGTGGTGGTGGTGGATGACGACGATCGCGAGAACGAGGGCGATCTCATCATGGCGGCGTCGAAGGCAACGCCGGAGCGGGTGGCGTTCATGATCCGACACACGAGCGGCATCCTTTGCACGCCGCTTGAGGAAGATCTCGCCAAGAGGCTGCACCTCGAACCCATGGTGGCGCGCAACGATGCGCCGCTTGCCACCGCCTTCACGGTGAGCGTTGACTATCGCGAAGGGCTCTCCACCGGCATCTCCGCAGAAGAGCGCGCCGCGACCGCGGTGGCTCTCTCCGGTGGCAACGTCGTGGCCGGCGATTTTGTGCGGCCCGGGCACATCTTTCCCTTGGTCGGACGACGCGGCGGCGTGCTGGTGCGATCGGGCCACACCGAGGCGGCCATCGATCTCGCTCGCGCTGCCGGCTGCGCGCCGGTGGGGCTCTTGGCGGAGGTCGTGAACGACGACGGCACCGTGCAGCGGTTGCCGGAACTCATGCGCTTCGCGAAAGAGCATGACCTCAAGATCATCTCCATCGCCGATCTCATCGCCTGGCGGCAGCGGCGCGAGCAACTGGTGGTACGGACGCGGGAGTTCGAGGTGCAAACGGCCATAGGCCGCGCCCGCGCCCTCGCCTACCGCACCCGCTTTGAAGACGCCGAGCACCTTGCCCTAGTGTTTGGCGACCATGGCCCCGGAACGAGCGTGCCCGTGCGCATCCACCGCGAGAAGCTCATCGAGGATGTGTTCGGCCCGCAGGCGAGCCATCAGAGCAACCTCTTGCAGACGGCGCTACAGCGCTTGGGTGAACTCGGCGGGGGAGTCTTCATTTATCTGCGCAGCGGCTTCGCTGGGGTGCCGCTCGACAACCTGAGCGAAGGACCCGCCAGCCGCGCCGACGGACGCAATCGCGACTGGCTGGAGATCGGTGTCGGCGCGCAAATCGTGCGCGACCTAGGCGTCACCCGCATTCGCATCGTCACCGGGCGGGAGGTGGACTACGTGGGCCTCGAAGGCTTCGGCCTCGCCGTGGACGGCATCGAGCTGCTCGGCAGCTAACCTCCGATGCCAGCAACAAGCATCGGCGTCACCCTCGGGGACCCGGCCGGCATCGGTCCCGAAGTGCTGGTGAAGGCGTTGCACCACGAGAACCGGCCCAACGCCCGCATCGTCGTCTACGGCCCCGGCTGGGCACTCGGACTAGGTGCACGGCAGGCTGGCCTGACGGTGCCGGAATGCGACCTCGTTGATACGAACACCCCGCGCCCCGACGACTTCTGCGTTGGCAAGGTGGCGGCGGCGTGCGGCGATGCGGCGGTGCGGGCCGTGGAACGTTGCGCCGGCGATGCAATGGCCGGCGAGATCGACGCCATGATGACCTGCCCGCTGCACAAGGAGGCGATCCACGCCGCCGGCTATGTGGACGACATCGGCCACCAGGAGATTCTTGCTCGCCTGACCGGGGCCAAGGTGACGGCCACCATGCTGATGACGCCGGGATTGCGCGTGGTGCACCTTTCTACGCACAAGTCGTTGATCGAGGCGGGACGCTTTGTCACCTTCGACAATGTGCTGGAGCGGCTCAAGCTCTGTCACGAATCGCTGCGCGCATGGGGATTGCCGAACGCACGCATCGCCGCCGCTGCGCTGAACCCGCACGGCGGGGAAGGCGGGTTGCTCGGCCGCGAGGAGATCGAGGCCATCGCCCCGGCGGTGCGCGCCGCGCGCGAAGCCGGCATGGACGTGGAGGGGCCGCTGCCGGCGGATTCCGTGTTCAACCGCGCAATCGCTGGCGAGTTCGACGTGGTGCTGGCGATGTATCACGACCAAGGCCACATCGCCATCAAGGTTCACAACTTTCATGAAAGCGTCACGGCGACGCTGGGGATTCCGCTGATCCGCACATCGGTGGACCATGGCACGGCGTTTGACATTGCCGGCAAGGGAGTCGCGGATGAGCGGGGCGCCATTGCCGCCTTGCGGGCCG
This sequence comes from Gammaproteobacteria bacterium, assembly GCA_028824555.1. Classification (GTDB taxonomy): domain Bacteria; phylum Pseudomonadota; class Gammaproteobacteria; order Pseudomonadales; family Azotimanducaceae; genus VXYL01. The sequence continues at coordinate 11,239 of JAPPDJ010000117.1, read as the reverse complement.
CGACAGCGCTGGCGGAAGGGACGTTAGGTGGGGGGTAGCAGGCTGTCGGACTTTGGCTATGGACGAGCTCCGTAGGCGCGACCCTTGTGGTCGCCCCTAGTCGATGGGCCCGAAGCCCTTGGCTGCCGAAAAAAATCACGGGCGAGGACAAGCCTCGCCCCTACGAGGATGCGCGCCTCGGCACGCTTGGAGGGCGGGACGCCCTCCCTCCAGAGAGCCGCGCCAGGTCCGAATGGCCGCCAGCCGAAGTCCGCTGAACTTGGCCACGCAATGAGGAGGAAATACCCTTGAGCGCAACGAACAATCGCAAGGTGGTGCTTCGGCGGGTGCCGGAGGGAATGCCGAAGCCTTCGGACTTCGAGATCGTCCACGAGGAACTGCCGGCGCCGGGTCCGGGTCAGATGCTGCTGCGAACGCGCTGGCTGACGCTCGATCCCTACATGCGTTCGACCTTCATGAACTCGGCCGACAACGAGGGTCGCACCGTCATCGGCGGCACCGTCTCGGAAGTAACCGAGAGCCGCGTCGACGGATGGAACGAGGGCGATCTCGTCGTCGGCTACTACGGCTGGCAGGAGCAGTGCCTCGCCAGCGCCAGCGACGTGCAATGGAACAACCCCGGAATACCGATCCAGAAATGGGATGGCTCACTGGGCCCGGCGTCCACGGCCCTCGGCATTCTCGGCATGACCGGCTACACGGCCTATCAGGGCCTGCTTCAGGTGGCAAGGGTGAAGGCCGGGGAAACGGTGGTCGTCAGCGCCGCCTCCGGTGCGGTGGGGCAGGTCGTGGGGCAGCTCGCGAAGATCAAGGGGGCACGTGCGGTCGGCATTGCCGGCGGCCCCGCGAAATGCGCGTGGTGCGTCGACGAGTTGGGATTCGACGCCTGCATTGACTACAAGACTCCGAGCTTCGCCACTGAACTCGCAAACGCCGCCCCGGACGGGGTGGACATCTATTTCGAGAACGTCGGTGGCGACGTGCTCGAAGCCGTCATTCCACTCCTGAACCCTGGCTGTCGCGTGCCGATTTGCGGCTTCATCGCGCACTACAACCTCACCAGTGCCGAGCGCCGGCCGACGCCGCTACAGCGCTTGAAGGCGGAGGGCTTGCCCGTGCTGCCCCAGGACGGCAACAACAACGGTGCCGGTGGCTACCGGTTCTTCGCCTTCTCGGAACTCGCCGCCTCGCATCCCGCTGCGGAGGAAGCGCTCGAGGAAATGTCGGGCTGGATCAAGCAAGGCCGTCTCAAGTATCGAGAGAGCGTCACCGAGGGCTTGGGCGGCAGCATCGACGCCTTCATCGGCATGTTGCAGGGCAGCAACTTCGGCAAGACGATGGTGCGGCTGTAGCAAATGGAGCCCTCGGAGGGAGGGCGTCTCGCCCTCCTGCGTGCCGCAAGGCACGCTCTTCCTTCGGGTCACAGAACGACGTGCCGCACGGGGGCTCCCAAGTGGGTGCTCGTGTGAGTGGAGGGCGAGACGCCCTCCCTCCAGAGGCCCGCGGCAAAGCCTGACAGGCCAGCAGTTCGCTCGCAGCTACGGCTTCCCCATGGACGCAGGGATCATAGGCCTTCGTCCGGGCGGGTGAGCAGGAGGTAGCCGATGGCGGCCAATCCGCCAGCGCCGAAGATCATGCACATCACCACGATCTGATAGCGGGCGGCTACCAGAGGATCGACGCCGGAGAGAATCTGTCCGGTCATCATTCCGGGCAGGGCCACGAGGCCCACGGCAAGCAGGCTGTTGATTTGCGGGATCAAGGCCGCGTCGAGGGCGACGCGGCGGGCTGCCATCAACTCAGCGCCGTGTTCGATCTCCGATTGGAAGCGCTCGGCGGTGAGGCTCACCGTGTTCATGGAGTTGGCGAAAATCATGCCGGCGATGGGCACCGTGAGTTCCGGTTCGAACCAACGGCCCAAGTCCAGCACCAACTGGGTCACGAGACCGAACACTGCGAGGCCCGTGGCGCCGAGGGCCGTGACCACTGCACCGTACACACGTATGCCCTGTCGCTGTAGCGGCCGCATCGCGATCCACGCCGAGACCGAGATCATGAGCGCCAGCACCGCGACGATGATCCACGGATTGTCGGCCTCGAAGATGTACGTGAGCACATAGCCGATCACCAGAAGCTGCACCAGCATCCGGAGGTTGGCGTAGATTGCCTTCCCTGCCCCCACCTTCCACCACCACATCACCGCAATGACGAGCGCCGGCGGAATGAAGGCGATGGCGAGGTGCAGGACGCTGATGATCTGCATTTCTGCCATTGCGCCATGTTGCACCCTTTTCTGGGGGAGCGTCCCGTTGCGCCGCCGAGGAGCGCCCGTCGATCACCGTACAATTCCGCCGCAGCAGCAGTAGTAGAACTCGGCCCATGCAGAAACTCCTCGCCCCGCTCGAGTCGCAGCTTGTTGGGATTTGGCCATCGCGGGTGCGGAATGCGGCGAGTGGGCGCAGCTTGGATGCGGAACGTGGCGTGTTGCTGGTGCCGAGCATCCGCACGCGTGGGGAAAGCCCGGCGCTGTCGCTGCCGTTCGTGCGGGTGCCGGCGCGGCGAGACTTGGGATTGCCGCCGGTCGTCGTCCTCGCCGGCGGCCCCGGTGCGGCGGCCATCGGCGCTTTCGAGACCTCGATGTTCGAACATGTAGAGCGGCTGTCGGAAATCTGCGATGTCGTGACGTTCGACCAGCGCGGCTGTCAGGGCGCATTGCCGAATCTCGATAGTCCCCATCGCCCGCAGTACGACCTCAGCGAAGTGCTGACGCGCAACGCCGCTCTCGCCGCGCAGCGCGACCATGCCGGCAGGCTCGCCACGTATTGGCGAGAGCGGGGCGTCGAAGTGGATGCGTTCAACACCGTCGAGAGCGCGCACGACGTGGACGACCTGCGCAAGGCGCTTGGGGCAGAGACCATCAACCTGCACGGCGCGAGCTATGGCTCGCATCTCGGCCTTGCGGTGCTGCGACTGCACGGCGAGCGGGTAGGCAAGGCGATCCTGTGCATCGTCGAGGGCCCGGACGACACGCACAAGCTGCCGGCCAATACCGATCGGCACTTCCGCCACATCGCCGAACTAGCCCGCGGCAGCACGAGCCTGGACGGGATGTGCCCTGACCTCGATGGCGAACTCCGTGCAGTGCTCGAGGACTACGACGCCCACCCTCCCTTGGTGCAAATCGCTGGAATGGAAGATCGAGTTCCCCTCGGTCGCTTCGCCGTGCAGACGGTACTCGGCGGCGCCTTAGGCAGCACGCGGGCGATTCGGGGCCTGCCGGCCCTTGCCCGCCAGCTCACCCGGCGGGACACATCCACCTTGTCACGCCGATTCGGGCGTTGGCTCGGCCAGGCGCCGCACGGAATGATGCTGGCTATGGACTGCGCCTCGGGCGCCACCGCCCAGCGCATGGCCGACATCGAGTCGCAGCGCAAGGGCGCCCTGCTCGACGACACCTTCAACCTGCCCTTTCCCTTCGTCGGCGACGTGATGGGCGTCACCGATCTAGGCGATACCTTCCGCGCACCGGTGAGGTCGGCAACGCCGACGCTCTTCTGCTGCGGCACCCTAGACGGCCGCACCCCCATCTCCAACGCCGTCGCGGCAAGGGCGGGGTTTTCCGATTCCCGCCTGATCGTTGTCGAAGGCGCATCGCACGAGGTTCCCTCCGTGCTAATCGAGCCGCACCTCAAGTTCCTGCGGGGCGAGGACGTAGGCGACATGCGGCTACAGATCCCGTTCGAGTTCGATCCGCTTTGACGAACCGGGCAAGGGCGACTTGCTGCGGCCGGTTGCTTCCGTGCAGGCGGCGCTGGCGTGGGACGGTCGTGGGTTCCGGCAAGTCCCCCCTCCGAGAAAAGCGGGGACGCTTTTCTCGACTCCCCCGCGAGGGGGGAGTGACAGGAAAGTGCGCCTGGCAGGGGCATGGGGAGGGGAGCCCTGTTCCGTACCGCCGCGGCCCAGCGTTCCTGCGGGGTGGGGAACTGGCATAGCTTCACTGGTGCAACGCGGACGTTTTGCGTCTTCCGGCTCACTGCTTTAGAAACGCACTGACCACCCACCGTTGAAGGCAATCACCATGCTTCCGATCACCGCTCTCTATGCGGCCCTTCTCCTGGCCGTCTTTGTTGCCCTGAGCACCCTTGTGGGGCGGCAACGGGGACGTGCCAACGTCTCGATCCTGCATGGTGACGACATGGACTTGGCTGTAGCCATTCGCCGCCACGGCAACTTCGTCGAATACGTGCCGTTGGCGCTCGTGCTGATGGCCCTGATCGAGGCGAACGGCGGCAGCGCCCTGTTCCTGCACGTCGTCGGCGTCCTGCTCCTCGTCTGTCGCATCGCCCATCCCTTCGGCCTGCAGCACGACAAGGGGGCGACGCCGCTGCGGGCTGTCGGCGCGGGCGGCACGTTGTTGCTTTTGCTTGCCTTGGGCGCAATGGCGCTTTGGCAATCGCTGACGATGCTCGCTGGCGGTTGAAGCGAGCGGGCTGCGCCGGCACACTGTCTGTCCGTCAAACGCGGCACCGCGCGCGGTGCCGCCCACGTCGAAGCGAGGGGAATCGCCATGAAGGCAGCCGTGTTCCGCGAGGTCAACCAGCCCATGGATGTCGAGGAGATCGACATCGACAAGCCCGGTCCGCGCGAGGTGCTCGTGCGAACCGTCGCCGCCGGGGTGTGCCACTCCGACATGCACTTCTTCAACGGCACCTATCCGGGACAGTTGCCGGTGGTGCTCGGCCACGAGTCGGCCGGCATCGTCGAGCAGGTGGGCGATCAGGTGAACTACGTCAAGCCCGGCGATCACGTCATCACCTGTCTTTCCGTGTTTTGTGGCCATTGCGAGGACTGCCTCACCGGCCACATGTCGCTCTGCCAGGAGCCAGAAGTGCGGCGAGGACCCGAGGACGAGCCGCGTCTGTCGAAGGCTGGCGGCCGCCTAGGCCAGTTCGCCAACCTCGGCTCCTTCGCCGAGAAGATGCTGGTGCACGAGCACTCCGTGGTGAAGATTCGCGAGGACATGCCGCTCGACCGCGCTGCCCTTATCGGCTGCGGCGTGACCACCGGGGTCGGCGCGGTGATCCACACCGCAGCGGTGGAACCAGGCGCCACGGTGGCGGTCATCGGTTGCGGCGGCGTGGGCCTGTCGTGCATCAACGGCGCCGCCATCGCCGGGGCATCGCGAGTCATCGCCGTGGACATGGTGCCCTCGAAGCTGGAACTCGCCCGCAAGTTCGGCGCCACCGACGTGGTGGACGCCGGCGCCGGCGATCCGGTGCAGCAGGTGCGGGATCTCACCGGCGGCGGCGTTCACTACTCCTTCGAGGCCATCGGCCTCAAGGTCACCTCCGAGCAAGCCTTCCGCATGATCCGGCGCGGCGGCACCGCGACGATCATCGGCATGATCCCACCAGGCCAGATGGTGGAACTGCACGGCCCAGACTTCCTGCAGGAGAAGACGATCCAGGGCTCGATGATGGGCTCGAACCGCTTCCGCGTGGACATGCCGCGCTTCGTGGACTTCTACCTGCAAGGCAAGCTGCACCTCGACGACATGATCTCGAGCCGCATCGCCCTCGGCGATGTCACCGACGCGCTCTTGGCGCTCGACAAGGGAGAGGTGGCACGCAGCGTGATCATGTTCGACTAGGAGTCGTAGGGGCGAGGCTTGTCCTCGCCCGTCTTCGTGCAAAGAGAATGCTCGGTGCACGCGGGACGGGCGACCACAAGGGTCGCCCCTACGGCAGGGGTTCACAGACCACCAACGGAGGGGATTCATGCGTTGGCTTTCGTTTGAGCGGAACGGGGAGGCGTCGTTCGGGCGCGTAGTCGATGGTGGCGTGGTGGATGCAGGGCGTCGTACGGGCATCCCCACGCTGAAGGCGGCCATCGCCCGTGGCCTCGAAGACGTGGCTGCCGAGGCAGGAGACTCGGCGGATTGCGCCCTCGACGAGATCACCTACCTGCCTACCATCACGGACCCCGACAAGATCCTCTGCGTCGGCCTCAACTACCGCGACCACCAAGAGGAAACCGGTCGCGGCGGCGAGGACAATCCCACCATCTTCGTCCGCTTCGCTGCCGCCCAGGTTGGGCACCTCGGCAAGATGCTGCGGCCAAGCGAGTCGGACAGTCTTGATTTTGAAGGGGAAATCGCTCTCGTGATCGGCAGGCCCGGGCGCCGCATCGCCCCCGCCAACTGGCTCGATCACATCGCCGGCTTCAGTTGTTACAACGACGGCAGCGTGCGCGAGTACCAGCGCCACACCAGCCAGTTCACGCCGGGCAAGAACTTCGCCGCCACCGGCGGCTTCGGCCCGTGGATGGTGACGCCAGACGAGATCGACGACTACGACGACATCGAGATCACCACCCGCCTCAACGGCGAGGTGATGCAGAACGCGCGCTCGGCCCAGCTCGTGTTTGGCTTCCCCGAGCTCGTCGCCTATTGCTCCACTTTCACGGAGCTCGTGCCCGGCGATGTCATCGTCACCGGCACCCCAGGCGGCGTCGGCGCGGCACGCAATCCTCCCGTCTTCATGGATGAAGGCGACACCATCGAAGTGGACATCCGCCGCATCGGCACGTTGCGCCATGAGGTGGTGCGAGACTGACTGGCGCAACAGGCCAACGCCTCCATTTGCTCACAACTTGCACGCGTCCTGCAAGCGCTGGCGACGCTCCGCACGCTCGCGCGCGAGTACACTGGCCGCCGTGCGCAACACCCTCGCAGAGCATGGCCGACTACTTTCGCATTGACGGCGGCCACGCGCTGCACGGCACCATCGCCCCGATGGGCAACAAGAACGCCGCGCTGCCTCTGTTGGCCGCGGCGCTGCTCACCGACGAGCCCCTCGTCGTGCGCAACGTTCCGGACATCGGCGACGTCCGCACCAAGCTCGCGCTGCTCGAGAGCATGGGGGTGTCCACCTCTCTCGAAGACAATGTCTGTCGCCTCGACGCACGCGGCGTGCGGGACGGCAATCCGGATCTCGCGCTGTGGAGCCGCATCCGCACCGGCGTGTTGCTGTCGGGACCCTTGCTCGCCCGCTTTGGCCTCGCCGTGATCGGTCGCCCGGGAGGTGACCGCATCGGCCGACGGCGCCTCGACACCCACCTGTTGGCCTTGCGTGGCCTCGGCGCCCGCATCGAGGAAGAAGCCGGCCTGCACGTACTGCGAACGGAGCGACTACGGGGCACGGAACTCTTCCTCGACGAGATGAGCGTCACCGGCACCGAACAGGCCATCCTCGCCGCCGTGCTCGCAGACGGCACCACCACCATCGCCAACGCCGCGATGGAGCCACACGTGCAAGACCTCTGTCATTGCCTAAACGCGATGGGAGCGCGCATCTCGGGCATTGGCACCCACGATCTCACCATTGAGGGCGTCATTCGCCTGGGCGGCACCGACTTCACCATCGGCCCCGACTACACGGAAGTCGGCTCCCTCATCGGCCTCGCCGCCGCTACCGGCTCCCACATCCGCATCGAGAACGCACGTCCCCACGAACACCGCATGACCGCCATCATGTTCGGCCGCCTGGGGGTGCGCTGGGACGTGGACGGCGACGCCGTCGTCGTGCCGGCCGAGCAGGAACTCACGGTGGTGCCCGACTTCGGCGGCGCCGTGCCCACCATCGGCGACATGCCCTGGCCCGGCTTCCCCCCAGACCTCATGAGCATCGCCGTCGTCCTGGCAACGCAAAGCGAAGGCACCGTGCTCATCCACGAAAAGATGTTCGAGGGCCGCATGGTCTTCACCGACCGCCTGATCGCCATGGGCGCCCGCATCATCCCCTGCGACCCCTTCCGCGCCGTGGTAATCGGTCGCTCGGACCTGCGCGGCGAAAACCTCGTCTCCCCCGACATCCGCGCCGGCATGGCTCTGGTCATCGCCGCACTAGCCGCCAAGGGCGAAAGCACCATCCACAACGTCGGCCAAATCGACCGCGGCTACGAACGCCTGGAACAGCGTTTGGGCGGCCTCGGCGCGCACATCGACCGTTTGCCCGAGTGAGGTTGTCCTAATGCAATGCCGATGCTGAACTCACCCCATCCCGGAGAGCATGTGCGCGCTTGCCTCGATGAAATGGGGTGGAGCGTTGCCGAGGCTGCCCGACAGCTTGGTGTTGCGCGCAACACGCTCTCGAGGCTTCTGCACGGCAGGCATGGGATTTCGGCCGACATGGCGCTTGCCATGGAGCGTGTCGGCTGGAGCAATGCGGAGCAATGGATGCGCGTGCAGGCTGCCTACGACTTGGCGCAAGCCAAGCTCAGGGCTGCCGCAGCTTCGTGACGGTCCGATCAGCGCGACCTAGGCGTCGTGGGATCTTGACTCGACCCGAAAGAAGAAGAAATCAGGTGTGATGGCCTCCGCGTACTTGGCGGTGGCCACGGTGCGGATGGCGGCGTTGCGAGCCGGTTCGTGGATTCGGGAGAGGGCTACAGGGTAGCGGCGGCCTTCGATGCGCAGCCATGCGTCGGCGGATGTCTCGACCTTGCGTTGCCAGTAGGTTGCCGGCGTGGAGGAGACATATGCCGTGCCGTCGTTGAAGACGATACCGACTGTGCGGGACTGGTTTTCGGCCACGAGCTGCAACTCGATTAGTTCGACGTCTGTGACGAAACTCCAATCGTCGACCGCGGCCGTGACGATCTCGCCCGAGCGGAGGGCACCGCCGGGTAATGGACCGATGGGGCCGTCGAAGAACTTCGTGACGATGAGCCCGAGCACGACGACGACAAGAATGCCGACGAGCGAATGGGCAACGATCTTGAGGAGTTTCACCTCAGCCGTCCCAGACCCTCTCGTGCGCTTCGACTGAGGGGCCAGCCAGGAGCCGCCGCTGGCGTTCGGTGGCATCAGGGTAGTCGTCCAAGTTGTAGAACCGCTTCGCCCACGTCGAATGCGGTGGGCTGTACTTGTAGAGCAGAGTGCGGCGTTCGTGTTTGGCTTTCCATTCGGCGGTGCCGTGGATGAGCGCTTCGGTGAAGATCAGCACGTCGCCGGCTTCCATTGGCGGTTGCACCACCCAGTCCGCGTCGCGCTCGAATCGGGCCACGTCTGCTGGCATGTGCTTGAGGAAATTGCTCTTGTGGCTGCCGGGCACGCAGGTGAAGCCGCCGGCGCCGGCGGGCGCGTCGGTGAGGTTCCATGTCGCCACCGTGAGGCCGTTGCGCATCACGCCGTCGTGGTAGCGATACCAATGGTCGGTTTCGTAGCGGAAGGGGCCGCCGTGGAGCTGGTTGCGGCTCGCCGCTTCGCGCATGAAGATGCAGTAGTCGTGGTCGAGGCGCAGCTTCGAACCGATGAGTTCGGCGAGGTAGGGCAGCACCTTGGGGTGATCGATCAGGTCCAAGAAGGGCTTGCCCCACTGCGACACTTCACCCGTGCGACGGAACGGCCCGTCTTCTGGCTGGCGTGGCCATACATGGTCGGCGAAGCGAATCAGCCGCTCGCAGTCGTCCCGCGAAAGCACGCCGGGCAACACCAGAAAGCCGCGCAGGTCGAAAAGGAACTTCTGCTCTTCGGTCAACACCGATTCGCTTCCCGCACCTTTTCGCATCTCGGCGTCTGTTTGCGCCCTGCGGGAGACCCGTGCGGTCGCTACCGGATCGTCGCTGACAGCGGCGTCTCGTGCCCCGTCCATCAGCCCCACGCCGACTTGCAGATGGCGATGGAGTAGCCGTTGGGGTCGCGCACCGTGAACTGCCGCATGTTCGCCTCCGGGTTGTCGTAGATGTCTTCCACCACCTCGATGCCCCGTTCCTTGGCCTTGGCAAAGGTCGCATCGGGGTCGTCCACATGCAGGAACACCACCACGCCGTGGCCAAGCGGCGCCTCGGTGGCAACGCCGTGATCGTGGAAGCCCGGGTCCAGCTTGTGCAGCTGCAGCAGTAGCCGGTCCCCGTCCATCAGCATCTCGAACTCGTCACCGCCATGGCCGGAGGCGACGCCGAGGAAGTCTTGATACCAGCGCGAGGTGGCCTCCACGTCGCGGGCAAAGAGCATGGTTTCCGATCGCATGGAATCTCCCCTCCAAATCAGCCAAATCCAAACACGGGCGAGTACAACCTCGCCCCTACGACGCTCGACTCATTTTGCCGTAGGGGCGACCCTTGTGGACGCCCGTGCATGGTAAACCTCGCGTGAGCCTTCGTAGGGGCGGGGCTTGTCCCCGCCCGTGCTCGGGCATGCCAACGTGGTCGATGTGCCGTGGACGGGCGACCACAAGGGTCGCCCCTACAAGCCCTTCCAGTTTGGGGAACGCTTCTCGGCGAAGGCGCGGGGGCCTTCGATGGCGTCCGCTGAGGTGCGCCGTCGACGTTCCCACTCGTAGTCGGTGTAATACGACTGCGGCAGGGGCATGTCGAGGCCCCGCATGGTGGCTTCCTTGGTGGCGCGCACGGCGAGCGGCGCGCAGCGCATGATGTCGGCGATCCACTCGTCCACCGCGGCGTCGAGTTCGTCGAGCGGCACCACCTGATTGACGAGGCCCAGTTCCAAGGCGCGGTGGGCGGTCATGTGGCGGCCGGTGAGGAGATAGCCCATCGCCGTCTTGAGCGGCAACTGCCGCGGCAGGCGATGCACGCCCACACCGCCGGCGATGAGGCCCCGGCGCGGTTCCGGCAGCCCGAGTTCCGCATGGTCGGCGGCAACGATGATGTCGCAGGCGAGCGCGAGTTCCATACCGCCACCCAAGGCGAACCCGTTGACGCGGGCGATGACGGGCTTCGGGAAATGCCAGCGCTCGGTCAACGGACGGGTTTCGGTTTGCTTGCGCGCCCACTCCTCCCGCTGTTGCGGGGTGGCATCGCGCTCGCGCGCCCGGTGCTTGAGGTCCGCGCCTGCGCTGAAGGCACGATTGCCGGCGCCGGTGACGACCGCCAGCCAAATGTCGTCGTTCTGCTCCACCTCGTCGAATCGCTGCGAGAGTTCCCAGCGCAGCTCCGGATTGAAGGAGTTCATCGCCTCCGGGCGATTCATTCGAATGCGAGCGACGTGACCATCCACCTCGAAGTCGGTTACCTGAAAGGCGCCCGAAGCCATCGACACTCCTTGATCCGCACGGGTCCCCAGAGAAGCCGCAAAGCCTACGGGAGCGAAGAGCGGATTGGCAACGGTTGTCGGCGCCAGGTGGGGTCCCACTTTGACTTGCACAGCGCCAGGCGCGCCGTACTCTGGAGGGAGGGCGTCCCGCCCTCCATCGCGCCCGCAAGGGCGCGCATCTTGCCG
>JAPPDJ010000116.1 GCA_028824555.1 Gammaproteobacteria bacterium | reverse complement strand
CGAGAAAAGCGGGGACGCTTTTCTCGACTCCCCCGCGAGGGGGGAGTGACAGGACAGTGCGCGCCACCACCGTTGTTGGGGGTGCGAGGCCGCGTCCTTTCCAGCGCTCGGAGGCGCGTCAAGGTGTGTAGCTTTCCGCTTCCGTTCGCCAAGCGACTTGCCGGCCGTTCCAACCTTCGCGGAGGTGTTCGTAAATCGCGCTCGCCTGCGCTTCCTCGCCCAACGCGGCGTGGGCGCGCGCAAGGCCGCGCAGGGATAGGGGGCGGTTCGGCGTGCGCAGCAGCGAGGCTTCAAAGGCTTTGAGCGCTTCCGCTGGCTTGTCGGCGGCCAGCAGCGCTTCGCCGTGGAGTTCGTGGACGGGCTTCAAGGGGTTCGGTGCGCCGTTGGGCGGACGCATCGACTCGGCGATGGCGACGCCTTCGGCGAGCAGCGCAAGCCCGGCATCGGTCTCGCCCCGGGCGATGGCCAGCATTCCTGCCACTTCCTTGGCCATGATGTCGAGCGGCTTGCCGCTCTGGGCGTAGTAGGAGCGGTCTGTGTCGTCGGACCGCGCCTTCTCCGCCCTCTGGGCCAGTTCCTCCGCCGCCTCTTCAGCGAGCGCCAAGTCTCCCGTCTGCGCGGCGCCAAGCCCCGTGGCCAATAGCTCGGTCGCGTGGGAATCCTCCGTGACCGGCTGCGGGTCCCAGGCTTCGCGCTCGATCGCCATGCGTGCCCTCACCTGCGGCAGGATGGCACTGGCGAAAGGGTGATCGCCGGCCCGCTCGCGGATTCCCTCCATCCGCTCGATCCAGAGCGCAGCGCGCTCGTAGTCGCCACGCTGGAGGTCGCCATATTGTCCCCAGTCGAGTGAGTGCACCATGTCGCCGAGGCTGTCGCCCGGCTCCCAGAGATCGACGGCAGCCTCATAGGCAGACTGGTTGGAGGAGGAGACGAGGTCCCACATGCCGCGCTGGATGAAGATGTGCGAAGGCATGTGGCGTGCGTGCGAGACCTTCTCGGCAATGCCGGCGAAGACGCGGGCGGCTGGTAGCGCAAGGGGAGCGTGAACCGGGTCGTCGAAGGCATGGATGGTGTAGTGCGCGGCGCCGGGGTGGTTGGGGTTTCGCGCCAGCAGTTCGAGGGCGATGGCGCCCGCCAGCACATTGCTGCGCTCCGCCTCGCCTGCCGGTCCGGCCGACATCAAGAGCGACAGCGCATAGAAGGCGGCCACCTCGTCATCCTGGGGAAAGGCCTCATGCAAGCGCTGCATCTGTTCCATATGCGCCTGCCGCCGGGCGCGCGTGTCACCCTCGCCGAAGAAGAGCACCTCCACCGCACTCAGGAAACCCCTCTCGCGCGCGGTCGGTGCCCTTGCGAGGCGGGCTTCCGGCGTTTCCCCAAGTCGCGCGAGGATTTCCCTCGGCGTGTCCCGGTCCTGCTCGCTGATGAGCGGATGGTTGTAGCAAAGCGACTCGCCCCAATAGGCCATGGCGAAGTCGGGGTCCAGTTCCTGCGCCGCCTGGAACTCCAGCCGCGCCTGCTTCCAGCCGAAGCTGTGCAGGATGGTCACTCCGCGCAGAAAGCGCTCCTGCGCCGCCCCTGTGGCCGAGGTGGGGAAGCTGATGGCGCCAAGCCCGGCAAGCTCCGCGCCCACCGCAGACGGCACGAGCCAGGCGGCTGCGAGCAGTATGGAAATGACGCGCCTCATGCCAGATCCCCTCGGCCTGCAAAGTGCAGAGAGTATGCCTTCTCTTGGACGAGACGGGCTTCATCTGGTGGGAGAGGGCATCTTTGCCCTTTTTAGCGCTTGTCGAGCAACAGCCAGGCGATGATGTAAGAGGCGATGACGATCTTGGGGAAGAAGATGGCGGCCACCAGCACGCCGATGCGGACGAAGGTGGGATCGACGTTGATGAAGTTGGCGAGGCCTGCGCAAACCCCGCCGATCCATCCCCGACGGTCTCGCACCAAGCTGCCGCGCAGGCGCTCTAGTTGATCTCGCATGTTTGCTTCTCCTCCCGTTGTATCCACGTGTTTGCCGTGGCGTTAAGCCCGGGTTTGCGTGCGCTTCGGCGCCGGTGCCTTGGCCGCGATGGGGCGGAATCCGCCGCTGGGCCGCGCTGGGCTCAAGTCCGGGACGGAACGAGCCGGCCAAGACTCATCATCCGGACAGACCACGAGTTCGCGCGACGCATCTTCAGAATCGCTCTCGGCGTCCTCCGCCTCCACGGCCACGAAGGCGGGCGTGTGGGCGAGCGAGAGTTCGGCGAGCGTACCGAAGCCGAGCATGACGGCGGCGAGCATCGCGAAGGCCGCGAACGTCGCCCTTGGGGAGCGCAAGCGAGACAGCCTGAACATGATCCGATCCTGATGTTTCCCGATGGTGCGTGAACGGTAAGTCGTGCTTTCAGACGCGTTGGTTCCAATTCCCGTGCCATGCATCGCGCGCGTCTACCGGATTCTGATGCAAGTCGCTGTTTATATGAGCGAAAAAACTCCGTTTCCAAGCCTCGAGGCGGGCCGTGCCGATTCACTACATGGCGGATTTGACCAACGCCGGCGGGCAACGCCGCCACCCGCCGTGGCATCATCCGCGCTTCGGTGCCGACGAGACCCAAATGAGCCCTGCCGACAGCTCCTTCGCCAGCGATATCGCGAGCCGCTGGGAGGGGCACGCCGACCGCCTGCGCCGCCGCACTGCAATCGCCTGCGGCGACACCGAGCGCCTCTGGCGCGACTTCGAGCGCCGTGCAGCCTGCGTCACCAGCCTGCTGCACGCGCACGGCCTTGGTCCCGGCACCAGCATCGCGTTTTACCTGCAAGACTCTGTGGAGTATGTGGAGGCATTGTTCGCCGCCTTCAAGGCCGGTGCGACGCCTTTGACTGTCGCTTCGCGATTTCGTTCCGACGACCTCGTCAGCCGCCTCATCGAGGCGCGGGCGGAAGCCGTCGTCTTTCACGGCAGCTACGCGGCGCGGCTTTGGGAGGTTAGGGACCGCCTCCCGGCCGTGCGCCTCTGGGTGCAGGTGGACGACGGCACCGAAGCGTTGCTCGACTTCTCGCTCGACTTCGAGCAATGCATCACGGGCCACGACCCGGCCGCGCGCATGGAGCCGGAAGGGCAAGCGTCGAGCCTCCTGGATTGGGGCAACGAAGCCTACGCGACCGGTGCGGATGAGGGCGGCGAAGATCGCCTCACGTTGGTAGTGGGCCCTCTATCCGACTCCGCCCAACTCGCCCTCGGCATACTCGCCCCGCTGGCACACGGCGACAGTGTAGCCACCATCCGCCAACCCATCGTGGAACCGCACAGACTATGGGCGGAAGCGGAAGACCGCGCAGCCACCGACATCGTGCTGGGGCGACAGCCGGGCGGGGCCGCGGCGATCGAAGCCTTGGATGAAGCGGAACGCCTCGGTTCTCCCTACGACCTAACCAGCATCCGCCGCATCTACTCGACTACCGCATGGGGCACCGAAGCAACCGTGGCGCTCGCCCGCCACGCCCCCATTGAGTTGATTGAGGTGACACCACCCGCCTAACCCCATACGCCGTGGCGTCGCTGTCTTGGAGGGAAGGCATTCTGCCTTCCCCTGCGCGCCGTCAGGCGCGCCGTCCGTTGTCGAAAACGCCTGTCGGCGTATAGGGAAGGCAGAATGCCTTCCCTCCAAGTGGGCCGCGGTGACGCCCGAACGGCGCTCCCGCGCACTTTCCGCGGCGCAAGCGCCGAACCTCGTCCAACCCCCCGCGAAACGCGCTATGATCGAAGCGGTTTTCCGGGGTTTCCGGGCCTTGGAACGCTGTGGTTTGTGGGTGCGGGGCTTGCCCCCCTGCGCCGTTCGATAGGCCCCTGATTAAGGGGGCCGGCAGGAGCGCAAACGAAGGGGAGACACATAGTGGAAATCATGGACCTCATCCAGTTTCTGTTCCGTTGGGGGCATGTCGTGTTCGGCATTGCCTGGATCGGATTGCTTTACTACTTCAATTTCGTTCAGGGCGGCTACATGGCGGCGGCGTCGGACGAAGCCAAGGTGGACGCGTTCACCAAGCTCGTTCCGAGCGCGCTTTGGTGGTTCCGATGGGCGGCAATGATGACGTTCCTCACCGGTGTCATCCTGGTGATCTACATCATGGCAGGGCTGTCGGTGGGCATTCTGCTTGGCGCATTGCTCGGCACCGTCATGTTCCTGAACGTGTGGCTGGTGATATGGCCGAACCAGAAGATCGTCATCGCCTCGAACGAGTCGGTGCGGGATGGCGGCGAGGCGGACCCCAACCAGGCGGCCGCGGCGGCGAAGGCGCTGCTCGCGTCGCGCACCAACACGCTGTTTTCCTTGCCGATGGCGTTCTTCATGGTGTCGCACGGCGGGGGCTATGCCTTGGGCACCAGCGACCTAACCAGCATGGGCATGTGGATCGGCATCATCATCGTTGCCGCCATCGAGGCGAACGCGCTGTTCGGCAAGATGGGCCCGATCACCACCGTGCGTGGCGTGATCACTTCCAGCGTCATCCTGACGGCGGTCATGGGAGTCGTCGCTGGGCTTTGACGCAAGGCAAGCATCGGCTCGATCCCGGCGCCGGCGGACTCGCCGGCGCCGGGGATGTCTTTTGACGTTTGGTAGGTAGGGCAAGGCAGGGAGCGACAAGGAGAGCGCGTGGCGGAGGGCGACTCGGAGGCAGGGCTGATCGCGGCCAATCCCAGCGAGGGGCGGCCGTATCAACGTGGTTCGCGACGCGGTGGCGGCGGCGGTGGGCGAGGCTCCTCGGTGCTGGTTTCGGTGGCGCTGGTGGCCGCGCTCGTGGCCGTTGCCGGTGGCGGCTACTTTCTCGTCACGCAGCACGAGGAGTTGCGTGCGACGAAATCCACCCTTGAGCAGGCATCCCGACGCATCGCCGCCTTGGAGGAGCGCCTGCGGCTCACCGACGAATCCCTCTCCGCCTCGGAGGAAGGAACCAACGAGCAGATCAGCTTCTGGGAATCCGAAATCCGCAAGCTATGGGACGTTTCCAACAAGCGCAACAAGAGCTGGATCGAGGACAACCAAGCCGCCCTCGCGAACCTCGACAAGAACCTCGCTGCGGCCTTGGCGGACATGGACACGGTCAAGAGTGCCGTCTCGCGCCACGACACCGCCATTTCCCGGCAGCAAGACATAGCCGACCGCCTCACGGCCATCGACCTGCAAATGAACCGCCTAGTGGCCAACAACCGCGACCTGGTGGACAAAGCCAACGTCGCCGCGGGCCTCGCCACCCGCGTTGAACAGCGCGTGGCCAAGAACGAGGAGGCCGTGGCCGCCATAGACCGTTGGCGCGCAAGCACCAACTCCAGAATCCTGAACCTCGAGTCCGGCCGTCGCAGCCCTTCCCCGCAACCCGCCAGCCCCGACATCAACCTCTAGTCCACCCCTCCGTAGTTCGATACGGGCGTCTTTAGGCGTGCCCACGCCCCCAAGGTACTCTTGTCGCGGGCGTCAATTGGGGGTCTCTGGAGGGAGGGCGTCTCGCCCTCCATCGCGCCCGCAAGGGCGCGCATCTTGCCGCTGCAGCGGGCGGTCGGCGCGGCTTGACGGCGCGATGGAGGGCGAGACGCCCTTCCCTCCGACAGCTCTAGACCGCGACCTCCCCGCCACCCTTCTCTGCCGACCGATACAGCGCATCCAACATCCGCTGCACCGCGAGGCCATCCTCCCCCGGTGCCAATGTCGGGCGGTCGTAGAGGCAGTGCTCCACGAAGTTGAACATCTTGCTCTGGAACATCGGTTGTTGCTTCTCGGCAAGCCAGGCCGGCGTCTTGTTCACCATGTGGCCGTGTTCGTCGCGGAAGATCTGCGGCGGGTCCCACGTCGCGCCGCCCTTGTCGCCCATCAGGGTGAAGTTCCACTCATCGCCCGCAATATGGGCCGCGAATGCTGCCTCTATATGCGCCACTGCACCGCTTTCGAACCGGATGCGGCCTACCGCAAGGTCCTCGACGTTGTAGGTGCGATGGTCCCAGCCCTTCCATGCCGACTCGATGCGGTTCGAGGGCTTGTTGCCGATGTAGGTGAACATGTCCGCGCAGGCGCTTACCGGCACGGGCGAGCCCATCGTGTAGTGGGTCATCTCCAGCACGTGCACGCCGATGTCGATGAGCGGCCCGCCGCCCTGCATCTCTTTGCGCCCAAACACGCCCCAGTTGGGAATCCCGCGCCGCCTGAGCGCCTTCACGCTGGCATAGAGGATGTTGCCGAACTGCCGGCCGTCCGCGGCTTTGCGCAGGAACTGGGTGCGGGCGTTGTAGCGATACTGAAAGCCGATCACGAGCTTGCGCCCGGCTTCCCTGGCCGCCGCCACCATTCGCTCGCCCGCCTCGGCACTGTCCGCGAGCGGCTTCTCGCACAGCACGTGGCAGCCGGCCTTCAAGGCATCGATGGTGGGTTGCTCGTGCAGCTTGTTGGGCGTGCAGACCGACACCGCATCCAGCTCCTCGGCCGCCAGCATCTCGCTGTAGTCCTCATACCCGGACGCGATGCCAAAGCGCTCCCTGTGCCGCGCAATGGCCTCCTCAGAGATGTCGGCCATCGCCACCACCTCCACGTCGTCGCGCTTGGCAAGCTCGCGCAGGTGTGCTCCTGCGATGCCACCGGCGCCGATGAAGCCGTAGCGCAGCTTCCTCTTTCTCGCGGGGCGTCGTGCCATGTCGTCTTCTCCTACGAGGGTTTCGCCGCCCAGCACTGGCGAACCGACTCCGGCACGCCGGCGTCGGCCATGAAACCGTCGAAGCGTTCCGCCATTTCGGCGAGTTCCGAGGGATGATCGCCAGCGACATTCGTCGCGGCGTTTGGGTCTTGGGCCAGGTTGTAGAGTTCTGGCTCCCCTTCCGCCCCACACGGTGCATAGCCCCAGTTCTCGGTTGCGGCGAAGGGGGTGACGGATGTGGGCGGGCAGCGGCCGTCGTCGCCCGGGCGCACGAAGCCAGCGGTCACCGCCATCTCGCGGTGCCCTCCGCCGCCGTGTCGCACCGCGCCGGCGAAGCTCTTGCCTTCCACGGGCTTGGGCATGGTGCTGTCGAAGCCGGCGAACTCGGCGATGGTCGGCAGGATGTCCTGAGGCTGGGCGAGGAGATTGAGGCTCGCGCCCGCCGGCACATCGCCCCCGCCGATCAGGAACGGAACGTGCCCCACCTCGGGATAGATGGGCCAGTAGCGGTCGTCGTGGTCGCTGATGTTGCTCTTGCCGGTGCGGTTGTGCTCGCCGAGGCTGGTGCCGTGGTCGCTGGTGACGATGACGATGGTGTCGTCCCACAGCATCAGGTCGTCGATCTTCTGCAGCACGCGCCCCAAGTGGCGATCCACCATCTCCGACTCGGCCGCGTAGTGCGCCCAGAGGTTCGTCAGTTCGTCTGGCGTGTAGTCCGTGGCCGGGCCGTAGTTGCAGTGCAGCATGGGCTCGCCGTCGTAGTCCGGCTGGTAGCGCCGCACCAGGTATTCGGGCGGGTCCCAAGGCTCGTGGGGGTCGAAGAAGTCCACCCACAGGAAGAACGGCGTGCCGGCGTGGTTCTCCTCCAGCCAGCGGGTGGCGGTGGCGGCGGTGCGAGCGGCGAAGGTGTCCTCCTCCGACTCGAAGTAGCGGTTCATCCAGCGATGCAGGTCTGTGAGATTCGCGCCCCGCCACGCCGGCCTCGTGCGCACCTTGGCGGGCGGCACGGTTTCCTGAATGGGGCGATTGAGTTGCAGCAGGTGCTTGTCGCCCTCCTGCCCCCGGTGCTGAAAGGCGGCATCGAAGGCGTGCTGGAAGCGGCTGTTGAACAAATGCGGGCAATCGCAGATGAGCTGCGTGGCATAGCCCTGCGCGCCGAGGCTGCCGGCAATGTGGTTCGGCCCGCTGCGCGAGATGGGTTGCCACGGATAGTGCGGCCAGCCGAGCACCCCGGTGGCGACGTCCGTGCGGTGCGGAATGGTGGGAAAGCTGGCGGTGTAGAAGCCCTCGATGGACGTGGCGCGGGATTCGGCAAATGCATCGAGGCACGGCGTGCGCACGGGGCGCGTCGCATGATTGGCCAGGTTGTCATAGCGAAACGTGTCGGTGATGAGCAGGATCACGTTCTTCATGGGGGCTCACGACATCAGCTTGCGGGAGCGCGAAAGAATGCCACGCCATCCCGTCCTTGTGGCACTAGAGGTCCGCTTTCCCGAAGAACGCACCCCCAGACGGGTCACGCCGCGTTGCCGCACTCGACGGAGAACCGCCTGCCATCCTCCAGCCGATAGGCCGTCATGGTCCTGCCCCAAACGCATCCCGTATCAAGGCCGATGAAGTTGTCGCTACCCGCTTCGCCGTCGAGGGCGGCCCAGTGCCCAAACAGCAGCCGCCCCGGTACCTGGGTCGGGTAGCGAAACCACGGCGCAAAGCTCCCTCCCGGCGGCACCTCGGCGGGAACCCCCTTGAAGTCGAAGTCCATCCGCCCGCCCGGGTCCACGAATCGCATTCGCGTCAGGTAATTCGTGATGGCACGCAGGCGTTCCATGCCCGCGAGTGCATCGTCCCAAGTGTCTGGAATGTCCCCGTACATGCGCTCGAAGAAGCTCTCGTAACGCGGGCCGCGGATCGCGGCCTCGACTTCCTCGGCCAGCTCGCAAGCCTCCCCGAGGCTCCAAACGTGCGGAACTCCCGCATGCACCATCGTCACGTCCTCCGCCCGCACCAGCAACGGCAGCGAGCGCAACCAATGGCAGAGCTCCATGCAGTCCGGCGCGTTCAGCACATCGTCCAGCGTGTCGCTCCGGCGAGGTTCGTGGCCGCCGAAGACGATGGCCAAGAGGTGCAGGTCGTGGTTGCCGAGCACGCACGTGGCGCGCTCGCCCAAGTCGCGAACGAAGCGCAGCGTGGCGAGGTTGCCGGCGCCACGATTGACGAGATCCCCCACGCACCAGAGCCGATCGCTCTGCCGGTTGAACCGCACCAGATGGAGCAAGCGCTTGAGGCTCTGGAAGCACCCCTGGATGTCGCCGACCACATAGGTCGCCACGCCCTACTGCACCACGTTCGGCACGGCCAGCGTGAAGGCCGCGATGGGCGCCTCGAACACCTCGCCATCGTCCGTGTGGAACTCGTAGTGCCCCTCCATGACCCCCACCGGCGTCTCCAGAATGCAGCCGCTGGTGTAGCGAAACGCCTGCCCGGCCTCCAGCCTCGGCTGCTTGCCCACCACCCCAGGACCACGCACCTCCTCGCGCTTGCCGTTGCCGTCGGTAATGAGCCAATAGCGATTCATCAACTGCGCCGGCTCGCCCCCACGATGCGCGATGGTGATGGTGTACGCGAACAAGTGGCGCCCGTTCGCGGGATCGGACTCCCGTTCGATGTAGGCCGTCTCCACATGAATCGCAATCTCGCTCATAGCCGCTCATCCTCCGCTGATGTCCCTGCCTCGGCGTCCGTGACGACCCAAATGCACTTGACGCGGGCGAGACCCGCATAGCCTATCGCCAGATGGAGCCACCTGGACGGAATCCACCATCTCACCCCCGAGCCCACGTTCCCTTTCCGACACAACAGTCGGGCTGCGTGGAGAACGATATGGCGAAAAGGGGGGCTGCTGCGACCGGCCAAGCACGGGGCGAAAGTCGCTCTATCGAAGGGGTGACGCGGCCTTGGCTGGGCTGGTTGGATGACGTGGTGAAGTTCGGCTTCGCCAATGCATGGCAGGTTCAGAAGATGGCGTCCAAGAGCTGTAGGACGAAGGTGCCGACCACCGCAGTGCCGACGACGATCGCCACGGCGAGGCCGAGGCGGCTGTTCTTGAAGAGGCGGTTGGCACGGATTTCCTCACGCAGGTCTGCGGCACTCGTGTCAACATGCGCGCGGACTTCCCTGATGTCCTCTCGCACTTCCTGAAAGCGCTCATTTGTGCGCTGTTCCACGGCTTCGAGCGAGGCGCCGGTGCGCTGCTCCACGGCTGCAGTCGTGGCGCCGGTGCGCTGCTCCACGGCTGCAATCGTGGCGCCGGTGCGCTGCTCCGAGGCGGCGATCTCATCCCGGACCTCCTGAAAGCGCTCGTCCGTGCGCCGCGCCACGGCTGCAATCGTGGCGCCGGTGCGCTGCTCCGACGCGACGATCTCATTCCGGACCTCCTGGAAGCGCTCGTTCGTGCGCTGCTCCACGGCGGCGATCTCATCCCGGACCTCCTGAAGGCGCTCGTCCGTGCGCCGCGCCACGGCTGCAATCGTGGCGCCGGTGCGCTGCTCTGACGCCACGATCTCATTCCGGACCTCCTGGAAACGCTCGCTCGTGCGCTCCTCCGAGGCCGCCATGTCGGCGCGCAGGGTCTCGAACATCTCTCTGATTTCCATTTCTTCCTTCTCCGCGCCTAGGTCGTTCAAGACCGCGGCGGCGCTTGGCTGCTGGGGCATGATCCTCTTCCGCGTTCGTGTTTGTCAATTGACGGCGAGAGGATTGTGCCC
The DNA here is from genome assembly GCA_028824555.1 of Gammaproteobacteria bacterium. Taxonomy (GTDB): domain Bacteria; phylum Pseudomonadota; class Gammaproteobacteria; order Pseudomonadales; family Azotimanducaceae; genus VXYL01. The sequence continues at coordinate 22,322 of JAPPDJ010000116.1, read as the reverse complement.
AGTTCCGGCACAGAAAAAAGTCAGCAAATCGCCATGTTTGCGTAGGAAATCGACGCTTCGTGAGTGCACATGTAAGGCTGGGTTTTCGCCTCTGTCGAGGCGCTGATTGGGAGATGTCCCACGGCGTGTAGGACGGAAAAAGTGTGTGGCGGGATCGGGGGGTGGATCGGGGGTTCAGGACGGAAGAAGTGTGTGGCGGGATCGGAAGGATAAAAAGAGCCCGGCTCCTTGCGGAGCCGGGCTTGTAGGAGGACCGAGTTGACCGGGACGGGTCAGGCTCGGCGGGTTGCGATCACATTTCGACGTGAGTGTTGTTCACCAGCGTGCCGGAGTTGCCGTCGCGGGTGAGTTGCTGCACCGACACACTACCGACGGAGAGGACGCGACAGGAGTGGCGCGAGGTTGGCTCTGACACACCAATCACGTCCTCGATCTCCATCGCATTCCACTTCATCAATGCGCTGCCGGCGATCATGCCTGCTTCGCCGAAGTTCCTCATGCCCATGTCGTCCCAGCATTCCAGGAACACACGACAGCCAGCCGCAGCTTCGCATCGAACGCGGAGGTTGGCCTTGTCGATGGCGCCCGAGTGTGGGATGGCGTATGCCTTGACGGCTCCGGCGACACCTTGGAAGCGCAGTTCTACCTTCGCCTCTCTTGCATCTTCGTCCTTGGCCGTATTGGGCGTGTAGTTCACCGTCGCCGTGGTCGTGATGACCGTGCCATGCTGCAGGTCCATCTTGCCGCCTGGAATGTAGTACACGCCGATGGGCCGCTCCGCCCGGTCGTCCGAGTCGATGGACAGTCCATCAAACGTCGCCATGTCGGCGCTGACGGTCAAGCTCTCACCGTTGTCGATTGTGCGACCTTCCCACCAGCCGCCCTTGTCGTTCCAATTGACGAAGATGCGGTCGTCCTCGCCGAACATCGCGCTCGTGCTCACCGTGACGTTCAATACGCCTGCAAGCCCGTAATCGACGATGTCTCCGCTCGTTTGCAGAATTGGTGCGCCGTCGTCCTCGGTCTTGACGCTGAGCATCATGCTCGCGAGCTGGGCAGCCGCATCCTCACCGACGTAGAAGGTGTTGGGGTTGTGCGGATTGGGTAGGCCGGAGAGCCTGGCTGTGTTCTTGACGAGATGCCCGCGGTCGTCGATGTCGATCCGCACGCTTGCATCACCAAGTCGGTTGGCAGGCTTGCTCAATGCCACGGCGTCCGCACTCATGGCGACGATTTTGGCAGGTGCAATGCCGCCTTCCCCGTACCTCTTGCTGTCGTCGCAGGCGTCGGCAGCGGCTTCGTCCGTGTCCGTGCCATCCGCAGGCACTACCGCGGTGCGACAGTAGTACTGCACCCCACCGGTCGGGAATCCGGTGCCGGCCGTCGCACGAGTCGTGGTTGACACCGTAACCTTCTTCGAGGGATTCGCGAGGGCCGATAGGTTCTGCAGCCGTGGAAGGACAAAGGTGAATGTAGAGTTGTCGGTAATTGCGTCGGTGAAGGCCAAAAGGAACGTCACGCTGGAGTCGCCGGCATTGCCACCTTCCTGCACGGAAGCGGTGGCATTCGCAGCCGGGGTCGTCGAGATCATGAGGTCGTTGGAGGAAACAGTATCTGCGAACTGTGCGCCCTCCGAGAGGGAGAACTTCACCGTGCCTTGCGACGTAGCCGTGACATTGGCGTCCGAAACCGCGGCTGTAGGAACGACGTCGACGCCCGCAGTACCGCCGGCGATGCCGGCATCAGTCGTGAAGTGGAGCCTTACCCATGGTTTGCTCTTTTCGGTAGTGCTCATGGCTTCAGCTTCGCTGACTCCGGCCGTACCGTCCACGTCGCAAGTTGCTTTCGGGCTTCCAACCGCGGACGCAGCGTCCGCGCAGGTCGGGTAGTCTGCCTTGAGTGCGTCGGAGCCTGCACCGAACAGTTCTGCCGCGTAGGTCGGGGCATCGCCCGCTTCCTGCACGAACACGCCCCCCCAAGCGCCAACCCCCGCAAAGAGGCACGCGACCACCACGGGAGCGTGTTTGGCCTCCACCACAACATATGGCGTCTCGCTGACGCAACCGCGCGCATATGTTGGAAAAAGTCCGGGTATCCCGCGTTGAATTGTGGGAACGAATGGCTGAACAGAATCGGAACACTCGTCAGGGCGGGCTTTGTTACTGACATTGGAGAAAATGCAGGTTCTTGGCGTGGTTGGAGTCGGTTGTGCGTGTGGGAACAAACGTGGGAACGCCATTTTGCGCAATCATGGCGACCCTCTCGTGGACGGTCGGAACCGAGGCCTTTGCGGGCAGTTCGAAGCTGCACGTGACCTCCTTCCCGCCGAGATTTAGCGTGCTCGTGTCAGTGAGCTCACCGCGCAGTTGAGCCAGGCGGGGCCAATTGACGGGCCAGTTCCACGTAGTCGTCCACGGACAGTTCTTGTGGCCGGAGGGTTGGTTCGAGGCCTAGGGCAGGGAGGTCCAGATCGAGGGGGGCGAGCGCGTTGGCGATGGTCTTGCGGCGCTTGGAGAATGCTGTCCGGAGCACTTGCGAGAGGGCGCCCAAGTCGCAGTTGGGTTGGTTGGGCCGGGGGCGGAGGCGCACGAAGGCGGAGCGCACCTTCGGGGCGGGTCGGAAGCTGGTGGGATGAACGTCGAACAGGCGTTCGATTTGGCAGTGGTATTGGGCCATCACGGTTAGGCGGCCGTAGTCTGCGCTGCCGAGGCGAGCGTTGAGGCGGTCGGCCACTTCGCGCTGGAGCATCACGTGGATGTCGGTGATGCGGTTGGGGGCTGTGCCACTTGGCGAGTTGGCCAAGCCGAATAGCTGGCCGAGGAGGGGGGTGGCTATGTTGTACGGGAGGTTGCCGACTATGCGGGTGTGGCGGGCTTGGCCTCGCGTGCGGTGGGCGAACTCGGCCAAGTCCGTGCGGAGGACGTCTGCAACCTCAAGCTGCAATGCGGGGAATCGGGTGGTGAGGCGGGCCGCCAGGTCGCGGTCGACCTCGATGGCGGCAACGCTGGCGGCTTCGCTGAGCAGTCGTGCGGTGAGGGCGCCGTGGCCGGGGCCCACCTCGATCACGTGGTCGTCTTGGGCGAGGCTGAGCGCTTGGAAAATCTGCTCCACAACCCCTTGATCGACCAAGAAGTGTTGGCCGAAGCGCTTGCGGGGCCTCAGCCGTCGTGGGCGAGGGGGATCGCTCAACCGGCGGTTTCGCCGCAGCCACCCATGGTCTTCACGAAGGCTTCGTCGCGCAGTTCCGATTGCCACTCTTGCAGCTTTTCCTCGAAGCGGCGCTGGTGCAGCACGCGGGCGGCGATGTCGGTGCGGGCTTCCTTGCTCATGTCCTCCTCGCGACGGCCCAGCACTTCGAGGATGTGCCAGCCGTGTTCGGTCTGGAAGGGTTCGGACAGGTCGCCGAGCTGGCTGCCATCGAGCACTTCGCGGAAGCGATCGACGTAGTTGGTGGCTGGTGCCCAGCCCAGTTCGCCGCCGGCGAGGGCGCTGCCGGGATCGTTGGAGTGTTCGCGGGCGAGGTCGGCGAAGTCCTCCCCGGCGACGATGCGGGCGTGGAGGTCCCAGATCGCTTCGACGGTTTGCTCCTCGGAGCGGATGGTGGAGGGCTTGAGCAGGATGTGGCGGGCGAGGGTTTGCTGTTCGCGCCTTTGCGATGCGCCGCGCTTGGCCACGAGTTGCACGATGTGGAAGCCGGACGAGGCGCGCACCGGGTCGGCGGTCTCGCCGACTTCGAGGGCAAGGACCGCTTCGGCAAACAAACCCGGAATCTGGCTTGCCTTGCGCCAGCCGAGGTCGCCGCCTTCGAGGGCGGTGCTGGCGGCGGAATGTTCGACGGCCATGCGGGCGAAGTCTGCGCCTTCGCGCAACTGGCGCACGATGTCGTCGGCTGTGCGGGTGGCTTCGAGGGCCGCCTCTGGCGTGGCGTTCTGGCTCACTTGCAGCAGGATGTGGCCGATGCGGTATTCGTCGGAGATGTAGTCGCGGAAGAAGGGCGAGGCGATGAGCGATTCCACGTCTTGCTCGGTGAGGTAGATGCGGCGGTTGACGACGTTTTGCTGCACGCGCTGCAGGGTGAGTTCCCGGCGCACTTCGTCGCGGAACTCGCGATAGCTCATGCCGCTGGCGGCTAGCTGCTCGCGGAACTGGTCGAGCGTAAGCCCTTGCTGCTCGGAGTACGCCTGCACTGAGTCGGTGAGGGCCTCGTCCTCGATTTCGACGCCGCGCGCCTTGGCCTCCTGCAACTGCAGATTCTCCATGACGAGTTGCTCAAGGATTTGGCTGAGGATGGCGTCGCGTTCCGGCAGTTCGTCCTGCCCTTGGGCGCGCATCCGTTCCTCGAAGAGGGCAAGGCGACGCGCCACTTCGCTGGCGAGCACCACATCCTCGTTGACGATGGCGGCAATGCCCTCGACGCACACCTGCGCGGGCCAGGCGGGCGCGGCGATGCTGAGGGCCGCCGCGAGCGCCAGAGTTGCCAAGGGGCGGTTCCGCCAAAGCGCGTTGCTTGTTAGGTGCTTGTGCAAGTTGCTCACCGCTTGTCTCCGAATGGGGAAGGTTACCGGGTTGTGGACTGGGAGGTAAGGCTAGGTCGTTCTTGGGGAAGGCACTTAAGGCACTTCCCTATGGCGTGCGGCGGTAGCCTCGGACGCCGCGTTCCAAGTGCGACTCTATGCGGCGGCCGAAGCCGGCGAGGCCGCTCAAGGACACTTGGAGCATCACTCGGTCTTCTGGCGTTGCATCGGGGGCTCCGGTGGCTTGGAGGGGGTTTCCCGCGTTGCCGAAGGATGGGTGTCTTGGGGCGTCGATCAAGCGCCGCCACAGCAGTTTCACTTCGACGCAGCAGCCGCGCCAGCCAAAGCCGGCGAATCCTTCCACCATTTGACCGTTTTGCCAGTCATGGTTCCATCGGCCGAAGATGCTGAGGCGATGGGTGACGGGGGCGTAGATGCCGATGTCGGTCTGGTCCACGTCGATGGCGGCGCGGCGGCGATAGCCGAAACTCATGATCCGGCCGGACTCGGAGCGGGTCATGGCAACGAGGCCAGCTTCGTCGAGGCGGCGGCCGTCGGTGTCCCAGGCAGCGGTGCCGGTGATGCGCACGGGGCCGATGTGGCCGGTCATGTCGCCGGCGAAGGCGGCGGGGCGGGTTTCGTTTGCGCCGGGTTTGCCGTTCAGCGTCACACGGCGGTCATCGAGCCAAGCGATGGCGCCGACGCGGGCGACGAGGCGCTCGACGCCGCGTTCGGCCTGGAGCATGCGACTTACCACCCCGGCGGAAACGTGATGCGCATCGCCGATGCGGTCCAGGCCCGCGAAGCGGTCGGTGCGGAACAGTTGGTCGTAGCCGAAGGTGAGAGCGGCGGCGTCGAACCTCGGCAGATGGTCCTGTTCGGCGTATTCCTGGCGGAAGTAGGCGACTCGCGGTTCCAGGGTCTGTATCCAGCCATCGCCGAGCGGGCGCTCAAAGAAAAGGCCGCCGTCGATGCGGGCGCGGGCGAGGGCGCGGTGCGGCGTGGCGTCGCGGCGGGCGTGATCGAGGTCCCACTCGGTGTAGCGGTAGGCAGCGCCCAGGGTCAAGAATCCGAACGGGCGGGCGAGCCGCAACCGGGCGCCGGGTTCGACGTGCAGGCGACGGCCGGCGAGAGACGGCGCGGCGAGGTCGGCATCGTCGCGGTCGAACCAGGACCAGACGCTCGCCAGCGACCATTCCAATGGGCCGGCCAACTGGCCGCGATACACCACGTTTGCTTCGGGTAGGCGGCGCCAGGGCGCTGGCCGTTCCGTGAGGGGCTGGAAGCTCTGGGCCCAGACTCGTGCGTCCCAGCCACCGCGGCGGTAGCGCGCCTCGGCGCGGCTCGGCAGGGTCACTTGGCTGGCGAACTCGAGGTCGGGGCCAGCGCCGTAGCCGAAATCGGCGAGGTAGTCGCGGTCGCTCGCCTTGGCGTAGTTGACGAGCGTGCTGAAGGCACCGAATTGTCCTTGATGGTCAAGTCTGGTGAGCCAACGATCGGCTGGGTCGAAGCTCGTCACGCCTTCGTTGCCGGCGCGCAGCCAGTCGCGGCGTGAGAGCACGCCGTTGTACTGCTCGTCGTTGCCGAGCCAGGCGGTGCGCACCTCGGTGTCGCTGCCCGGGGCCTTGTGGCGGAATTCGCCGTCGATGCCGGTGCCGCGGCGGGTCATCAGGCGCGGGATGAGCGTTGCGTCGTAGTTGGGCGCGAGGTTGAGATAGTAGGGGAGGCCCACTTCGATGCCGCTGACGCCGCCGTGGCTGAGTTCGGGAAAGAGGAATCCAGAGACGCGCCTCTCGCTGACGGGGAAGCGCAGATAGGGCGCTCGGAACACGGGCATGCCACCGACGCGCACCTGGGCGTCCGTGGCGGTGGCGAAGGTCTCGTCTTGGTCGATCTCGATGCGGTCGGCGCGGATCATCCAGCCGTCGTGGCCGGGCGGGCAGCCGGTGAGGGAGGTGTTGGTGAGCCTGAGCCCGGCACCTTGCTTCTCGAGACTGTCGGCGGTGCCGCGCATCTGGCTCTCAAGCATGACGAACTCGGCTTGTTCGAGGGAGGCGGAGTCGTCCCGCATGGCGAGTTCGAGGTTCTTGCCGCGCAGGTGGAGGGCCGCGTCGCGCAGCTCCGCGACCCCCTCGGCGCGGGCAGTCTGTGCCTCCTCGTCGAGGGTGAGGGCTGGTGCGCGCAGTTCTCGGCCTCCCTGACGAACGAGCACATTGCCGCGCAGAGTGGTCAAGAGGCCGAGGCGAGAGAGGCTGGCTGCCGTGGCAACCGTGGCTTGTTCGCGCAAGGGCGCGTCAGGACTCGCAAGCGGCTTGGCCGAGTAGCCTCCGCAGACGCCGCGGCCGGGATCGTGCGACCACAGCGCCGCTGCCAAGTCGCCTTCGCTGGCGAGCACCGCCGGCACAAGGCATTGCAGGAGAAGAGCCAGCAGTTTCGGGGAGCGCGATAGGCGTGCCGGGGCGGCGGCGTCAGAAGGGCGATGTCTTGCGACGCTAGGAGCCTCTGCCGTAGAAACGGCGGTGGCTCCTAGCCGTAGCTGCGAGCGAATGCGAGCACGAAGGCCAGCAGTTCGCGTAGCGAACTGCCAACGCGCCCGATAGGGCGCGCTATCGGTTGGGAGCGTTCGGTGCATGGCAGTCTTGCCTTGCGTTCGGCTGAGCGCCCTTGCGGGTCAAGCGAAATCGTCTCCGAGATCGCCGCGCTGCCGCTCGAGGTCTTCGGAGTCGATGTCGTCATAGACCGGGTCGCCGGGGATGACGTGGCTTTCGCTGGCCCAGGCGCCGAAGTCGATCAGTCGGCAACGTTCCGAGCAGAATGGCCGGAACGGGTTGGCTGGCGTCCACTTGACCGGCTTCGAGCAAGTTGGGCAGACGACGATGCGGGCCGTGTCATGCGCCATTGGCGAGCTCCAGATACTGGGCGTGCAGATTCTTGACGGGGCCGTCGAGTTCGTCGACGGTGCCGTCGTTGACGATCACGTCGTCGGCGAAAGCGAGTCGCTCGCTGCGGGGAAGTTGGCTGGCGATGATGGCTCGCGCCTGCTCTTCGTCCACGCTGTCTCTGGCGATGGTGCGTGCAACCTGCACCTCTTCTGACACGTCCACCACGAGGATGCGGTGGGCACGGGCGTCGCGGGCCCGCATGAGGGGGTTCACCAGCAGTGCGTAGGGCGACGTGGCGGCGGCGAGGCGCTCGGCGATGAGACGGTTGATGGCGGGATGCAGCAGCCGCTCCACCCAGCGGCGCTCATCGCTGTCGCGGAAGATGCGCTCGCGCAGGGCTGCCCGGTTGAGTTCGCCGTTGCCGTTGATGACGGCGCCGCCGTAGCGCTCGGCGATGGCCGCGAGACCCGGTTCGCCAGGGCGCACCACGTCGCGGGACGCGACATCCGCATCCACCACGACGATGCCGTGTCCGGCGAAGCGATCGGAAACCGCGGTTTTGCCGCTGCCGATGCCGCCGGCAATGCCTACTACGTAGCTGGCCAAGATGTCTCCGTTGGTCGGTGCTAGCGCACCCTTGCGGGCGCGTTGGCAGTTCGCTGCGCGAACTGCTGGCCGCCATGTTCGCATCGCCCGTAGGGGCAAGGCTCCCCGCCCGTCTTGAATGCGCCAACCGTCCCCGGATTGCGCGCCTTGCGGCGCGATGGAGGGCGAGACGCCCTCCCTCCGAAGGCGCGAACCCACCGCCGTCCGCGTTGAAACGCACCGGTGGATTCGGCACGAGCCTCGTAGGGGCGGGGCTTGTCCCCGCCCGTCTTGAATGCGCCGGACGGAAGCAGTTGCGCAGCAACTGCCGACGCGCCCGTCAGGGCGCGCCGGGACGGGACGCCGCCTCTTGGCACCCCGGCGAGTTCCGACAGGTTGCTATGGCGCGAGGAGGGTTCCTCGGAACAGCGTTGCATGGACGATCCAGTCATGGAGAAACAGCGTAACGCAGCCGCCGATGGCAAGAAACGGGCCGAAGGCCATTGCTGCGGCCATGGGGTCGCCGGTGGGCGGCGGGCCGTGCCGCAGCCTTCGTGCCAAGGCGAAGGCGAGGCCGGTCAGCGAGGCGATGAGAACGATTGCCGGCAGCGCTTGCCAACCGAACCAAGCGCCGAGCGCGGCCAGCATCTTGAAGTCGCCGTGGCCCATGCCTTCCTTGCCGGTGACGAGGCGGAAGGCATGGTAGATGCCCCACAGCACGAGGTAGCCGGTGGCGGCGCCGATTGCGGCATCGGGGAGGGCAGGGCGCTCGGGGAATGTCCACGCGCAGCCGAGGCCGAGCCAAAGCAGCGGCAGGGTGATTTCATCGGGCAGCAGGCGGGTGTCGCAATCGATCAGGGCGGCAGTGAGGAGGGCGAGCAGGAAGACGCTGTGCAGGAGCGCGAGGGCGGTGAATCCCCAAACGGCGGTGGTGGCGAGCGCAACTGCGAGCCCCGCGAGTTCCACCAGCGGGTAGCGTGCCGGAATCGACGTTCCACAGTCGGCGCAGCGCCCGCGCAGCAGTAGCCAGCCGACCACGGGGACGTTGTGACGCACGCGGATGGGCGCGTTGCATGACGGGCAGTGGGAGCGTGGTCGAGCCAGGTTGAAGGGCGGCGTGGTCTTGGGCTCGATGTGCAGCGTTGCCAGCGCCTCGTTCCGCCAGCGCCGGGCGAGGAGGATCGGCAGCCGCCGCGCGGCCACATTGACAAAGCTGCCCCCAGCGAGACCGAGGCCCGCGGCCAAGAGGAGTGCAAGGAGGTCGGTGGCGTTCATTGCGTCGATGGTGGCGGATTTCGGTGCGGCAGGGAACGGCTGGAGGGCGCGTTGGTGGCAGCGTGCGTTTCCCGATGGTGCCGCTAGCGCGGCGGCTTCAGGCGCCGGTCAGGAGTTCCCGCAGGAGTTCGTTTACCTGGCGCGGGTTGGCCTTGCCTTGGCTTGCCTGCATGACTTGGCCGACGAAGAAGCCGAGGAGCTTGGTCTTGCCGGCGCGGTATTGCTCGGCTTGGTTTGGGTTGCGTTCCACCGCTTCTTGGGCGAGGCGGCTCAACTCGTCGTCGTCGTTGAGTTGGGCGAGGCCGGAAGCGGCGATGTGCGCGTCGGCGTCGCCGCCCTCTTGCCAGAGCGTGGCCAGAACGGTGCGGGCGGCGGCGCCGGAGATCACGCCCTCGTCGATGCGGGCGATCAGGATGCCGAGCTCTTCTGCCGGCACGGGGATGTCGTGGGCGTCGCGTTCGTCGCGGTTGAGGGCGGCGCTCACTTCGCCCAGCACCCAGTTGGCGGCTTGGCGCGGTTCGACGCCGGTGGCGGTGACGGCCTCGAAGTAGCGGGCGAGGTCTGGATCGCCCGTGAGACGGGAGCAGGCATAGTCGTCAAGGGCGAAGTCGCGGGCGTAGCGCTCGCGCTTGGCGGCTGGTAGTTCGGGCAGGCGGGCGCGGGCTTCGGCCAGCATGGCGTCCGTGACCACTACGGGGAGCAGGTCCGGGTCCGGGAAGTAGCGGTAGTCCTCCGAGGTTTCCTTGCCGCGCATGGGCCGGGTTTCGTCGCGTTCGGCGTCGTAGAGGCGCGTCTCCCGCACCACCTCGCCGCCGGCTTCGACGACGCCAATCTGGCGCTCGATCTCGAAGGCGAGCGCGCGCTCGACGAAGCGGAAGGAGTTGATGTTCTTGATCTCGGTGCGTTCGCCAAGCTCCTCGCACCCCTTCGGGCGAATGGAGATGTTGGCGTCGCAGCGCATGGAGCCCTCGTTGAGATTGCCGTCGCAGATGCCGAGCGCCCGTACCAGGGAGTGCAGGGCGCGGAAGTACTGTGCCGCCTCTTCGGGGCTCTTGAGTTCCGGTTCCGAAACCACTTCAAGCAGCGGCGTGCCGGCACGGTTCAGGTCGATGCCGGAAAGGCCCGCGTAGGCGTCGTGCACCGACTTGCCAGCATCCTCCTCGAGGTGCGCCCGGGTCAGGTGGATGCGCCGACTGCGGCCATCGCCCAAGTCGATGTCGAGATTCCCGCCGCTCACCACGGGTTCGGCCAACTGGCTGATCTGATAGCCCTTCGGCAGGTCGGGATAGAAGTAGTTCTTGCGGTCGAAGCGGCACTCACGGGCGATCTTGCCATCCACGGCAAGGCCGAATGTCACCGCCATGCCGAGTGCGCTCTCGTTCAGCACCGGCAGGACGCCGGGCAGGCCCAGGTCCACGCCGCAGGCACGGCTGTTGGGGTCGCCACCAGCGGCCACCGGCGCGTCTGAGAAGATCTTTGACTCGGTGGCGAGCTGAACGTGCACCTCGAGCCCGATCACGCTTTCCCACTCTGTGCTCACTTAGGTCGCCTCCGGGGCTGCACGGGATTCCCTTGGACGCAGCATGTGCCAGTCGGTTTCGCGTTGCCATGCCTCGCCGAGGGCCAGCAGTCGGTCTTCGGCGAAGTGCGGCCCGATGAGTTGCATGCCTACGGGCAGGCCCTCGACCTGGCCGCAGGGCACGGAAAGCGCCGGTAGCCCGGCGAGGCTAGCCGGCACCGTGAACGCATCTTGGCGGTACATGTCTGTGGGGTCCGCTTGCATGGTGCCCTGTTCGAAGGCCGGCGTCGGCGTCACCGGGCCGAGGATTGCGTCCACTGACGCGAATGCGTCGAGGAAGTCCTGCCGGATGAGTCGCCGCACTCGCTGTGCCTTCTGATAGTAGGCGTCGTAGTAGCCCACCGACAAGGTATACGCACCGGTGAGGATGCGCCGCTTCACTTCATCGCCGAAACCCTCGCTGCGGCTGCGGCGGTAGAGGTCTTCGAGGTCCTTCGGCGCGCTTGCGCGGTGGCCGTAGCGCACACCGTCGTAGCGCGAGAGATTGGTCGAGGCTTCTGCACTGGAGACGACGTAGTAGGACGCCACCGCGGCGCGGGTGTGGGGCAGAGACACAGCGGCTAGCTGGTGCCCTAGTCCTTCGATGGCGCGGCGTGCGGCATCGAGTGCGGTGCCCATGTCGGTGCCGAGCGCATCCCAATACTCGCCGGGGATGCCTATGCGCAAGGGGCGCGGCTTGGCGTCGCGAGCGGTAGGCGGCACCTCGGCGCTGGTGGAATCGCGCGGGTCGCGCCCCTCCATGCAGGCGAGCAGGAGGCGCAAGTCCTCGGCCGTGCGCGCCATCGGGCCTCCCTGATCGAGGCTCGAAGCAAACGCGATCATGCCGTAGCGCGACACCCGGCCGTAGGTGGGCTTGAGGCCGGATATGCCGCAAAAGGCCGCTGGCTGGCGGATGGAACCGCCGGTGTCGGTGCCGGTGGCGCCGGGCACGAGTCCTGCGGCCACCGCCGCCGCCGAGCCGCCGGAGGAGCCGCCAGCGACACGGCCCGTGTCCCACGGATTTCGCACCGAGCCGAGATGTCCTGTCTGGCTCGACGAGCCCATCGCGAACTCGTCCATGTTGGTCTTGCCCACGAGCACGGCACCGGCGGCGTCCATTCGTGCCGCAACGGTGGCGTCGTAGGGGGCGACGAAGTTCGCCAGCATGTTGGAGGCGCAGGTGGTGGGAAGCCCTTGCACACAGAAGATGTCCTTGTGCGCGAAGGGGAGGCCGACGAGCGCCGTCTGTCCTTCCTTGGCGATGCGGCGGTCGGCGGCCTTGGCACGGGCCAAGGCGCGTTCGGGGCACGTCGAGACGAAAGCGTTCAGATGCGCCTCGGCGGCGATTCGGTCCAGACACGCCTCTGCCAGTTCCACCGCGCCAACTCGCCGCGCGGCCAGCTCCGTGCGAAGCTCGGAAAGCGTGGCGAACGCATCGCCTGCCATGCTATTCGACAACGCGCGGCACCAGGTAGAGACCGTCCCGCGTGGCGGGAGCACCTTGCTGCAGCGTCGCCCGGTCGACGTTGGGGTCGGCTCGGTCGGGTCTGAGCGGCTGCACGGCATCGAGCGGATGCGCCAAAGGCGCCACTCCCTCGGTGTCGACCGATTGCATCTCGTCGATGAGTGCAACGATCCGGCCCAAGTCGCGGAGCAGCCGCGCCCGCCCGTCCTCGTCGAGCTCGAGCGCGGACAGCCGTAGCAGCTTTTCTACCGTCTCCGAATCCATCTTGCCGCAATCGCTCCTTCTGTGCGCCGCAATTGAAGGCGAAAGCGGCCCCGTAAACAACCCGCCGGCGCTTAAGACCATATCGAGTGTGGCACCTCCCCCGATGCCGCTCGGCACCGCTCTGGAGGGCGGGACGCACTCCCTCCAGAGGAGCCGAGGCGCTGTGCACAAAGACACCGCCCGCACCAATCGGCGCACCCGCTAGCGTGGCAAGCGTGGTAAGGTTCGCCTTTCAAGTCGGGGCGTGGCGATTCCGTGATCTTCAAGGGCTTGCGCGGACTGTTCTCGCGCGACATGTCAATCGACCTTGGCACGGCCAACACGCTCATCTATGTCAAGGAACAGGGCATCGTCCTGAACGAGCCGTCGGTCGTCGCCATCCGCAACAACGGTGCGCAGAAGCAGGTGGCGGCGGTGGGCATCGAGGCCAAGCGCATGCTAGGTCGAACGCCCGGCAACATCACGGCCATCCGGCCCTTGAAGGACGGCGTGATCGCCGACTTCGTCGTCACGGAAAAAATGCTCAGCTATTTCATCCATCGGGTGCATGACGACGCACTCATCCGCCCCAGTCCGCGCGTGCTCATCTGCGTTCCCTGCAAGTCCACTGAAGTCGAGCGCCGCGCCATTCGCGAATCGGCGCAGTGGGCTGGCTCGCGCGAGGTGCGCCTGATCGAGGAACCCATGGCGGCGGCCATCGGTGCCGGGCTGCCGGTCCACGAGGCGGTTGGCACGATGGTGGTGGACATCGGCGGCGGCACTACGGAAATCGCCATCATTTCGCTCAACGGCGTGGTGTATTCCGACACCGTGAGAGTCGGTGGCGACCGCTTCGACGACGCCATCATCGCCTACGTGCGCCGCACCCAGGGCAGCCTCATCGGCGAGGCCACGGCCGAGCGGATCAAGCAGGAAATCGGCGTCGCCTACCCGCAGGAAGTGGAGGTGAACGAAGTGGACGTGCGTGGCCGCAACCTCGCCGAAGGCGTGCCGCGCAGCTTCACCCTGAACAGCAACGAGGTGCTCGAAGCCTTGCAGGAGCCCCTCTCCATCATTGTCCAGGCAGTGAAGAATGCCCTCGAGCGGACGCCGCCGGAACTCGCGGCCGACATTTCGGAAACCGGCATCGTGCTCACGGGTGGCGGCGCGTTGCTGAAGGATCTTGACGTGCTGCTGAAGGAGGAAACCGGCCTGCCGGTCATCATCGCCGAAGACCCGCTCACCTGCGTCGCCCGCGGTGGCGGCATGGCGCTCGACATGATGGACCGCAACGCCACCGCCGATCTGCTCTCCACCTAGACTCCAAACGCAGCCCAAGCCGGAGGCGCCCTCGATCCCTCGCTCAGCGTTCCGTTAACCATCCCAAGCCGGGTGTTGCCATCAAGAGCCTGTTTGTTCGCAGAAGCATTTCCGGCTACGTCTTGGCCGGGCTTTGCGTCGCTTCGGGCGCGCTGGTCGCGGTGGACGGTGGCACAACCACCCTGAAGCCCTTGCGCGGCGCACTGACCGCTGGAGTCTCCCCCCTCTACTACGTTGCCGAGTCCCCCTACCTTTTGGGGAGCCGCCTGGATCGGCTGTTCTCCACCCATGCTCGATTGCGCGGCGACGTCGAACGGCTCGAGACGGAACTCGTTGAACTCCGGCGAACCGCGGGCCTCTACCAGGGCCTTGTGGCGGAAAACGACCGTCTGCGAGCATTGCTTGGCTCTACGGAAAGCCTGCCCGAGGGAGTGCTGGTGGCGGAGATCATCGCCATCCTGCCCAATCCCGCCCGGCACGAGGTGGTGATCGACAAGGGGCTCGGCGATTCCGTCAGCACAGGGCAGGCGGTGGTGGATTCCGGCGGATTATTCGGGCAGGTGGTGCAGTCGGCGGCCAGCACGAGCAGGGTGCTGCTGATTTCCGACACCACGCATGCGGTGCCGGTGCACGTTAATCGCAGCAACCTGCGCTCCATCGCCGCCGGCACCGGCGCGTTCGACCGCCTGACGCTCGAGAGCGTGCCCATTGCATCCGACATCGTTCCGGGCGACCTGCTCGTGAGTTCCGGTCTCGGTGGACGCTTTCCATTCGGCTATCCCGTGGGCATCGTGCAGTCGGTGGTGCGCGACCCCGGCGACGACTTTGCCCGGGTGGAGGCGATGCCGAGCGCGGCCCTCGACCGTTCCCGTCACGTGCTGGTGGTGCGTGAGGGCGACGCATGAGTCCGCGCCGCGGCGGCTGGCTGATCTTCGCGACTTTGCTAGTCGCCATGCTGGCGAGCGTGATGCATCTTCCCGCCTCGGTTCCCGACTGGGCCGGCCACCTCCGCCCCGACTGGATCGTCGCCGTGTTGTTCTATTGGAGCTTTGCCGCCTCCGACCGGACGGGGCTGGTAGAGGCTTGGCTGCTTGGTTTCGTGGTCGATGTCCTCGTTGGCGACCCGCTGGGCCTCAACGGCGCTTGCATGGCCGGAGCCGTTTTCAGCGGCCATGTCCTGCACGAGCGCATTCGTCTCTACTCGGTGCTGCAGCGGGCTGGCGTCGCCTTGGTGGTACTGCTCCTGGCAGCCCTCGTGCGGGAGGTGGCGCGGGTGCTTGCGCTCGGCACCACGCCGTCGCTGTGGTTCCTCGCCGCGCCTGGCGTCACTGCGCTCTTGTTCCCGCTCTTGGCGCTGGCGCTTGCGGCCTTGCGACGACGGTTCCCGGTGCGATGAAGACGCACATCGTGCTTGCCTCCGCCTCGGCCCGCCGGCGAGACCTGATGCGGCAGGCGGGATTCGACTTTCGCATCTCGCCGGCGAATATCGACGAGTCGCCCCATCCCGGGGAGACCCCCAGCGATCTCGTGCTGCGGCTCGCGCTCGGCAAGGCCCGTGCGGTGGCCGGCGAGGCTGCGTGCTCCGCCCAGGACGATCGTCGGGTCGTGGTGGTGGGCGCTGACACCGTCGTCGTGTCGTCGAGTGGCGATGTCTTTGGCAAGCCTACCGGTCGGGACGACTTCCTCACCATGTTCCGCGCCCTCGCCGGCGGTTGCCATCGGGTGCTCACTGGCGTCGCGGTGGTTGCCGGGGAACGGTCCCGAACAGCTTTGGCGGAAGCTCACGTGACATTGCGCGACGTGCCTGAAGCCGAGATGTCAGCCTACTGGGCTACCGGCGAGCCGCGTGACAAGGCCGGTGGCTACGGCCTGCAAGGATTGGGCGCGATCTTCGTGCGCGCCATCGAGGGCAGCCCGAGCGCCGTCGTCGGACTGCCGCTCGACGAACTCGAACGGCTGCTCACCGAACTCGGCGTGGAAACCTGGCGTTTTCGCGGCGCGAGGAGGCAGCGCCGTAGAAACGGCGCGGGCTCGAAGCTGGAGTCGTGAGCGCACGCGAACCCTGCGGCCCGCAGTTGCGAAGCAACTGCCGAAGCGCTCGTCAGTTGCAGGGCCAGGGCGAGTGACCGGGCGGCTCTTGATCGAGGACCGCGGGTGTGACGCACGGGTCGCGCTCCTGCAAGGGGCCGGCAATGGTAGAGACGGGCCCGGCGAAGCGGTGGTCGAGGTGCAGATCGAGCGAGCCGACGCGGCGAGTCTCGTCGGCAGCATTCGTCGCGGCCGCGTGCGGCGGGTGGTTCCAGGCCTCAAGGCGGCGTTTGTGGAACTGGGGCTCGAAAGGCCCGGCATGCTGCATGTGCGCGAGACCCCAATCGCGGGCCGCGCCATTGCCGATGCGCTGCACGTCGGCGAGCACGTGCTGGTGCAGGTGATCCGCGACCCTGTGCGGGACAAGGGCGCGCGCCTGTCCATGCGGCCGACCCTGCCAGGGCGGCACTTGGCGATTCTTCCGAGTCAGGACCGGGTGGCGATTTCCCAGCGCATCGGCGATGCCACCGAACAAGGGCGCCTCAGGGCCCTGACGCAAAGGGCACGCGAGTCCCTCGGCACGTCCCACGGATGCATCATCCGCAGCGCCGCCCAGGGCGCAGGAGGGGACGCCATCGAGGCGGAGCTCGGACATCTGCTGTCGCTTTGGGCTGACGTGGAGGAGGCGCGCGGCCGTGTCCGCGTCGGTGAAGTGCTGCATCAAGATCTGCCCCTGCCGCTCCGGGCAGTGCGCGATCTGGCGCCGAACGAAGGTGCAGTGGCGGTGAACGAACCAAGCACGTTTGGGCAAATCCAACGGTACATGCGCCAACACGCCCCGGAACTCGTCTCCCGCCTTGCCCTGCATGAGGGTCCGCCATCGCTGTTTGAGTCCGCCGGCGTTGAGCGCGCTATCGACGCGGCGCTCAATCCCCGCGTGGCGCTGCCCTGCGGCGGTCATCTCGTCATCGAAGCCACCGAGGCGATGACCACGGTGGACGTCAACTCCGGCGCCTTTGCCGTGGCCGGCGATGACGACGTGGCGCGCGTCAATCGCGAGGCGGCCGAGGCGTTGCCGTGCGAGCTGCGACGGCGCAACGTCGGCGGCATCGTCGTCATCGACTTCGTCGAGATGCCGAGCCGCAGGCACCGGCGAGAAGTGCTGGACGCATTGCGCGCGGGCCTGGCAGACGACCCTGCCGCGACTCGCGTCTCGGGCGTGTCGCCCTTGGGATTGGTCGAGCTAAGTCGCCGCCGCAGCGGCCCCAGCCTCGCCGAGCAGCTCGAGCGGCGTTGTCCGGTCTGTCGCGGCAAGGGCCGAAGGCGCGCCGACACCGCCGTCGGCGGGGCGGCGCCATGAAGTGGACGCTGGCATCCTTTGCCGCCACGGCGACGGTCGTGGCCGTGTTGCTGGCGCTGACGCAGCTTGCTGGTCGCGCCGCCGTGTCCTTGCTGCCGGCCTTCGAGCCGGAACTCAATGGGTGGCTCGAAGACGTCGGCGCCGAGGTGCACGGCATCGAAGGGCGATGGCACGGCATCAACCCGGGCTTTGCGGTGCGCCACATTCGCTTTGCGTCGGGCGAACTCCACGACGTGCGCTTCGAGCTAGATATCTTGGAGAGCCTTTGGCGAAACCGCGTCGTCGCCCGTCACCTTGCGGTGGCGGACGGCACCGTCGATTTCGAACGCCACGGGCTGGGCTGGCGCTTGCGGGGAGTCACGCAGCCGCTCGACTTCGACTTTGCCACCCTTGCGGCGTACAGCGATGCGGTCAAGGTGACGTTGCGCCTGCGTATGTTTGAGGCGGGGCACGTGCAGGAACTCGGGCGGCTCGCTTGGCTCGGCAGCAACTACAACAACCGCCATCTGCTGTCGTTGACGTTGACGCCGCCGGGTGCCTGCGACAGTTGCGGCCTGTTGCTGGAAGGGGAGGTGAGGAGCGGCGGCGATGGCCATGGTCGCCTGATCGCCTCCCGCTTGGCCACCGAGGCAATGTCGCTGGCGGGGGATGCCGAGATCAACGCCATCGGCACTTGGCGCCGGGACGAGGGCTCGGGGCAGGCGCGCCTTCGCCTAGATGTGAGCGATGCGAAAACCCCGGGCGGGGCCCTGGACCTAACCGCGCAACTGTCGGCGTGGAGCGTTTCCGGAGGCGAAGGCGAGCACCGGCGGGGCCGCATCGATCAGATGCGCGTGACTATCGGCAACCAGTCGCTTGCGCTCGGCGGTGGCTTTGCCATCGATGGCGACGGGATCGACATCTGGAGCCCGGAACTGAACCTTGCCGAGTTGGCACGCATGGGCGCGCTGATCCTCGGCCCGCACGCTGCCGCGGCATGGCTGCGAGGACCTGCACCCACAGGGCGCCTGCGCGCGGTGCGGGCTCGCTTGGCCACCGACGGCAACGTTGCCTGGATGGCGCAGGCGGAGGACCTTAGCTTGGCCGGCTACCGTGGCGCACCAGCGGTGGCTGGCGCGGACGGCCGTCTGGTCGGTGTGGTGGAAGAGGGTGCGGCACGTGTCGCGGTGCGAGCGCGCGATGGCCTCGAAATCGGCTTCACGGACCATTTTGCGGGCTCCTGGCGCCTGCAGCGCGCGGTGGGCGAACTCACCTTTTGGGTGAGAGGCGGCCATCTGCATTTGCGCGGATCGGGCATCGAAGCCGCCACCGCCGATGTGCAGGCCCGGGGTGGCTTTGCCCTTGCCCACGATGGCAGCGAGGGCGAGACGCGGGTGCTGATTGAAGGAGTCATCGATCGCGCCGATGTGGCATCGGCCTTCTCCTACATCCCTCGCAAGCTGCCGGCGGCGACACGCAGCTGGCTGCGGAGCGCCGTCGGTGGCGGCGTGCTGCACAATGGCCGGTTGCTGTGGCACAGCCGTGCCCGACCGGTTCACGGCTTGCTCTCGCGTCGGTTTGAACTACGGGCGGGCGTGCAGGACGCGACCGTCGCGTATGACCCGGAATGGCCCGAAGCGCGAGACTTCGATGGACGCGTCACCATCACGCCGGGCGGCGTCGTGGTGCAGGGCGATGCGACGGTGTTCGGTGCGCGGCTGAAGTCGGCGGATGTACGCGTGCCTGCGTCGGGCGACCTCGTCCGGGTTCGTTTCGCCGCCGAGCACGACGCCGACGAACTGCTCGCGTTCCTGCGCGCCATGCCGGAGCGGCACCGCCCTGACTTCCTGCACGACGAGTGGAGCGCGACCGGCAACGTCGCCGTAATGGCCTCGCTCGCCATACCGCTCGGTGAGCCAGTGCCAGGTTCCTCGCCGATCGAACAAGCCTTGGACATCGAGCTGGACCTCATGGGCACGGACGTCAACCTTGGCAGCCTTGGCCTTGCCTTCGATGACATGGTGGGGCATGTCTCGCTGCGTCTGCCCGATGTTGCCCGCGCCGACGGCCTTGCGGGAGAGCTGTTCGGCAAGCCGGTGACGATGGTCGTCGCCAGCGAGACCGAAGGCGATGGGGGCGACCACGCCATCCGCTTCGACGTGCGGGGCGCAGCCACCGTTCGAGATGCGGCGGCACTGCTCGAAGTCGAGCCGCCGCCGGTCGTGGTGGGCGAGTTCGGCTTCGATGCCACGTTTACCGCCTTCCCCGAGGCCGGCAGGGCACCCGAACTGACGGTGCGGAGCGACCTTAAGGGCGTTGCGCTGGACTTGCCGGCGCCGCTTGGCAAGTCAGCGGAGACGGCGCGGGAACTGCATTTGACTGCACAACTCCTCGACGGCTACCGCGCCGTCAACTTGCGCTATGCGAATGACCCCGCGGCGAGCGAAGCGGCCGGTGAGGCAGCATCCACGGCCACGGCCGGCGGCCACGATCTTGCCCTCTCTGGCTGGCTGCATGTCGTCGACGACGGACTGCTGCGTGGCGCGCTGGGCATAGGCGCCCCGGCACCCATCGCGGACGCCACCGCCGACCGCGTCATCCTTCAAGGCTCACTGGGGGCCGTGCCCTTCGCGGCGGAGGCGATTGCCGCGCTGCCGGACTGGGAGGCGAGGGAACTGCGTCTTGCGCGGCTGGACCTCGGCCAGTTCGCGCTCGACGACGTGGTGGTTTCCGGCCAAACCATCGGCAGCGAGTCGACGTTCACGCTGCGGTCGGATGAGGCAGAGGGGACCTTTGCCCGCACCGGCAATGCCCCCTGGCAAGTGAACCTGGCATCGATTCGTCTGCCGGCCGGCGAAGAGGAGGACGAATCCGACCCGCTCACGGTGGCCGTCATGGACGACCTGCCAGATGCCGATGTCAACATCCAAAGCGTCCACGTGGGAGAGGACGACTACGGCAGTTGGCGCTTCAACCTGCGCAGCAGCGCCGAGGGTGTTTCGCTGGTGGACCTCTCGGCCGAGGTGCGGGGCCTCGAGGTGGAAGTGACGGAGCCGCTGCATTGGTCGCGGGCGAGCAACACGACGGAGTTCGTCGGGGTCGTTGGCGCCGGCAATGTCGCCGAGGTGCTGCCGCAGTGGGACTTCGCGCCGAGCGTTGAGAGCGAGTCGTTCGCCATGCAGGGGCGGCTGTCGTGGCCCGGCTCGCCGCTCATGTTCAATCTCGCCCACCTTTCCGGAGACGCCAGGCTCGATCTCGACAGCGGCCGCTTCGTGGATGTCGATACCGGTTCCGGTGCCACGCGCATCATGAGCCTGGTCAACTTCTGGACCATTGCCAAGCGCCTCAACCTCGACTTCTCGGACGTCTTCGGCGAGGGCATCGGCTTCGATGAGGTGCGCATGCAGCTCGCCCTCGACGACGGGCTTGCCCACTTCGAGGAGCCAGCGAGCATCGCCGGCACGGGTTCGAGCTTTCGCATCAACGGCACGGTCGATCTCGACACCGGCGAGCTCGACAACGAGATGATCGTCACGCTCCCCTTGCACCAAAGCCTGCCTTGGTATGCAGCCTTCATCGCCCTCGCGAACCCTGCCGGTGCGGTGGGCGTGCTGGTTGGCGGCCAGCTTCTGCGCGAGCCGCTCAGCCGACTCACCAGCGGCAAGTACCGCATCGGCGGCACCTACGACGAGCCGGAAGTGGATTTCGTCTCCATATTCGCCGAGGACATCGAAGGCACCGCCGCGCCCGAAGCCACTGAGGAACCGATGTCTGCACCCGTCGATGCTGCTTTAATGGAAACCTCAGCCCGCTAGGAGGCTGCGCCGTAGAAAACGGCGCTGGCTCCTAGCCGGAGGGTGAGCGTAAGCGAACCCGTAGGCCAGCAGTTGCGGAGCAACTGCCGACGCGCTCGTAGAGCGCGCTAGCTGTGTACAGCCACCAGGTTGTTCAGTTTGAGGGTCTCCATGGGGGGTCTGTAGCCGAGGCTGGCATGGGGTCGGTGCCAGTTGTAGCGGTGGAGCCACTCGGGCAGGCGCCGGGCGCGGACATGGGAGTCGTCGTAGGCGCGGGCGTAGGCCCACTCGCGCAGGGCGGTCTGGATGAAGCGCTCGGCCTTGCCGTTGGTGCGGGGCGTGTAGGGGCGGGTGCGCACGTGGCGGAGCCTCAGGCGCCGGCAAAGCGTGGCGAAGCGGCGGGAGACGTAGCAGGAGCCGTTGTCGGTCATGACGCGGCGGAAGGTGACGCCGAGGTCGCGGTAGCGGCGGACGGCGGCGAGCAGCGCCTGGCAGGCGCTGTTGGCGTCCTGGTCGTCGGCGATGGTTGCGAAGGCGACCCGGGACGCGTCGTCGATCGCGACGTGGACGTACTCCCAGCCCGCCTTGCGCGAGTCGACCCGGCGGTTGCCGGTGACGCGGTGGCCAGGGCGGCGAAAGCGTCCGAGCCGCTTGATGTCGAGGTGCAGCATGTCGCCGGGTCGGTCCCAGACGTAGCGCTGCACGGGCGGCGGCGGATCGAGCAGCGGCAGACGGTTCAGGCCGGCCCGGCGCAGGACGCGCGACACGGTGCCCGTGCCGACGCCGACGCGCTCGGCGATCTCCCGGTACGTCAGCCGCCGGCGCCGCAGCGACTCGATCTCGGCCCGGCGACCGCCGTCGGTCTCGTGCGGGCACCCATGCGGGCGCGACGAGCGGTCACCCAGTCCCGCCACGCCCTCCTCGCGAAAGCGCTTCAGCCACTTGTACGCCGTGCGCTCGCTGACTCCGGCCGCCTGCGCGGCCTCCGCGACGCGCAGACCCTCCTCCTCGATCCGCCGAACCAGAATCTCTCGACCTTTCGGCGTCAGGCGGGCATTCTTGTGCACGTTCATCCGAGTTCACTCCTGTGGCCAGTTGCCCAAAACACCTAGCTTCGGGCAAGTGGCTCGGATGAACAACCTACTGGAAGGTCACAGCTAGCGCGCCCTTGCGGGCGCGTCGGCAGTTCGCTGGCGCGAACTGCTGGCACATGAGTGGATCGTCGTCCGCAATGGGGCATTCCTGGCTAATGGCGGGCTCGAACGGCCCACGCGCCCAACGCGACGAAGCCGATCGACAGCGCTCGCAAGGAACGGCTG
>JAPPDJ010000050.1 GCA_028824555.1 Gammaproteobacteria bacterium | reverse complement strand
GGCGAGGAACGCCGTTTCTCGACTCCCCCTCGAGGGGGGAGTGACAGGAAAGTGCGCGCCATCGACGTTGTTGGGGGTGCGAGGGCCGTACGCCCCCCGACCCGGGACGGAGCCCCCACCCGTCACTCCCCCCTCGCGGGGGAGTCGAGAAAGGCGTCCTCGCTTTTCTCGGAGGGGGGGCCGCCGACCCAACCCCCGTACACCCCAATCCTCGAACGAAGCTCCCTGTCAGGAGGGAGGCTTCTCAACTCCGGCGCAAGCGCCGCTTCTGCAGCGCTTACCTCCTCGCTCGCCCCATCGCACCGGCATCTGGCAACATGGCGCCTCAAGCGAAGGAGGCACGCATGATTGAAGCGAGGCGCATCGGCAAAACGCAAACGCAAGTCACCAAGCTCGGTTTCGGCGGCGCTCCGCTTGGGGCGGTGGGGGATCGGCTTGCCGAGGCGGACGCATCGGCCATCGTCCACCGCGCCTGGGAAGGCGGCATTCGCTACTTCGACACCGCGCCGCTTTACGGCCACGGCCTGAGCGAACGGCGGCTCGGGGCTGCGCTTGCGACCTTGCCGCGGGACGAGTTCACGCTCTCGTCCAAGGTCGGGCGGCTGCTCGTCCCGGCAGCACAGGGCGAGCGTTACGCCGGGATGCGTGACAACGAACCCTTCGCCATCCGCTACGACTACAGCTACGAAGGGGTGCGCCGGTCCATCGATGCGAGCCTGACGCGCCTTGGCCTGGACCGCATCGACATTGCCCTCTGTCACGACATTGACGTGTGGACCCACGGCGACGCCCAAGCCGGCGTCTTCGACGCTGCAGTGCAAGGCGCCTTGCCGGCCTTGTGCGAACTGCGCGACCAAGGCGTGGTGCGGGCCGTGGGCCTCGGCGTCAACGAGTGGCAGGTGTGCAGCGAAGTCATGGACCGCTTCGAAGTGGATTGCTTCCTCCTGGCCGGACGCTTCACGCTGCTCGAACAGGAACCCTTGGACTCGTTCCTGCCGAAATGCGTCGAGCGGGGCGTCTCCATCATCATCGGCGGGCCGTACAACTCCGGCATCCTCGCCACTGACGACCGCCGCCGCGCCACCTACGACTACAAGCCCTCCTCGGACGAGCTTTACGACAGGGCGCAAGCCATTCGCCGCACCGCGGAGCGGCACGGCGTGGACCCGCGCGCGGCGGCACTGCAATATCCACTCCGCCATCCGGCGGTGGCTGCGGTTATCCCCGGCGTGTGGGCGCACGCGGAGGTGGAGCAAAACCTCGGCTTCATCGACGCAGCCATCCCAGACGCCCTGTGGAAGGAACTCGCGGAGCAAGGCCTGGCCCGCAGTTGGTGACGGCTAGCGCGAACCTTGCCCCCGTAGGGTCGGGCTCGTCCCCGCCCGTGTTGAATGCACCGACGGACTCGACATGGGACCCGACCCCTCACGAGGCCCATCTTGAATTGAAGACGGGACGGGACAAGCCCGTCCCCTACGGGGAATGTGTCTTGAACTCACCGATGGACTCGGCACCGGGCAAGCCGTCTGTGTAGGCGATTGCTGACGCGCCGAAGCGTCGATTTCCTACAAGACCCGACCGGGTTGGCCTACATACCGCGGCCCGTGACCGAGCCACAATCGGCGGCTCCAAACCACCTTGGAGTGCGCCATGACCGAACTCGAAAGACTGCTCCAGCGGCGGCTGGATGAGCGCCGTCGCAATCTTGCCGGCCACGCTGGCGTTCGCGAGCGCTGGGTTCTGGAGTGCCGGGCGATTGCCAGGCGCATCGCCGACTGGCTGCGACCGCTCGAGACCAAGGGCTATGTGGATGTGAGCTTCGTGGCGACGCCGATCCACGAAGAGCTGCTTGGCGACTACGAGGCCGAGGGCGTGCGGCTCGTGTTCGTCGATGAGCGGGTGCTCAGTCTCGTTCCGGTGGCACGGCATGTGCTCGGCGCCGACGGTCGCATCGATGTCATGTCCATCAACGCCTGTCTCGCCATGCTGATTCGGCGCGACGGCGAGTGGTGCTTCGCCCGACGGGAGGAACGCACCGGGCCGCCGCTGACGTGGAAGCTCAACCGCGACAGCTTCCACGATTTCCTGGTTGGGTTTATCCGTTAGGAGGCAGCGCCGTAGAACGCCGCCACCCACTGTCGGGAAATGCCATGCACGAAATCACCGTAGAGTCGCTGATCGACGACTATCTGTTCGCGCTGCGGTGCATCCGCGGCCTCGACGAAAACCACTTCCTGTATCTCACGCCAAGGGAGCGCGACGCCATGTGCGGCACCTTGGTGGAAGAGACCCGCCAGGACCACGCCTTCAAGCTCCTGGCACTGATCGATGCCGCTTTGCGCAACGACTTCCACCAGAGCCGCGCGTGTCGGCGGCGCGACCCACTATCGATGCTGCACCGGGAACTGCACACCGAGTACCGCAACGAAGTGCGTGGCAACCCGCGTTCCAAGGACGTGGCCCGCCGCATTGCCGTGGCCCGCATCCTGCTCGCGCTCGAACGCTACGCCTCGCCCCTGAGTGGCGCGGCCAAACGCGACTGTCGCGTCGCCCGCAACTATCTGCCGTTTCTGCGCTGGTACCCGGAACGCCATGCCCCGAAGGGCCCGATGCCGTTCGTTGCCGACCCGGAAGACCTCGTGGAACTGCACCGGCGTTTGCAGAAGCGGGTGTTCGACCGGGAAGACGTGGTGTAACGACACTTAGAAGGCGGCTATAGTGCGCGCCCGAAACGATTGCGCCTCGCTGAGGCTCCCGTCATGCGTCGAATCCTTGTCACCAGTGCGCTGCCGTACGCCAACGGCGCGATCCATCTCGGACATCTGTTCGAGCATGTCCAGACGGACATCTGGGTGCGGTTCCAGCGCATGATGGGCAACGAGTGCACTTACGTCTGTGCCGACGACGCGCACGGCACGGCGACCATGCTGCTCGCCGAACGCGAGGGCGTGACCTCCGAGGCGCTGATCGAGCGGCTGCGGGGCGAGCACGAGGCGGACTTCAAGCGCTTCCACATCAGCCACGACAACTACCACTCTACCCACTCGCCGGAAAACGAACACTATTCGAGCCTGATCTACACCCGTCTGGCCGAACGCGGCTACACGTTCACGCGCGAGGTGGAGCAGCTCTACGACCCGGAGCGGGGTCTCTTCCTTGCCGATCGGCAGGTGCGCGGCACCTGCCCTCGCTGCGGCGCGGAGGATCAGCCCGGCGACAACTGCGATGTGTGCGGCGCCACGTACGACGCGGTGGATCTGGGCAGTCCGCGCTCGGTGCTGTCCGACGCCGAGCCGGAACTGCGCCGTTCGGAGCATTACTTCGTGGACTTGGCCAAGTTCGAGTCGTTCCTGCGCGAGTGGACCACGAGTGACGCCGTCCAGCCGGAGGTGACGAACAAGCTGGCGGAATGGCTTGACGGCGGCCTCAAGGCCTGGGACATCAGCCGCGACGAACCGTACTTCGGCTTCCCCATTCCCGGCGCTCCCGGCAAGTTCTTCTACGTCTGGATGGACGCGCCGGTGGGATACATGGCGAGCTTCGCCAACCTCTGCGAGCGCACCGAGGGGCTCGACTTCGACGATTTCTGGCGCCCGGACAGCGAGGCCGAGGTGCATCACGTGATCGGCAAGGACATCGTCAACTTCCACTGCCTGTTCTGGCCGGCGGTGCTGTCGCAATCGGACTTCCGCACCCCCACCAGGGTGCACGTGCACGGCTTCATCACCGTGGACGGCGCCCGGATGTCGAAGTCGCGGGGCACCTTCATCAATGCCGCCACCTATCTCGACCACCTCGACCCCGAGTACCTGCGCTACTACTTCGCCACCAAGATGGCGGCGAACACGGACGACATGGACATCAACCTCGACGACTTCGTCCAGCGGGTTAACTCGGACCTAGTGGGCAAGGTCGTCAACATCGCCTCCCGCTGCGCCGGATTCATCGGCAAGAGCTTCGGCGGCACCCTCACCGAGCGCATTCACGACGAGGCGCTCTGGCGCGAGGTGTCGGACGCCAGGCATGGTCTTGCGGAACTGTTTGAACGCGGCGACGTCGGGCGGGCGGTGCGTGAGATCACGGCACTGGCGGATCGCGCCAACCGCCACATCGCCGCGCACGAGCCGTGGAAGGCGGTGCAGGACCCGGAGCGGCGCGGCGAGGCGCACGAGGTGTGCTCCCTCGGCATCAACGTCTTCCGGGCGCTGGCGGTGTACTTGAAGCCAATCCTGCCGGCGATGGCGGAGCGGGCGGAGTCATTCCTGGGCGTGCCGCCTTTGTCTTGGGAGGATGCGGCCGAGCCGCTGCGCGGGCACAGCATCGAAGCCTTTCAGCCGCTGTTCCAGCGCATGGATCGCAAGGCGCTTAACCGGGTCGTGGAAGCGACCCGCGGCGAGGCGAAGGAGGAGCAGCCGCCAGCGGGCGCTGCCGACGCCAAAGCGAGCGACAGCGACACCATCTCCATCGACGAGTTCCTGAGGGTGGATCTGCGCGTTGCCCGGATCGCGGCCGCGGCGCCGGTTGCGGGCGCGGACAAGCTGCTCGAACTCACGCTGGACCTCGGCGACCATCAACGTCGCGTTTTCTCGGGCATCAAGTCGGCCTACGACGCTCGGGACCTCGTCGGTCGGCACACCGTCGTCGTTGCTAACCTCGCCCCTCGCAAGATGCGCTTCGGCACCTCTGAGGGCATGGTGCTCGCGGCCGGCGAGGGCGACAAGGAGATTTTCCTCCTCGCGCCAGACCCCGGCGCCAAACCGGGCATGGTCGTGCGCTAGCGACCTGCCGGACAGTTCGCCATGACCACAACGGCATTGGATGGGCTCCGGAGGAAGGCACGCTGCGTTCTCCCGAAGCCCGTTCGGGTTCGGGTGCAGCGTCTTGCTGCTGCGCCGGCTTGACGTGACCGACCTGCTCCTGCTCCTGCTCTCGGCGGCGCTGGTCAACAACTTCGTGCTGGTGCAGTTCTTGGGCCTGTGCCCCTTTGTCGGCATGTCGGCGCGCCTTCAAACCGCAGTGCCGATGACGCTGGCGACGACCTTCGTTCTCTGCGTCGCCGCACTCGGAACTTGGACCGTACACACCTGGCTGCTCGCTCCGCTTGGGATCGAGTACCTGCGCGTCATCGCCTTCATCGTTGTGATCGCCGCCGCGGTGCAATTGACCGAGGCGTTCGTGCGCGCCGCAAGCCCTGTGCTGCACCGCTTGCTGGGAATCTACCTGCCGCTGATCACGACGAATTGCGCCGTCCTGGGCGTGGCATTGATTGCGGTGGAGCGCGACTTTGGCTTGCTCCACACGCTCACCCTTGCGATCGGTGCCGGCCTCGGTTTCGGCCTCGCCATCGTTGCCTTCGCGGCGCTGCGCGAGCGCATCGTAGACGCCGCCGTGCCGAGCGCCTTCCGGGGTCCACCCTTGGCATTGGTGACTGTGGGGTTCATGTCACTCGCGCTCTTTGGCCTCAAGGGCATCGGTTCATGATCGCGGCGCTGGCCCTAGGCGGCATCGGCGTCCTGGTTGCCTTGGCGCTATGGCTTGCCCGCCACCTGCTTGCGCCACTCGCTGCAACCAACGCGGACACCTTGGTGGACGCGGTGGACGCCCTCCTGCCGCAGACGCAGTGCGGCCAGTGCGGCCATCCGGGCTGTCGTCCCTACGCGGAAGCCGTGGTGGCGGGAGCGCCGCTCGACCGTTGCCCGCCCGGCGGACCGGACACGGCTGCGGCCTTGCGGGAACTGCTCGGGCGCGAAGCGGGGCGCGATACGCTCGCCGAGCCGGAAGCAGTCGTCGCACGCATCGACGCTGCCCGCTGCATTGGCTGTGCACTCTGTCTCGACGCCTGCCCGGTGGACGCCATCGCCGGCGCTTCCAAGTATCTGCACGCGGTCCTCCCGGAGCACTGCACCGGCTGCGAACTGTGCGTGCCGGCGTGCCCCGTGGATTGCATCGACATGGCGATGCGCGATCACCCTGCAAATGCACCAGCGGCCCATGTCTGACCCTGCCGGCGTGTACGGTGCGCTCCCCTGCATTCGCTGCGGCCGCTGTGCGCCGGCCTGTCCGGTGGCACTGCTCCCGGACCGCCTGCACGAAGCCATCGAGACGGGCCGGGAGGATGCTTCGCTCGCGCGCTGCGTCGAATGCCGCGCCTGCACCAGCGTCTGCCCAAGCCGCATCGACCTCCTCGGTGACTTCCGGCGTGCGAGGCGCGAGCTTTTCGCCGCGCGAGCGAGGAGCGCCGCCGCCGCCAAGGCGCGGGAGCGCTCCGACGCGCGGACAGAGCGGCTCGCGCGCCAGGCAGCCACGAGCGTCGAACGCCGCCGGCAGCGTTTGGCTCAGCGTCGGTCGTGGAACCAGTGACGCAAGGCCGTGGACCGTAGGGAACAGGCTTCACCGACGCTCGCCGTTGCGGATGGATGGGCCGTGGGTGACGGTCTTGTCCCATCCCGGCGCGCCCTGACGGGCGCGTTGGCAGTTCGCTTGCGCGAACTGCTGTGCTTTGGCGAATTCCTCGGTGCATTCAAGACGGGCGGGGACAAGCCCCGCCCCTACGAGGCCGGTGCCGAATCCACCGGTACGCTGAAGACGGGCCCCTACGAAGAAAACGAACTGGAAGCATATGGTTGCGCAGCTTGCTCCATATGAAGGCAGCGGCTGTGGTGGGGTCCCTGCTACGCCCGCCGGCTTCTACCGAAGCCATCATGTTCCGCGTCGTGGTTGCACTGGTGCCGTGCATCGCGACGGCGACGGTCGTATTCGGTGCGCTCACGCTCGCCCATTGCGCGCTGGCGCTGGGGGCCGGTGCCGTGGTGGAAGGGTGTGCCCGTGCCGTCCGGGGGCTGCCGGTGCGCGTGTTTGCGGACGGCGCAGCGCCGGTGACGTGCCTGCTCATCGCGCTCGCGGTGCCGCCGTCTGCCCCGCTTTGGATCACACCGGTGGCAGTGCTTGTGGGGCTTGGCCTCGCCCGCGAGGCCTACGGCGGGCTCGGCCGCAACGTCTTCAATCCCGCCATGGCCGGCTATGCGGCGGTGTTGGTCGCATGGCCCCATGCCCTCACCTGGGTCGATGGCCAGACCGGCGCCACGGCCCTCGACGCGTTGCGCTTTCGCGGCGCGGACACGGTGGACGAGGCGTTTCGCGCCGCGACATTCGGCGTCGTCGGCGGCAGGGGGTTCGAGTGGGTGAACGCGGCAGCCCTCGTCGGCGGGCTGTACCTCGTGGCGACACGCGTGGTGCACTGGCGCATCCCGTTGGCGGTGCTGTTGGGGATGGGGCTGCCGGCACTTGCGCTGCACGACGGCGGCAGTTCCGAGAGCCTCGGTTCGCCGCTCTTCCATTGGTTCAGCGGCGCCACCATGCTCGGCGCGTTCTTCATCGCCACCGACCCGGTCACCGCTCCCCGCGGCGCGGCGCATCAATGGCTGTTCGGCATCGGCATTGGCGCAGTGACCTTTCTCATCCGCGCCGACGGTGGCTATCCCGACGGCCTCGCATTCGCCGTGCTGCTCGGCAACCTCGCGGCCCCCGCGCTCGATGCGCTAGAGCGCCGGGGAACCGTCGATGAAGGCTAGGCAAGCCCTTCAGGGCGTGTTTGTGACTGCTGCGCTCATGGCCGCCGCCGGCGCGGTCCTTGCCGCGGTTCAGCAGCTCACCGAGGAGCGCGTGCGCGCCAACGCCCTGGCCGCGGAGCGGCAAGTGGTTCGAGAGCTTGCCGGTGTGGCGGCGACAGTGCCGGACGACTCGCTGCTGCTGTGCGAGCGGGACCTCGTGCTGCGGCGGGACACCACTCGGGGCTATGGCGGAGAAGTGGACTACATCGTCGCCTTTGCCCAGGACGGGCGCATTGCCGGCGTACGAGTCCTGCACCATGCGGAAACCCCGGGCTTTGCGGACATCCTGCTGCCGCAGTCGGACTGGCTGGCCGGATTCGGAGTCGGGGAAGCGGAAGTACATGCGGTGACCGGCGCCACCATCACATCCCGCGCCGTCATCGACGGCGTGACCGCAACCCGGCGGCGGCACGTGGAAGCGCCCAGCGCATGTCCGCCCGGGCCGAGCGAAGCGGCACCGTGACTGCCCCCGCCCAAGAGACCGCCCTCGGCTCCTTCGCCCGCGCTGCAATCGAGCGCAATCCGGCGGCGGTGCAGCTATTGGGCCTGTGTCCTTTGCTCGCGGTGTCGAACACGGTCGCCAACGCGGCTGGCCTTGCGGTCGCGAGCGCCGGCGTGCTGATCGGCTCCTCGCTGCTGGCGGCGGCGCTCAGCCGCATCATCCCGGCACAAGTGCGCCTGCCGTGCTACGTGCTGCTCATCGCCACCTTCACCACCGTCGCCATGCTGCTCATGCAGGCGTATGCCTTTGAGCTCTATCAGCGCATCGCCCTGTTCGTGCAGATCATCGTCACCAACTGCATGATCCTGGCGCACATCGAGCGGTCTCAGACCGGCGGCGGCGCCACCCGAAGTGGCATCCTTCGGGCACTGGTGTCGTCGTCGGGCGCGGCGGCGGGCTTTGCGCTCGCATTGCTGGCGATGGGAGCGGTGCGAGAATTCCTCGCGCTCGGCTTTCCACTCGCGGCAATGGCTCCCGGAGCGTTCTTGGTGGCAGGGGTGTTGCTGGCATTGACGCGCCTCGCGCAGAGGTTCCTCGAGAACCGTGTCCGGCATGAAGGGTAGGAACTGAAGGCGGTGCTGCAGCGATGAATCGACAAAAGCGAGGCGAGATATTCGAGCGGCTGCGGGCGGAGAATCCGAAACCCACCACCGAGCTCAACTTCGGCTCGCCGTTCGAGCTTTTGGTCAGCGTGATCCTCTCGGCGCAGGCGACGGATGTGGGCGTCAACAGGGCAACCGGGCCGCTGTTCGCCGTGGCCAACACGCCAGAGGCCATCGCGGCACTCGGAGTCGCGGGACTCAAGGACTACATCCGCTCCATTGGCCTTTTCAACACCAAGGCCGAGAACGTCGTGCGCATGTGCGAGATCCTGCTCGCCGAGCACGACGGCGAGGTGCCGCGCACTCGCGAGGCGCTCGAAGCGTTGCCGGGCGTCGGCCGTAAGACCGCCAACGTCGTGCTCAACACGGCGTTCGGCGAGCCCACCATCGCCGTGGACACGCACATATTTCGGGTGGCCAACCGCACCCGCATCGCTCCCGGCAAGACGGTGCGGCAGGTGGAGGA
This sequence comes from Gammaproteobacteria bacterium, assembly GCA_028824555.1. GTDB lineage: Bacteria > Pseudomonadota > Gammaproteobacteria > Pseudomonadales > Azotimanducaceae > VXYL01. The sequence goes on along the minus strand of JAPPDJ010000050.1, from coordinate 24,508 downwards.
CAAGCTGATGCGCTTCGTGCCGCCGGAATACCGCGTGGACGCACACCATTGGCTGATCCTGCACGGCCGCTACGTCTGCGTCGCCCGCCGGCCGCGCTGCGGTTCGTGCGTGATCGAGGATCTCTGCGAGTATCGGGACAAGGTGGAAACCGACTGATGGCCCGGCCGGAGTTGTGCCGCATCTCGACGGCGTAAAGTCATAGCAGGGCGGAAGCTAACGCCACAAGAACCGTGCCTTCGGACAACGCTTCTTGCCCCGGCCCAGGCCGCCCCATCACCCTGTCGGCACTCGGCCGGCTTGCGCCGTCCGAAGTCCGACAGCCTCCTAACTGCGGCAAAGCTCGGCACTTGCCGTTTCATTGGGCAGGCAAATGGCTATAATGCGCCGCCTTCCCGCGAGGGATTGGGATGCGACACACGTCGTCAGAAGGTCTGGCAGGGCGCGGTCGCGGTTGCACTTTGCCAGGCAAGGATTCCCCGAATGGACATCTCCACCGAGCGAAACGGAACAACCTTGGTCGCAATGCCGGAAGGCCGCATCGACGGCCGCAACGCGACCGACTTTCAGGACTCCCTCATCGGTGCGATCCAAGACTCTGATGAGCGCGTCGTCATCGATCTCGCAGACCTTATCTACATCAGCAGCGCCGGGCTCCGTGCCGTGCTCCTGATCGCCAAGTCCTTGGACCAGCGCAAGGCCAAGTTCTGCCTCTGTTCCCTCTCGGCGCCGATCCGCGAAGTGTTCGAGATCAGCGGCTTCGACCAGATCATCAAGATCTTCGACACCCGCGACGAAGCCGTTTCCGCCTGACGCCCGCCAAGACCACGCCCATCGACCACCCGGGCGACGGGCCTTAGGCAATGGAGGGCCCTTGAGGCTCTCGTTCGCGCCGGCAGGCGCGCGCCGCTTGCGTTAAAGAAGCCCGCGTGCGGTGGGTGGACGTCTCGCGGCGCCAGCGTTCCCCGCTGGGGTTGGAAACTTCAGTCGACCTCAGACCCGTCAAACGAATCGAGCACCGTCTTCATCCTCGCCCGGATGCCGTCGGCGAGCGAGGCGTGGGTGAAGATGAAGGGCTTGTTGCGGCGGATGCCCTCGAGCACCTGCTCGCCCACCACGTTCGGGTTCAGCCCTTCGGTGGCGAAGCGCTGCTCGACTTCGGCACGGCCTTCGAACATGCCGGATGAGGGGCGCGCCAAAGCCGCCGGGCGATTGCGTTCCGAGCGCAGGATGCGGGTGGCGATCATGCCGGGGCACAGCGCCGAAACACCGATGCCAAAAGGTGCAAGGTCTTCCCGCGAGGCCTCGGAGATGGCGACCACGGCGTACTTCGAGGCGGCATAGATCGACTGCCGGGGCCCGGTGAAGTGGCCGAGGATGGACGCGGTGTTGACCACGTGGCCGCCTTCGCCGCCAGCCTTGATGATGGGCACGTACGTGCGCATGCCGTTGACGACGCCGTGCAGGTTGACGCCGAGCACCCAGTCCCAGTCGTCCTCGGATGTCTCGTCGATGGGGCCGCCAGCGGCGACACCGGCGTTGTTGCAGACGATGTCCACGCGGCCGTAGTGGCGCCGCACCGATTCCGCAACGTCGCGCACCTGGCCGCGCTCGCTTACGTCGCAGACGAAGCGCTGCACATCCACATTGGCGGTGTCGAACTCGGCATGGGCGGACGCGAGGGCGCCTTCCTCAACATCGAGCATGGCGACGTGTACCCCGGCGCCGGCGAGCGCCCGTACCATGCCGAGGCCGATCCCGGAGGCGGCGCCGGTGACGACGGCGACCTTGTTCTGCACGTTGTCCATGGTTTTTCTCTAATCCGGCAGGCCTAGCACCCGCTTGGCGATGATGTTGCGCTGGATTTCGTTGCTGCCGCTGTAGATGGAGGCGGCGCGACCGGCCAGGAAGCCGCGCGTCTCGCCAATCTCTCGGGGCGAGAAGCCATCGCCAGACCAGCCGACGCCGAGGCTGCCGCGCATCTCGACAAGAAGCTGGGCACGGCTCTGTTCGAGCTCCGTGCCGTACATCTTGAAGATGGAGGTGGCGGGCCCTGGGGTCTTGCCGTCGGCGGCCTCCTGCGCCGTGCGGCGCTGGGTGAGGCGGAAGGCGCGATCGTTGATCTCGTGGGTGGCGATGCGCTGGCGCAGCGAGGCATCGGCAATGCGCCCGTTCTCTTCGCCCGAGTACTTCTTGGCATCGCCGGCCAGGCTCGGGCCGGCGTCTGCCGCGGCCGCGCCGCCGACCAGCGTCGCCATGCTGCCGCGCTCGAACTGCAGCAGGCGCTTGCCGACTGTCCAGCCTTGGTTCAGTTCGCCCACCAAGTCGGCCTTCTGGGCGATGGCGTTGTCGAAAAAGGTTTCGCAGAAGGGCGATTCGCCGCTGATGAGGCGGATCGGCTTCACGGTGACGCCGGGCTGATCCATGGTCAGCAACACGAAGCTGATGCCGACGTGCTTGGGCACGTCGGGGTCTGTTCGCACTAGGGCGAACATCCAGTCGGCGTACTGCGCGCCAGAGGTCCAGATTTTCTGGCCGTTGATGACGAAATGATCGCCCGCATCCTCGGCGCGGGTGCGCAGGCTCGCAAGGTCGGAGCCGGAACTCGGTTCGCTATAGCCCTGACACCAGGCCACCTCGCCGCGCACGATGCGCGGAATGTGCCGCGCCTTCTGATCCTCGGTGCCAAGCTCGATCAGGGTCGGGCCGATCAGCGACAGCCCCATGCCACCGAGGGGAGAGCGGGCGCGAATGGCGCGCATCTCGCTGATGAGCACCATGTACTCCTCGTGCGAAAGACCGCCGCCGCCGTATTCGGCCGGCCAGGTGGGCGCAGTCCAGCCCTTCTCCACCATCCGCTCCTTCCACAGAATGGTGTCGCGATCGGTGAGCGGAATCTTGGTGCTGCCGCTGTGGATGGGGCCGGGACCACGGGCGCCGGCCGGACAGTTCTCTTCGAGCCACGCGCGCGTCTCGGCGCGGAATTCTAGGGTGGCGGACAAGGGCATTTCTCCATTAAGTCGCGGGCTAAGGCGAAGACGCGAGAGCATCATGCAAGCGGCACCGAACTGCAAGCACACAGCCTTAAGGCCCGCCGTCAAGCCTGGAGCGAACGCAAAAGAAACCACCACCAACCCCACCGTCGAACCGAAACCTGGCCTGTCCAAGTCCTGGTGGGCGTGTGGCCTTCTCTGCAAACGGCGGCTGTGCGTAAACTGCCCGGATGTCGCTGCAAACAAAGGCCAAGACCTGATGCGATTTGCCGTGGAGATTGGTGCGGTCCGCGCCGGCGGCCTTGATCTCATGGCGGATTGGGTGCGTCATGCGGAGCGGCTTGGCGCGGCCTTGGCGCTTTCGGCTGAGGCTTGGTGGAGCGACGCGGCGACGCCCTTGGCGTTTTTGGCGGACAAGACCCAACGCATCCGGCTGGCGACCGGCATCATGCAGGTCACGGCGCGCACGCCAGCCATGGTGGCCATGACGGCGTTGACGCTGCATGACCTCTCCGGCGGACGATTCGTACTTGGCCTGGGGGCCAGTGGGCCGCAGGTGGTGGAGGGGCTGCACGGTGTTCGCTTTCGCACGCCGCTGACGCGGCTTAAGGAGACGGTGGAAATCTGCCGGATGATCTTCGCTGGCGAGAAGGTGGATTACCAAGGTCAGGTTTTCCAGTTGCCGCTGCCTGACAGCGAAGGCAAGGCGCTCAGAATTGCCCACGAACCTGCCGCAGTGCCCATCTACCTCGCGACCTTAGGCCCCAATGCGCTCCGTTTCACTGGCGCCGCGGCGGATGGCTGGCTCGGCACGTCGTTTTCGCCGGATCATCCCGAGGCTCATCTGGATTTCATCCGCGACGGTGCGGGCCGCGCCGGTCGCTCCCTGGCGAACCTTGACCTGTGCGTCTCGGTGCGCGTGGAAATCGGCGACGATGTGGAGGCGATGATCGAGCGTCGCAAGCCCGGCGTCGCCTTCAACTTGGGAGGCATGGGTTCGGCCACCACGAACTTCTACAACGACGCCTACCGGCGGGCAGGCTATGAAGAGGACGCCAAGGCGGTGCAGTCGCTGTGGCTCGCTGGCCGTCGCGAAGAGGCCGCCGCTCGCGTGCCGGATGCCATGGTGACGGCGTTTCAGGCGCTAGGAACCGCCGAAATGGTGCGCGAAAGACTGCGTCGCTATCGTGCCGTGGGCGTCACCACCTTGAAGCTTGGCTTGGACAGCGCCCCGCTCGGTGCCGCCCGCTTCGAGCTTCTCGAACAGATTGCCGACTTGATGAAGGACATCGAATGAAGCTGTACATGGTGCCGCTGGCGCCCAATCCGACCAAGGTCATGCTGTACATCGCCGAGCGCGCCGAGCTTGGCGTGGACATGGGCATCGAGCAAATCGTTGTGAACACGGTCAAGGGGCGCCATCGGGAACCCGCGCACCTGGCGCGGAATCCGTTCGGCACCGTGCCCGTCTTGGAGCTCGATGACGGCGGCTATCTCGTCGAGTCGCTGGCCATCATCGAGTACTTGGAGGACGCCTTCCCGGACGGGCGGCTGCTCACCGGCGGCCCGGAACGCCGCGGCAGGGCCCGGGACGTCGAACGCATCGTCGACCTAAGGGTCGCTGGTCCGATGGGCCAGTACGGACATGCCAAGAACTCGCCCTTGGGTCGTCCGCCGGACCCGCAAAAGGCCGCGCAGATGGAGGCGAGCCTGCAAACCCCGCTCAACTATCTGGACAACCTGCTCGCCGACGGCCGGCCGCTGCTTTTGGGCGAGAGCGTGTCCATCGCCGACTGCACCTTGCAGGCGTCGCTGCAGTTCCTGCGCTTTGTGGAAGCGGACCTCTTCGGCGAACGCGAGCGGCTGCGCGCGTGGGACGAGCGTTATCGGCAACGTCCCGCCGCCCAGAGCGTGCTGCGGTGGTAGGGGCAGGCTAGCGCCTAGAACATACGCGGGGCCTCGGAGGGAGGTCGTCTCGCCCTCCATCGCGCCGCAAGGCGCGCAGAAATACTCGCCGCACCACAAGGATGCGCGCCCTCGCGGGCGCGATGGAGGGCGAGACGCCCTCCCTCCAGAAGACGGCGACGCTAGAGGCCAACGCATCCGTTCGCTTGATTGCCGTAGAACGCAATTCGTAGGGGACGGGCTTGTCCCGTCCCGTGCCGGCGCGCCCTGACGGGCGCGTTGGCAGTTTGCTGCGCAACTGCTTGCGTCCGGTGCGTTAAAACGGGCGGGGTCGGCATGATGGCCGAGCCGCCAGATGCAGGCGTGGGATGGCTGTCCGCGCCTCGCCGTGCGGGTGTAGGATTCTCCGCTTCGCGCGGAGGGTTGGGCGCCGCGCACAGCCAAAGGAGATGCCACGAAATGCAGGTTCCCCTTCTTGTCGATGACTTTCTGCGGCGATCCGTTCTGCTCTACCCAAACAAGACCGCGGTCGTGGACGGCGAGTTGCGCTTCAGCTATGCCGAATTGCAGGCGCGGGTGAATCGACTCTCGCATGCCTTGCTGTCGCTCGGCGTGGCGCAAGGCGATCGGGTCTGCATCTTGAGCCCCAACTCGCATTTCTTCTTGGAGAGCTTCTACGCCACGAGTCAGATCGGTGCGGTGCTTGTGCCGCTGAACTACCGCTTGGTGGCGGCGGACCACGAATACATCCTCAATCACGCCGGCGTTGCGGTGGTGCTGGTGGACTACGAGTACACCGATGTAGTGGATGGCATCCGCGGCGGCCTCACTAGCGTCCGCGACTTCGTCGTCGCGCAAGACGCCGGCAACGCGCCGGAAGGCTGGCAGGACTGGGAAGCGCTCATCGCCGGCGAGCCGGACACGGCGCCGGCGGCCATCGAGCGGGACGAGAACGACCTCGTGTCCATCAACTACACGTCCGGCACCACTGCCCGCCCCAAGGGCGTGATGATGACCCACCGCAACTGCTACGTGAACGCCTACAGCCTGATCGCCCACCTGCGCGTCGCCCACGACGATGTCGAACTTTGGACGCTGCCGATGTTCCACTGCAACGGCTGGGGCGGCGTGTACGCCATCACCGGCATGGGCGGCACCCATGTCGTCCTGCGCGCGGTGGACGGCGCCGAGATCTTCCGCCTCATCGAGCGGGAAAAGGTTACCTTCGCCTGCATGGCACCCACCGTGTTGCGCACGATCCTCGACTATCCCGACAAGCACCGCCACAACATCGCCACCCGGCCTCGATTCACCGTCGCCGGCGCACCGCCGCCGGCCGCGTTCATCGAGCGGCTGGAGGCCGAACTCGGCTGGGAGTTCCTGCAGATCTATGGCCTAACCGAAACGGCGCCGCTGCTCACGGTCTCGCATCCGGACCACCACACCGAAGTCCAGGACTATCAGCGCCGCTCCCGCGCCGGCGTGCCCGGCATCGGCGTGGACCTCAAGGTGCTGGACGACGACGACAACCCCGTGCCCCAGGACGGCGAGACCGTCGGTGAGGTCTGCGCCCGCTCCAACGTCGTTTTCAAGGGCTACTGGGAACAGCCGGAGGAGACCGCCGAGGCGATTCGCGACGGCTATTTCCATACCGGCGACCTCGCCGTATGGGATGAGTTCAACAACATCCACATCGTCGACCGCAAGAAGGACGTCATCATTTCCGGCGGCGAGAACATCAGCTCCCCCGACATTGAGGACGTGCTCTACAAGCACCCGGCCGTGCTCGAGTGTGCCGTCATCGGCGTGCCGCACGAGCGCTGGGGCGAGACGCCAAAGGCGCTGGTGGTGCAGAGGGACGGCGCCGCCGCCACCGAAACCGAACTCATCGCCTTCTGCCGTGACCAGATGGCGCACTTCAAGTGCCCAACCTCGGTGGAATTCCGCCCCGAGCTGCCCCGAACGGCCACCGGAAAGCTGCAAAAATTCAAGCTCCGCGAGCCCTACTGGCAAGGAGACCGCCGCGTCGGCTAGTGCCCCCGTAGGGGCGGGGCTTGTCCCCGCCCGTCTTGAATGTACCGAGGAATTCGTCGAAGTCCAGCAGTTCGCGCAAGCGAACGGCCAACGCGCCCGTCCAGGCGCGCCGGGACGGGACAAGCCCGTCCCCTACGAGGAAGGTGTCTTGAACGCATCGATGCACTCGGCACGGGACGCGTAGGGGCGGGGCTTGTCCCCGCCCGTCTTGAGTGCACCGACGGACTCGACACCGGACAGCCCGTCCCTTAGAGGCCGCCTAAGTCCGAGCCGGGGTTGCACTGGCGAGGACCGCCTGTGCCCCGGCCCTGCTACAATCCCATTCCGCCTAGGCGATGGCGGGCGGCCAGTCGTGGCCGTGGGGCCGCAACCGGTAAAACCGAGCCCATCCATGTCCGATACATCCGAACGCACGGACGATGCCATCGACACGCTGGTTTCCAGCGAGTACGCGGCGGGATTCGTCACCGACATCGAAACCGAGACCTTCCCACCAGGTCTCGACGAGAGCGTCGTGCGCGCGATTTCCGCGAAGAAGGAAGAGCCGGCATGGATGACCGAATGGCGGCTTGAGGCCTATCGCGGCTGGCGCGCCATGACACCCCCGCGCTGGGCGCACGTGCATTTTCCCGAGATCGATTTCGAGAGCATCTCCTACTTTGCCGCCCCCCGCGGCGACAAGCCCGCGAGCCTAGACGAGGTGGACCCCGAGCTCCTCAGAACCTACGACCGCCTCGGCATCCCGCTGCACGAGCAGGCGATGCTGGCTGGGGTCGAAGGCGCAGGCCGCACCCCGGTGGCCGTGGACGCCGTGTTCGACAGCGTCTCCATCGCCACCACCTTCAAGGAGCAACTCAAGGACGCTGGCGTCGTGTTCTGCTCGATGGCGGAGGCGGTGCGCGAGCACCCAGAGCTTGTGCAGCGCTATCTCGGCACCGTTGTGCCGCGCTCGGACAACTTCTACGCCGCCCTCAACTCGGCGGTGTTCAGCGACGGCTCCTTCGTCTACGTCCCCAAGGGCACGCGCTGCCCCATGGAGCTATCTACCTATTTCCGCATCAACGCCGAAAACACAGGCCAGTTCGAGCGCACGCTCATCATCGCCGACGAGGGCGCTTCGGTGAGCTATCTCGAAGGCTGCACGGCGCCCATGCGCGACGAGAACCAGCTTCACGCCGCCGTGGTGGAACTCGTGGCCTTGGGCGATGCCGACATCAAGTACTCCACCGTGCAGAACTGGTACCCCGGCGACGACGAAGGCCGCGGCGGCATCTACAACTTTGTCACCAAGCGCGGTGCCTGTCTCGGTGCGCGCTCGAAGATCAGTTGGACCCAGGTCGAAACCGGCTCCGCCATCACCTGGAAGTACCCGAGCGTGGTCCTGCGCGGCGAGGGCTCGGTGGGGGAGTTCTACTCGGTGGCGCTCACCAACAACCTGCAGCAGGCCGACACCGGCACCAAGATGATCCACATGGCGCCGAACACCAAGAGCACCATCATCTCCAAGGGCATCAGCGCCGGCCGCAGCCAAAACACCTATCGGGGCCTCGTCCGCACAGCGCCGAACGCCCACGGCGCGCGCAACTACACCCAATGCGACTCGCTCCTGATCGGCGATCAGTGCGGTGCCCACACCTTCCCCTACATCGAGTCGCGACAGCCTTCGGCGGTGGTGGAGCACGAGGCCACCACCTCCAAGGTGAGCGACGACCAGCTTTTCCTGTGCCGCCAGCGCGGCATCGATGCCGAGAAGGCGGTGGCGATGATCGTCGGTGGCTTCTGCAAGGATGTCTTCCGCGAGCTGCCGATGGAGTTTGCGGTGGAGGCGGGCAAGCTGCTCGAAGTGAGCCTCGAAGGCGCTGTGGGCTGATGCCGCTGCTCGACATCGAAGACCTCCACGTGCAGGTGGAGGATCAGGTGATTCTCGGCGGCGTGCATCTGACCGTGGCGCCGGGCGAGGTTCATGCCGTGATGGGGCCGAATGGTTCCGGCAAGAGCACACTGGCGAACGTGGTGGCTGGCCGGCCAGGCTACGAGGTGCTGCGCGGCACGGTACGGCTTGCCGGCGAGGACATCACCCAGGCGAGCCCCGAGGAACGCGCCTTGCTCGGGCTCTTCCTCGCCTTCCAGTACCCCATCGAGATTCCCGGCGTCAGCAACATGGAGTTCCTCAAGGCCGCCATCGACAGCCACGCCCTGGCCCGCGGCGAGGGCGCGCCTTCCGCCGCCGCGTTCATCCGCCGCGCCCGGGCGACCGCCGAGCGGCTGGGGCTGGACGCCGGCTTCCTCAAGCGCGGCGTCAACGAGGGCTTTTCCGGTGGCGAGAAGAAGCGCAACGAAATTCTGCAAATGCTGCTGCTCGAACCGCGCATCGCCATTCTCGACGAGACCGACTCCGGGCTCGACGTCGATGCCATGCAGGTGGTGGCGGCCGGAGTCAACGACTTCCGCGACACCGGCAACGCCGTGGTGTTGGTGACCCACTACCAGCGCTTGCTCGACTACATCGTCCCGGATCACGTCCACGTGCTGGCCGGCGGCAACATCATCCGCTCCGGCGACCGCACCCTGGCAGAGCTTCTGGACCGAGACGGCTATAGCTGGATCGAGGATGCCTGCTAGCCCGCATTTCTCACCAGCGCTCGTAGCGAGGGCGACGAGGCGCCGCTGTGGCTGCGGGCGCACGCGTGCCAGGAGGCACGGCGGAAGACGGCGAAGGCATAGCTGGGCACTATGTCGAGCCGGCTGGAGTGAACCTGTCCGAAGGACAGGCGAATGCGTCCGTAGGACGCACGAGCACTTGCGCAGCCACAGCGAGTGCATCGTCGTCCGCAAACGAGGTCTGGTGAGAAATGCGGGCTAGCACTCAGGGCCCGCAAGCGGCTGAGGTGCTGTACGCGAGGCTGCTTGGCAAGGGCACGTACTCCTATGCCCCCGCAATTGACCGTGATGCCGCGCGCGGGTGCATCGCCGCCGATGGTTTGCCGGTGTTTCGTGCGGAAGCGTGGAAATACAGCAACGTGGGAAAGTGGTATCAGGCGGCACTCGCGCCGGCAGAGGCCCCAAGCGTGGGCGAGACTTGCGTCCCGGATGGCGTGGAACTGCATCGATTCGACGAACCCGCCGCCCGGCCGTTCCTCGCCGACCACCTCGGCGCCGCCATCGACCTCGCTCGCCATCCGCTCGCCGCCGTCAATCGCATCCTGCTAGGGAGCGGCGTCGTGGTGCGAGTGCCGGCAGGACGCCGAATCGACGAGCCGGTGAACGTGGACGATATCGGCGCGGCTTACGAGCACATCCTCCTCATCGTCGAACCCGGCGCGGAACTAGCGCTGGTGGAGACGCCGATCACTGCCACCCATCGCGTCGTCGAGTGCATCGTCGCGGAAGGGGCAAGGCTCATGCATCGTCGTGTCCAGCCGCGGGGACAAGCCCCCCAATGCGGCCTGATCGCGGCCAAAGTTGACGAGGAAGCTCACTATTCGCTTTGGCTGGTCGCCCGCGGCACCGAACTTCGCCGCAACGACATCCACGTCACGCTCGCCGGCCGCGGCGCCGAGGCGCACCTCAACGGCGCCTGGCGTTTGGGCGACCGCGAGCATCTCGACAATCAGGTGACGGTGGACCACCTCGCCCCCGAATGCACTAGCCGCCAGACCTTCCGCGGCGTCGTCGGCGGTCGCGCCCGCGCCGTGCTCAACGGGCGCATCCACATCGCCGCCGGCGCGCAGGCGAGTGACGCTTCCCTTACCACCAAGAACCTGCTCGAAAGCACGGATGCCGAGGTGTACGCGAAGCCGGAACTGGAAATCTACGCCAACGACGTGCGCTGCTCCCACGGCGCCACGGTGGGCGCCCTGGACGAGGCCATGCTGTTCTACTGCGAGTCCCGTGGCATCGACCGCGACGCCGCTCGCGGCCTGCTGCTGCGCGGCTTCCTGCGCGAGGCCATTGCCGGGGAAGAGGCCATAGGCGTTCTGGCAGCAGGATTTTCCGGTGCGGGCGAGCCCCTCGGGGCCACCCCCGCAGAGGACGTAGCGAGCGCCGGTGGCGAAGTGCAATGACTCAGGCCCGCGACATCGCCGCCTTGCGGCACGACTTCCCTCTCATCGCCAATCGCCCGGATCTCGTCTATCTCGACAGTGCCGCCACCACGCAAAAGCCACAGGCGGTGCTCGACGCCATCGCCGAGCACTATCGCACCGCCAACGCCAACGTCCATCGCGCCGCCCATGCCTTGAGCGGCGCCGCCACCGAGGCATTCGAGGCCGCCCGCAGCACCGTGGCGCAGCGCATTCATGCCCAGTCTCCGAACGAGATCGTGTGGACCAAAGGCACCACCGAGGCGATCAACCTGGTGGCTGCGTCCTATGCACCCACCGTGCTTGGCCCGGGCGACAACGTGGTCATCACCCGCATGGAGCACCACTCCAACATCGTCCCGTGGCAAGTGGCCTGCGAGCGCACCGGCGCGGAACTGAAGGCCGTGGACGTGTCCATGCACGGCATCGACCAGGACGACCTTGCCGGCAAGGTGGACGAGCGCACCCGCATCGTCGCCGTGGTGCACGTCTCCAACGTCCTCGGCGTCGTCAACGACATCCCCGGCATCGCCCGGCTTGCCCGCAAGGTCGACGCTGCAGTGGTGGTGGACGGTGCCCAGGCCATGGCGCATCTCGACGTGGACGTGGCCGCGCTCGGCTGCGACTTCTATGCCTTTTCGGCGCACAAGATGTATGGGCCCACCGGCATCGGTGCGCTGTGGGGACGCGAGCACCTGCTTGAGCAGATGCCGCCTTGGCAGACCGGCGGCGAGATGATCGAGGAGGTGCGCATCGAACACACCAGCTACGCCGGCCTGCCGTTCCGCTTCGAAGCCGGCACGCCCAACATCGCTGGCGCCATCGGCATCGCCGCCGCGGCGGACTATCTCGGCGGCCTCGACGGCGCTGCCCTGCGAACGCACGAGACGGAACTCGTGCAGTTGGCGGAGTCGGGACTGCGCCAGGTGGAGGGTCTCGAAATCATCGGCCCGGACGCCGCCAAAGGCCCGGTGGTGTCCTTTGCGATCGAGGACGCGCATCCGCAGGACATCGGTACGTTGCTCGATCAGCAGGGCATCGCCGTGCGCACCGGCCACCATTGCGCCATGCCGCTCATGGAAGCCTTGGGCCTCCCCGGCACGGTGCGCGCCTCCTTCGCTCTGTATAATTCGGCGAGCGACGTGGAACGATTCGTGCAGGCGGTGCGCAAGGCAAGGGAGTTCCTCTAACCCCGGCCCCAAGCACGCCGGCAACGACGCTACCACGTGCCGCTTGCGGCAAAAGCTCTTCAGGAGGCTCCAATATGGGTGCCGACATTTACGACCCGGAAACCATCTCCATCACGCCGGCGGCCGAGGCGCACGTGCGGCGGCAGCTTCTGCGCCACGGTGCCGACGCCTTGGTCCTCGGCATCAGCGAGAGCGGCTGCAACGGCTACATGTACGAGCTCGAATGGCTCGGCAAGCGGGTTGACAACGCGACCGGGCTCAAGCGCTTCGACTTCGGCGGCGTGACGATTTGCGTCGCCGACGAGCATTGGGAGCTGGTGCGGGGCACCGAGATCGACTACGTCACCGAGGGGCTCAACTCCGCGCTGCGTTTCAACAATCCCAATGCCGTGAGCGAGTGCGGCTGCGGCGAGAGCTTCGCCATCAAATGAGGGTGCGTTAGCACGCCGGTCGAGATGTCCAACGAATCGGTGACGACAGAGGGCTTGCCCTTCGACGGCCTCCACATGGAGCGGCGCGTGGTGCCTCTCACCCGCACCACGGAGGCACGGCTGGTGCCCACCGGCACGCCGGTGACGATTCCCGGCGGCGCCTTCGTCACGCTCACGCAGTCCCTCGGCACGGCCTACACGGTGGTCTGGGGCGGCAACATGGCGCGCATCGACGGCGAGAACGCCGACGCGCTCGGCTTCGAGCGGGTGATGCCGGCATGGACGGCGCCAGCCGACGGCAGCGTCAGCGAGGCGCAGGTTCGGGAGGCGCTGGCCACCGTCCACGACCCGGAAATCCCCGTCAACATCGTCGATCTGGGGCTCATCTATCGCTGCGAGGTGGACGGCGGCCGGGTCGATATCGACATGACCCTCACCGCCCCAGGCTGCGGCATGGGCCCCGTGCTGATCCAGGACGTGGAACGGATGGTTGCGAGGGTGCCGTTCGTCACCGAAGTGACCGTGAACCTCGTGTTCGACCCGCCTTGGAGTCGGGACATGATGTCCGAGGAGGCTCAGCTTGAACTGGGCCTCTTCTGAACCCGCAGCGCGCACGTCCGTGCCGGCCACCGCCCTTGATGACATCCGCATGGCGTTTGAACTGTTCGACGCCTGGGAGGACACCTACCGCTTCGTCATTGACCTCGGCCAGGAGGTGGCCGAGATGCCGCCCGGGCAGCGAACCCCGGCAGCGCTGGTGCGTGGCTGCCAGAGTCAGGTCTGGCTGCACGCTCATCGCGATGAAGGCTCCGGCCACGTCCGCTTCGACATCGACAGCGACGCCCACATCGTGCGTGGCCTGATCGCCATCCTGCTGGCCGTCTACGACGACCACTCGCCAGCCGAGATCGTCGCCTTCGACATCGAGGGGTTGTTCGACGAACTGGGCCTTCTCAGCCACCTGAGCCCCACCAGGGGCAATGGCCTGAGGGTAATCGTGCAGCGCATCCGCGCCGTTGCCCGGGCAGCGGGGGATGGGCACGCCAGCACGGCGAAGTGAAGCAGGCCAAAAAACACGCAATTGAGCCGCTAAAACCCGCGAAAATCACGTCAACGGGTGCGCTCAGGCACCGACTCTGCTAGAGTGCGCGCCGGGTTTGTGAAAGTAGCCTTGAGTCGTGCCAGCATAAGCGCACAGCGCGAAATCTCCAATTGGTACGGATTGCGCAACCGCCATAGCGGCGGCTGCGTCGGGGGAAGATCAGTCGCATCCGATGGGCGCAGCAATGCGTTGCTGGCTGCCCATTGCGGAGGGAGGACGACCATGAGTCGCGCACAGAAGAACCGCGTTACGCAATCCAACATCGAAATTCGCAAGGGACTAGAGCGCGACCTCGCCGCTTTCCTCGCTTCCGGCAAGAAGATCGAACACGTCCCCATGGGCGTCAGTGGCCAGGACAAGCTGGGCCGCAGCAAGAACATCGTCATCTCCCGTCGCCGCAAGACCACCGCCAAGGCAAGTTAACCGGCTTTAGCGCGGGGCCTAAGGAGGGAGGGGCACCGCACCAGCCCCTGCGATGCGAGGGCCTCGCTGGAAGGAGGGCGTCCCGCCCTCCAAGCGTGCCGAAGGCGCGCACGCAGCGGAGCCCGGCCTAGGCCACCGCAAGCAAGCGTCCCAGACAACGCCAACAAAGCGCCAGCCTCGACTCACTACTAGCGCGGAACTTCTGGTCCCCCAAGCTGAAGGGGCCTGCCCGCCTGCCAGCGGCGGTAGTCGCTGACCGTGTCCACATCCCACAGCGCCTCGGTCAGGGCAACACGTCGGCCGCCCGTCCGCGTTAGCGTGCATTCCATCACCCGCTGAGTGCCCCAGGGAATGTCACGGAAGATCTCCGGCGTCGGCGCGTTCATGCCGACGAGGCAGTAGCCGCCATCTTCGGTCGGCGTGAACGCCAAATCCGCCCACGCAAGGCGCGCTAGGGCATCGTCCACGTGCGCCGCCGTCAGCGTCGGCACATCGCTGCCCACCAGCACCGTCACCCCATCCTCGAACGCCGCCAGCATCCTTGCGCCAAGGTCGCCAGCCGGCTGCTGCCGCCGTGGCAGCGCCGATGCGCCCGCTGGCAACTCACCCTCGCCCGCGAGCCAAAGTTCCGGGTCGAAGGCTCCTGTGCCCGGTGCGAGCGCCGTCAGCGTGTCTTGCAGCAGCGCGAGATGAGCCTCCAGCGCCGCCTCGTCGCCGATGTCCGCCGCCAATCGCCGCTTCACCGCTCCGAGCCGACCCGCCCGCGCCAATATCGCAAGCCGCGACCGGTTCTTGGCACCCACGCTCAAGTGCGCCGGCGCTCGCGCCGTGCCCGCCCCTTGACCGGTGGATGCGCTTCGTCGGCCCCGGCAATCGGCATGTACGGATGGCTGCCGTAATAGTCCCTCGCCAACACCTCGGCCGACTCGCCGAGCCAGTAGCGCGCACGCAGCGCCCACATCTGCAGCACCGTCGCCAGCAGGCCATCGCGTTGCCAACGCCGTGCCGATGTCACCAGCGGCGTACGCACGCGGATGGGCACGCCCACGCGGCGCAATCGTCGCGCCAGTTCGATGTCCTCCATCAGGGGCTGATCCGGCACGCCGCCGACGGCTTCAAGCAGGCGGCGGTGGACGAAGATGCCCTGATCGCCCGTGCATATGTGCGTAGCGGCTGAGCGCACGTTCATGGCCTTCGCGATAATGCCCATTCGCCAATCGTCCGCGTCGAAGGCGACGTCGCAGCGACCCCAGGCTGGCCGGTCGGCGATGGCTTCGAGCGCGCGCACGAGCCGCCCGCTCACGCGGCTGTCGGCGTGCAGGAACCAGAGCCAGTCGTGGCCGCGCTCGATGGCGCACTCGGCGCCAAGTCGCAGTTGCCGTCCTCGGCCTGGTGCCGAGCGCAGCAACTCACCGGTGCCGTCGCCGATCAGCTCCTCGGCCAATGCCGCACTGCCGTCGGTGCTGTCACCGTCCACCACCAGCACGGGCCAGTGCGCGGCATGTTCGCTGAGGTCAGCGACCGCCCGCTTCAAGTCAGTCGCATCGTTGCGCAGCGGTATCACGACGCAAGGCGTCATGCAGTCATCGAGGGCAAGTCCGCCGGGGTCTTGGCGGCGATGTCATAGCGGCGGAGGCTGTTCGCCACCACTAGATCGACATCATCCTCAAGCAGGTAGCGCTGCCGAGCGAGGCGCTCCGCCACCTTGCGCACGCGCGTCTCGTACGTCGCGCGCGAGAGCTCGATGGGCCGAAACAGGGAGAAGCCGACGAACATGGCGGCCTGCATCGGCGCACCGTGATCCGGATGCCGTGGATTCCAGCCGGTGTGGCAGCCGAGCGGCACCTCAATGTCTGGCAGGCGGATGCCGGCCACCTCGTTGAGGGTGTCGTTCACATCGGCGACGAGTCGCGCATAGGCGGCGGACTCGACGGCGGGGAAGGTGCAGATGCCCTCGGCCACGGCCGCGCCGAGTTGCACATGCGCGAGACCGCCGAGCTCGCCCGCATCGAGGGTGGCGAGGCCCGCTTGCCGAGCGAACTTGGCGAGCACGGAGCCCCGTTCCACCAACGTGCCTGCACCGAGCGTCGGCACGCGGGACTCCGGCGGCGCAATGCCGCGGCTCCAGCGCTCGAGGTTGACGAGGGCCGCGCGCACGAGGGGGCCGTGATCGACCACGTTGAACGGGTAGCGTGCCCGCTCGCCGCTGACGGCAAACGTGTCGGTGCGCGGCAGCGTGCCGTTCGTGTGCTGGGTTCCTGCGAACAGGTAGTTGCGCTCGTCGGGGTGGCTCGCGAGGTCGTGCTGGCCATCGGGGGAGACGTGGGTCAGCGCCGCGTCGCCGCGCCAGTATTCCCACGAAGTGTTGGTGAGCATCACCTTCGGCATGTGTTCCAGATGCTCGTAGAGGCCGTCGGTCGTGCCGCCGATGGGGTCGGCTTGGCGGACGCCGGCGAAGGGGAACCGCTGGCCCGGACCCGGTACGCCGGCGGCCGAGGGTTGTGCAAAACGGTGGTTGAAGTCGCCACGCTGCCCACCGGCGATGTGGGCATGGACGCCGTCGAACACGGCTTCGCCGTCTTCGCTGACGTTGAGTCCCGCGTGCAGGAGATGGCGCAGCACGCGCCCCGTCTGCGAGGCGCCGAAGGCCAGAACGCGGTCGAAGCCGTCGTTTGTGGGATTTCCTTCGCTGAAGGCTCCTCTAGCGAGGGGAAGCCCCTCCCGCTCGCGCGCCCTTGCGGGCGCGTTGGAAGTTCCGCTGGCGCGGAACTTCTGGTCGCTCACGCTGAAGGCTCCTCTAGCGAGGGGAAGCCCCTCGCGCTCGCGTGCCCTCGCGGGCGCGTTGGAAGTTCCGCTTTCGCGGAACTTCTGGTCGCCTAGGCTGAAGGCTCCTCTAGCGAGGGGAAGCCCCTCGCGCTCGCGCGCCCTCGCGGGCGCGTTGGAAGTTCCGCTTTCGCGGAACTTCTGGTCGCCTAGGCTGAAGGCTCCTCTAGCGAGGGGAAGCCCCTCGCGCTCGCGCGCCCTCGCGGGCGCGTTGGAAGTTCCGCTTTCGCGGAACTTCTGGTCGCCTAGGCTGAAGGCTCCTCTAGCGAGGGGAAGCCCCTCGCGCTCCCCCACGCTGAAGGCTCCTCGACGTAGCGCGGCGGCGGCGTCGCGCAGCGCCAGCAGGCCGCAGCCCACTATCGGTGCGCCGCGGGCGCGATAGACCAGGGTGTAGATGCGACCAGCGCGAAAGCCCCCGTCGAGGTGGATGTGCTTGGCACTCGGCGTCAGCTTCCCCTCGCGGATTCGGGCAAAGCGCCAGGCGCTTCGCGGCAGTTGCACCTGCGGCGCGTTGTCATGGGCGCGCTCAAACAGCCGGTCGCTAGAGGAGCTCGCCGGCGGATAAGCCACCTCGCCAAGTTGGCCGAACGAGACGAACGGGCGGTTCGAGCCCGGCTGCACGCGACAGACCACGTCGCCCGTGACCGGAGCGCCATCCACCAGCGCCTCGGGCGGCGCAAGGCCGAGGCCGGCGGCGACGCCCCATTGCCAGCCGATGGACGCGAGTGCGAAGCCGCGTTCGAACAGGAAGCCGTCGCCGGGCGCACAGGGATCGGCGAGGAGGTCGTCTGGCCTTGCCCGGTTGAACATCGAGAACGACAGGCGCCGGCCACGGTTCGGAACGTCGATCAGGAGAGTGGGCGCTGGTTTGCCGGCACCTCCGGCGACGGTGCGGATGAAGGTGAAATCGCCGTGAAAGCGAACCTTGCCGTCGTCGTCCCGAGGTGCACGGGCGAGATCGACCACGGCGGCGTTGCGTGCCGACTCGGGGTCCACCGCATAGTGCACGCGGCCATGGCTGATCTCGAACGGGCCGAAGTCGCCGAACAGTCGGCCGCCGGCATAGGGCCCGTGCTCGGTTACCTCGAACGACTCAACCGTCACGGCGCTCCTCTAGCGAGGGGCGGCCCCTCGCGCTCCCCTGGGCTGAAGGCTCCTCTAGCGAGGGGCGGCCCCTCGCGCTCCCCTGGGCTGAAGGCTCCGCCGGTGAGGATTCGCTGCCCTTGGGCGAAGGCGTCGGCCGCGCGAACGCGGATTTCGGGCGGCGTGCGGCTGCCGATGGGGTGGTCCACCATGGCGAACGGATAGTCCGGCACGCCGAGGGTGCGGGCGATGTTGCGCCCGGTGAGTTCGAACGGATGGGTGCAGATCACCAGCGCCGGTTTGCCGAGCTGTTCGAAGGAGATGCCGTCATGCACACTGCACGTTGAGCAACTCCCTCAATCCCCCACCGCCGTGATGAGGAAATCCGACTCGGCGGCGAGTTCGGCAAGGAAGTCCGGCGGTGCCGGGCGACTGGCGTTCAGCTTGTCGAGCAACTGCGTCACCGAACAGCCGAGGCCCTGCTCGAAGTGCGCGGCGGTCTCGTGCAAGAGCGCGTCGGCATTGGCCTTGCCGTTCGACAAGAGTCCGACTTTCAGGCGGGAGAGCTCCGCGAGCCTCGGCGCCATGCTGCGTTTCTGGCCGCCGCCGGTGCCGGCGGGGTCCACCATCTGGATCATCGTCTTCTCCTCTCGTTTACAAGATCGGTTGCGGGTCGGCCGCGAGCCGATTCGCCCGCGGACTCCCCTACTAACAGTCGATGCAGACGCCAATGGGCTTGGTCTGCATCAGCGAGCCGCGGCCTCGGCTCCAGGAAGGGATGAAGGCCGAGTGGCCGCCGGCGTCGCCGCCGGCAACCGTGATCAGGATGTCGTCCGCGCTGTAGCCGCGGTGCATGTCTTCCCGCCCCTGGTGCTCGTACTCTCGTGGCACGAACTTCATCACCCGCTGCATTTCGGCCACCGGCTGGCGCGCCTGCTCGAAGAGGTATTCGCGCGCATCCGCCTTGCTCCAGCCGGTGCTTGCGACGATCTCGGCGTGTTCCGGTGACAGCACTACCACGGACTCGCCGGCGGTGATGCAGCCAAGATTGGCCATCGAGTCTGCCACCGAGTCGAGGATGGATTCCGGCGTGTTGCCGCCGTGGTTCTCGACGTTGCAGAAGCCAGCGCCGGCATAGACCGTGACGCTGGAGATGTCCGGGCCGTAGCCGAATTCCTCGTGCAGCGGCATCCACGGGTTGCGCTCGGACCGTTCGGCGATGCACATCGTGTGTTTGCCGGGGTGGCCTTGGGTGGATTGGTCGGCGATGCCCGGCGTCATGCGAAAGACGTTCAGGAGCACCAGCCGCATGGCCCGACCGATGGTGGCGTTGGCGCGGTTGCCGGGGCCGAAGACGTTGCCGGCGGCGTTCATGCCGATGTCCTGCACCACGGGCCCGCTGACGATCAGCATCTGGCAGGAACCGCCGGTGCTGGCCGCGGAGCCGTGGTAGTTGTAGGGCGTTTCGCTGGCGGCTTCGAGCGCCGCGACCACGACGGGGAAATACTCCGGCAAACACCCCGCCATCACCGCATTCGCGGCCGCGCCAAGGATCGAGCACTCGAGTCCCGTGGTCGGGTGCGCCGCAATCACCGTCTCCGGCGGTCGCCCCTCCATCGCCAGCATCGCTTCCACCCGCGACCGCTCCGGCGGCACCACCGGCAAGCCATCGGTCCAGCCATTGTCGAAACACGCGTCGATGGCCGCCAACGCATCGTCCGGCGCTGACACCAACTGCGCCGCGTCCGTGCTCCCCACGCGACTCCCCTTAGGTTCCTTGAGCAAGTGCCGCAGTGTGCGACGATGGCCGCCTTTGGGCAAGTGAAGCAGAGGCTGGCTTGTCGGTGGCGTTGTCCGAGGCTGGCGCTTTGTTGGCGTTGTCTGGAGCGCGGGTTGCGGTGGCTTTGGCCGGCTCCGCTGCGTGCGCGCCTTCGGCACGCTTGGAGGGCGGGACGCCCTCCGTCCAGAAGGGCCCTCGCGGGGCAGGGGCTGCTTCGGTGTTTACCGGCGCTAGTGCGCGCCCACCGTTGATGTCACTTTGTGCCAAGGGATTAGTTTGAAGTTCTGGTGTTGGGATTCGCCGGCCGGGCCTTGGTTGTCGCCGTCTTGGGCTACCAGCAGGCCGGTTGGGAACCTGGCGCCCAGGGAAGTGGAGGCGATGGCGATGCCGTCGGTGTCGGTCACCTCGTCGACGCCGCCGGCGCCGATGCGGAAGGAGCCACGGTAGCTGTGGGGCGGGGAGCGGTCGTAAAGGATGAAGGAGCTGTTGCCTTGGCTTGAGGCGACCAGATAGCCGGATTCGGCGGAGCCGCTTGATGCGTGGATGGCGAGGCCCTCTACATCGGCGACGAGGTGGCCGCCGGCTTCGCGCATCGCGCCCACGAGGATGGGGGCGGTAGTGCCGTCCGGCTCGGCGTCGAAGCGCCAGATGCCGGCGTCCTCTTCGCCGACGAAGAGCGCGCCCGCTGGGTCGTCAGCGACGCAACCTTCCACTTGCGAGGAAACCCGGAGGGTGCGGACGAGGCTGTCAGCACTCGCTGCGAGTCGCCATTGGCGTACGGCGCCGTCCTTGTAGGTGGCGATGGCGTAGAGACTCGCCGGGCCTTGGTACAGGCAAAGGCCATAGGGCGACTCGCCGTCAAAGCCGGCCGGGATTGCCCGCTGCGGGACGAGGCGACCATTAGCGAAGAGGTGAAGGATGTCCACCGTGTCGCTGCTGCGGTTGCTCGCCGCCACCAGCGCCACCGCCTCCTCCGCCTGTCCGGGTGAAAGCGGCATCGAACGCAAGTCCACGTTGTTCGTCTGCCCGACATCGAATTGCGCCAGGAGGCCACCATCCAAGCCATACACCGCCAAGCCCCGCCGTTTGTTGGTGGCCACGATCAGGCTGGCGGCGGGCGCGTCGGGATTCACCCACACGGCGGGATCGTCCGCCGCATCGCACGGGTCCGCCACCGGCTCCGTTTCCACATGAGCAGGAACGGTGACGGCATCCGCTGGCGGCGGCGCGGAGGAAGTCCCGGCCCGAAACGCCGCCTCCACCGAGCACACGAATACATCGTTCACCGCATCGCACCCGCCCAGCATCGTCGCAAGCAAGGTGACGACTGCGAGCCAGGGCCGCACCAATCCTCTCCCATCCATACGCACCGTCCTCCAAGCAACGCCTGCACTTCCTGCACCATAATCCACCCCCACCGGGGGAAAAGATGGAATCTGGAATGAAAACTCGCTGGGGCATCCTGGCCACGGGCCGAATCGCGCACACATTCGCCGGTGCAGTGGAGGCATCGGCCACCGCCACGCTCACTGCCGTTGGCAGTCGCACCAAGGAATCCGCGCAAGCATTCGTCGACAGATGGCAAGGCGCGAAGCCCCACGGCAGCTACCAAGAACTGCTCGACGACGCCGATGTCGATGCCATCTACATCGCGCCCCCGCACCCGCAACACGCGGAATGGACCATCAAGGCGCTCGAAGCCGGCAAGGCGGTGCTCTGCGAAAAGCCCATGGGCCTCAACTATCCGCAGGTGATGGCGATGGTGGACGCGGCAGATCCGAGCGGTGGCTTCCTCATGGAGGCGTTCATGTACCGCGCCCATCCGATGACGGGCCGCATCGTCGAGCTCGTCCAAGGCGGCGCCATCGGCGAAGTGCGGCACATCGAGGCGAGCTTCGGCTTCAACGCGCCGTATCGGCCCCAAAGCCGCCTGTACGCCAACGAACTCGGCGGCGGCGGCATCATGGATGTCGGCTGCTACCCAGTGTCGATGAGTCGCTTGATCGCCGCAGCGGCGGCCGGGGTGCCGCCGGGCGAGGAAGAGCCGGTGGATGTGCAAGGCAGCGCCACGTTTGCCGAAACGGGCGTCGACGCCTGCGCCGCGGCGGTGTTGCGGTTTCCCTCCGGCATCGTCGCGCAAGTGGCGACGGCGGTCACGGTGGGGTTGCAGAACCGGGTGGTGGTGTCCGGTTCCCAAGGCGCCATCCACATTGCCGAGCCGTGGCGCTGTGCGGACGAGAACGGCGATTGGAGTTTCGAACTTGTGCGTGGCGACGGCCAAAGCGAAACGGTGTCGGGCAACTCGGCGCCGCTCTATGTGCATGAGGTAGAAGCGGTTTCCGAAGCGCTCGCAAGCGGCGGCACGGAGTCGCCGTGCATGAGTTGGGCGGACAGCCTCGGCAATGCCCGCACCCTCGATGCGTGGCGGCGCAGCATCGGTCTCGTGTTCGATCAGGAACGCCCCGAACGGCAGACCGTGCCGGTGCATGGCCGCCCGCTACGGGTGACGCGTGGGGAAACGCGGTCCATGCAGCACGGCGCCGTGCGTGGCATCGACAAGCCCATCTCGCGTCTTGTGATGGGCTGCGACAACCAGCCGGACATCGCCCATGCGTCGGTGATGTTCGATCACTTCTTCGAGCAGGGCGGCAACACCTTTGACACGGCACACATCTACGGCGGCGGCAGGATGGAGTCGCTGCTCGGCGCGTGGATGGCGAACCGTGGCGTGCGCGACGAGGTGGTGGTGATCGGCAAGGGCGCGCACACGCCCGCCAACTTTCCGGGTCGAGTGGCACCGCAGCTCGACGTGTCGCTGGAGCGGCTGGCGACCGACCATGTGGACCTCTACTTCCTGCACCGCGACAACACGGACGTGGACGTGTCGGAGTGGATGGATGTGCTGAACCGGGAGTGCGACGCCGGCCGCATCACGGCGTTTGGCGCATCGAACTGGTCGCTTGCGCGGGTGCAGGAGGCGAATGCCTATGCCGAGCGCAGCGGCCTCAAGCCCTTCGTCGCGGTGTCGAACAACTTCAGCCTCGCGCGGATGGTGGACCCGGTATGGCCTGGCTGCATTGCGGCTTCCACGCCTTCATTCCGGGCATGGCTCGCGGCAGAGCAAATGGCGCTCTTCCCGTGGTCGAGCCAGGCGCGGGGGTTCTTCACGCCGCGATTCGACGCGGTGCAGGCAGAGGCGCCGGCGGCGGCGGTGCTGACCGGCAACCAGCCTTCGGATGCGGAAATGCGCCGTTGCTGGTTCGCCGAGGACAATTTCGCAAGGCGCGAACGTGCGGTGGCACTCGCCAAGGAGCGAGGCGTCGAGCCCATCGTCGTGGCACTCGCATGGGTGTTGAACCAACCATTCCCCTGCTTCCCGCTGGTGGGGCCGCGGCAACTCTCGGAAACGCGCAGCTCGCTCAAGGCGCTCGACATCGCTCTCGATGCGCAGCAAATGGAGTGGCTCTACGGCAAGGCTTGAGGACATGCCCCTCTCCGAGAACCCTGGGCGGAAGTAGGTTCGCGGCCGACCTCGTAGCCCCGCGCTCCCGATCAGCGCTCCCGCCGGGGTGCCTCTTCCACCACGGTGCCGCAGAGGTAGTCGTGTACGCAGCGGCGAGCGTCGCCAAAGATGAACAGCGCGTCTGCCAACATCATCAGGGGGCCAACGGTCGGAAGCGCGAACACCGCCCGCGGCAGGAACTCGCGCACGCCGTAGAGCTTCGGCAGCGGCAGCAGCGTGCCATTGCTGGCATCGACGATGCGAATGCCCACGAGCATCTTGCCGATGGTTTGGCCGCGCGAGCCGAGCAGGTAGCCATTGAGGGCCAGATGCACGCTGACCTGGACGATGAATATCCGCACCAAGAGCGACCCGGACGGAAGCTCCTCACCGCCCACCACGCGCATCAGCTCCTCGTCCATGCCGAGCACGAACACGAGCAAGGCAGCGGTGAAGCCAACGATGAGCTGATCGAGAAGGAACGCGCCTAGGCGAAGGCCACGGCTCGCCAACACACGCCCCGGTTCCGGCAGGCTGCGCCGCTCGGCTTCGTCGCCACCCGACGTGCCCGTCGGTTCGGAAGGTTCAGACAAGTCGGCTCCCTGGCAATCGCAAACAGTGCTGCCATTATCGACATTTCACGCGCCCACGGCAGGGAGCCACCTCCACCAGGGGGCAGGTCCGCCGCTGAATTCGACGCGCACCTTCCCTAGAATGCACGCCTTTCGCACGCTTCGGTTGGTGTCTCAGTTTGACTTGCACAGCGCGTGGCGCGTCGCACTCTGGAGGGAGGGCGTCCCGCCCTCCACCGCGCCCGCAAGGGCGCGCATCTTGCGGGTGCGGCGAGTGTTCTGCGCGCCTTGCGGCGCGATGGAGGGCGGGACGCCCTCCCTCCAAAGTGGGGCCCGCAGCCAGTCGAAGACGATGGCCGGTTTCCAGCGCCCATCCCTACTGCCGGAAGGGCCAAAGTGAGACACCACCCACGCTTCAGAGGGCGAGACGCCCTCCCGCCCAAAGGGGACCATCGTGACCTTGGCATTGTTCGGTGTACGTGCTTGGCGATCAAGTGACACGGGAGGGGCTTTGTTCTGGGTTTGGGGGAGGGGTCGGCTTTGGGTCGGCGGCCCCCCCTCCGAGAAATCGAGGACGATTTCTCGACTCC
>JAPPDJ010000171.1 GCA_028824555.1 Gammaproteobacteria bacterium | reverse complement strand
GAGTGGATCGTCGTCCGCAGTAGGGCATTCATGAATAATCCGGGCTAGGAGCCTGTCGGACTTGTGATGGGCGGGCCTTTGGAGGGAAGGCATTCTGCAAACGCGCCCGAAGGGCGCGCCCCTAGCGCCGATAGGCGCTTAACTGTTGCGATTCGCTCGGTCAGCGCGCCAGAGGCGCGCAGGGAAGGCAGAATGCCTTCCCTCCAAAGGCCCGCCTTGTTCACGCGCTAGGATCAGCTTGCGCCGGGTTGGCGAACGTCGAGGACTTCACCGGTGCCGTGGGCGGGTTCGGTGGCGTACCAGCTTGTGAGGTTGACGCTCCAGCCGAGATGCTTGCCGGCGCGGGCGCAGCGCTGGGACAGTTCATAGAAGGTGGGGCGCCCCGGATCCGCGATCACGACCCTTTCGGTGCCTCCTTCCATCGCCCGGGACACCAAAGCCGCCATCGGCTTAACCATCCGGTCCCAAAAGCAGATGTCGGCGCCGATGAGCATCTGTTCCTCGCCCAGCCGTTCGGCGGGGAGCTTGTTGAAGTCCGCCTTGAGGGGCGCAACTTCCACGCCGTTCAGGGACGCCGTGATCTCCAGGAACGGAAACACATCCTCGTCAATGTCCACCCCTGTCACTTCGGCGCCGAAGCGTTGGGCGCAGAACACCGCCGCCGGCCCCCAGCCGCAGCCGAGTTCCATCACCCTTGCGCCTTGTCCGGGCGGGTGATGCAACAGGTAGTCCATCAGCAGGTAGCTGGCCCGCCATGCCTTGTTGCCATGCACCGAAGGCTTGTACACGCGCCGCAGCCGGCGAATGAACCGATGCTTTGAGGTCAGCAGGAAGATGCCATAGGCCTGCCGAATGTTCGGCTCCGGCAGGGCTTCAAGCTTGGGCATGACGCTTGTTTCCTCGGCAGGGCTCGGCGCTATCGCTGCCGCCGCTCCCGGAACGGGTGCGCGTCAGCCACTTCCTCGTCGAGTTCCACGCCGAGCCCCGGCTCGGTGGGCGGAATGATGTAGCCGTCCTCCCACTGAATGGGCTTCTTGAGAATCTCGGCGTGGAAGCCGTCGAAGCGCTCGATGCTCTCCTGCACGAGGAAGTTCGGGCTGCATGTGTCCACCTGAATGTTGGCGGCGGCCTCGATGGGGCCGCAATAGAGGTGCGGCGCAATCTGCGCGTAGTACGCCTCTGCCATGCCGGCGATCTTCTTCGCCTCCAGGATGCCGCCCACGCGGCCCAAAGCCATCTGCAAGATCGCCGCCGCCTGTTTCTCGAGCAGCTCGCGGAACTCGTGCTTGGTCGCCAGCCGCTCGCCGGTCGCCACCGGAATGCTGGTGGCCCGCGCCACGCGCGCCATCTCGTCGCGGTTCTCCGGCGGCACCGGCTCCTCGAACCAGAGCGGATCGTAGCGCTCGACGCGCTTGGCGAAGCGAATGGTGCCCGACGTGGTGGATTGCCCATGCGTGCCGATCAGGATGTCGCAGCGCCCACCCACGGCCTCGCGCACGCTCTTCACCACCGCCTCGGCATTGTCGAGCCGATCCAGCGGCGGCTCGCGAGGGTCTTCGAAGCCCATCACGTCGATGAGCGGATCGAACTTCACCGCAGTGAACCCCTGCTCGACATAGGCCGCGGCGCGCTCGCCGGCGGCGTCCGGATCGGTGTGCGGCGACGTTCGCTCGCCGGCTGCGGGGTACAGGTACGTATAGGAACGCAGCCGCTCGTGGTACTTGCCCCCAAGGAGGTTGTACACCGGCTGTTCGAGCGCCTTGCCGACGATGTCCCAGCACGCCATCTCCACCGCGCTCAGGATGCCGGCGACGGTGTGGTCAGGGTGCTGATGGTGGTCATGCCCCTCATACCCCTCGCCGTAGTACACCGCCCGCCAAAGCCGCTCGATGCCAAACGGATCGCTCCCCTCCACATACGTCTCGAACACATCCTCGATCAACCGCACTACCGTGCGCGGGTGAAACGGCGCCTTGTACACCTCCCCAATCCCCTCGATGCCGTTGTCGGTCACGAGCTTCAGAAACACCCAATTCCGCCCACCCCGATACGGCGGCGGCGTCCCGACAATCCAGGTCTTGAGGGCGACGATCTTCATGCGGGCGCGTCCCAACTATGCGACTTCCCACCATAGCAGCCACGCTGCGATAGCGGCGGGGACTTGGAGCGAGCCGTCCGAAGCGAGCAACTTGCGATAATGGTTGCAAACCGGGATGACGCATGGAGGGGGCCAGTGGCAGTTGTTGCACAAACGAGTTCGGGACGGGTCCAGGGCAGGGAACGCGATGGCGTGCTGCTGTTCGCCGGGGTGCCGTATGCGGCGCCGCCGACAGGATCGCGTCGGTTTCGCGCCGCTGAAGCACATGAGGGCTGGGCGGATGTGCGGGATGCGCGGAAGTTTGGGCCGGCGGCGCCGCAGATTTCGAGTGGGGGGATGACCGATCCCGCGCCGGTTCGGTGGGACGAGGATTGTCTGACGCTCAACATCCAGACGCCAGCGCTTGATGATGGCGCGAGGCCGGTCTTGGTGTGGATTCACGGCGGCGGGTATCGCAACGGGCAGGGCGCGGTGCCTTGGTACAACGGCGCCCGCTTTGCCGCCAATGGCGACATCGTCGCGGTGACGATCAACTATCGGCTCGGCGCGTTGGGATTCACCGATCTGTCGCGCTTTGGCGAGGAGTTCGCGACCTCTGGGGTCAATGGCTTGCTCGATCAGATTACGGCCTTGGAGTGGGTGCGGGACAACATCGCGGGTTTCGGCGGGGATCCGAGCAAGGTGACCATTGCTGGCGAATCGGCGGGCGGGTTCAGCGTTGCGACACTGCTGGGCTCGCCGCGGGCCGCTGGGCTCTTTCGCGGGGTGATCGCGCAGAGCGGCGCGGCGCACCATGTCTTGCCCACTGAGGCTGGCACGTTGGTTGCGGATCGGTTTCTCGATGCGTTGGGCGCGGACGACGTCATCGGCGTCGAAGCGGCCAGCGTTGATGCCATCCTCGCCGCCCAGACGGAGGTTGCCGGGGCGCTCGAAGGCGGGCCCGGGCTTGCCGGGGAACTGGGCGTGCCGGTTTCGGCGTTCTATCCGGTGGTGGGCAACGAGGTGCTGCCGCAGCCGCCGCTTGATGCGATCTCGGGTGGCCTCCACGCCGATGTCGCCCTTCTCGCTGGCTCCAACCGCGACGAAACCACGCTGTGGGGTTACGGGAAGGTGGACGAAGCGCGGCTTGCCCGCACCGCGGAGGGCTTTGGCGGGCTTGATCTCATCGACACCTATCGCCACACGCGCCCGGAAGCCTCGGTGGAACAACTGATGATCGCGTTGACAACCGACCACATGTTCCGCATGCCCGCCATCCGCCTCGCGGAGGCGCGAGCGGAAGGCGGCAAGACTTGGCTTTATCAGTTCAACTGGCGTTCGCGCAACGAGCGCTTGGGCGCCACGCATGCCCTGGAGATCCCGTTCGCGTTCGACAACCTGCACCAACCGGGCGTGGACGTGTTCATCGGCGACGGCCCGTCTCCACAGCACGTGGCCGACGCCGTCCACGGCGCATGGACGCGCTTCGTCAGGACTGGCGATCCCGGCTTCCCGCACTACTCCTTGGGCAGCCGCGAGACGATGGTGTTCGACGAGGCGTCCGGCGTGGTCGCGGACCCGGACGCGGAGGAACGTGAGGCTTGGGCCGGCAGCCGCTAGCCTGCGCCGTGAAAGACGACGCTTGCGCCGGAGTCGAGCCCCCCTGCGAGAAGCCCCCCTCGCCACCACCGTTGTTGGGGATTCGAGGGCCTTCCTGTCACTCCCCCCTTGCGGGGGGGAGCCACATGCCGTCGTGCTCCCAGTAGACGATTTTCGTTGTCTTCATCCGGCCTTCCTCGCTCCGGTAGCAGTGTGGTTTGCAGGTGCGGTCGGAATCCTACTCCGGGGGCCGCTAGCGGATGCGCCCCTGCTATGGTGCCTGCCACCAGGGCTTTGGCAGCGGCTTCTCCTCAGGCCAAATCTGGTTCAGCGTGTCCGCCTCGAAAACCTCCCCATTCTTCACCACCCAAACCAAGTCCTTGGTAGCCCGCAAGTCCTCCATCGGGTTGCGGGATAGCACCACCAGGTCCGCCAGCTTGCCCGCTTCGAGGGTGCCAAGGTCTTGGGCTATGCCGATGATCTCCGCGCCGTGGCGAGTGGCGGCGGTCAGGGCCTCCATGTTGGTGAAGCCGCCGCTGGCTACCGCCCACAGTTCCCAGTGGAAGGACAAGCCTTGGAGTTGGCCGTGGGAGCCGATGCCGATGCGGCCGCCGGCCTGGGCGATCTTGTGGGCTTGCTCCGCCAAGGTGCGGAATACGTGCTCGTGTTCGTGCACCCAGGGGCGACGTAGGGCGCGGGCGGCAAGGGCTTCTTGCGGGATGAAGCGGCCGAGTTTTTCGTCGCTCCACGGGGATTCGCGGGTGTAGAACCAGTTCTCGGCGGAGGGGCCGCCGAAGGCGACCAAGAGGGTTGGCGTGGAGGCCATGCCGGAGCGGGCGACGAGCTGCACTACGTCTGATTGCAGCGACAGCAGCGGGAAGTTGTGCTCGTTGCCGGTGAAGCCGTCGATGGCGTGGGTAAGGTCGAGCTTCATGTCGAGCGCGCCTTCGGTGGTGGGCATGAGGCCGAGGTCGCGGGCGGCCTGGGCGATCCACTGTCTTTGGCGGCGGCTGCCGGCGATGTAGGACTTGAGGTTGCGCACGCGGTAGTGGGTCTTGTAGCGCGCCAGCACGGCGCGGGCGTGTTTGCGGGAGGTGAACTCGTTGTCGTTGAAGATGCCTGGGCCGGTGGAGAAGGCGCGCGGGCCCAGCATCAGGCCGGCGTCCACGAGGTCTTGGTAGGCGAGGATGTCCACGGTAGATGGCTGCACGTCGATGGCGGTGGTGACGCCATAGGCGAGGTTGGCGAGGAAGGACCAGTTGACGAGATCCGGCACGCGCCGAAGAGGGCGAAAGTGCGCGTGGGCGTCCACGAAGCCGGGCAGGATGGTGTGGCCGCTGGCGTCGAGCCGCGTGGCCTCCTCGGGAATCGGCATTTCGGCATCCCCTACGGCGATGATGCGGTCGTCTTCGATGACGATCACGCCGTTCTCGATGGGCACCGCGTCGGGGGCCATGGTGAGGATGGTGGCACCGACAATCGCAAGCGTGCCTTCGGGCTTGTGCCGTGGCAGCCAGACGTCGAGGGGCGTGGCGATTACCGCTTCGTGGTCCTCCCGCAGGGGTTCGTCGTCATCCTTGTCTGACTTGGCGGCGTTGTTGTTCGCCGCACCAAACTCGATGCTGGCGAGGGGCCGTTGATGGAGCGTGGCGCCGGCGGTCCACAACACCGTCTCGCCATCCGCGCTCCAGCCAAACGAGTCGGCACCGATGTCCGTGAGTCGCGCCAGCGGCAGCGCGGCTGATGTGAGGTCCACCTCGGCGTTCTGCAGAGGCGTGTTCAAAAGCTCCACCAAATAGAGCTGATGCGCGTGCAGCACGAGGGTGCGACTGCCTCCCGGCGCGAGGCGAATGTCGGCAACGCGCACCTTGTCTTCGGCGCCGTAGATGCCGTAGCCCTTGGCGGAGAGGACCTTGCGGCGGTCGCTGCCGTCGAGG
This sequence comes from Gammaproteobacteria bacterium, assembly GCA_028824555.1. GTDB lineage: Bacteria > Pseudomonadota > Gammaproteobacteria > Pseudomonadales > Azotimanducaceae > VXYL01. Next base: position 28,933 of record JAPPDJ010000171.1, on the reverse strand, counting down.
CGCATGGAGACGAGGCTGCCGGCACCGCTGTCGTAGAGGTAGATGCGGTTTGGTTCGGGGCCGAAGTGTGGTTCGATCAGGCCCCGCGCCGGCGTGATGACGAGCGCCTCGCCTTGGCGGCGCGGGAGCAGCATCACGTCCGAACCCACCGGTGCGCCGAAATCGAACTCGCGGGTGAGGCGCTCGTGGGTGGTGGCGCGCAGGACGGCGATCTGATCGCCAGCCGGGGTGAACACCGGGTCGGTGTAGTAGGCGGGATGCTCGGTGATGCGGCGCGGCTTGCCGCGACCATCGGCACGAATGCGCCAGACATGCCCGCCACGCGCGCCTTCCGCGCCGGCCGTGTCCCACGAGACGTAGGCGATCTCGCGCCCGTTCGGGGACCACGCCGGCTGATAGGCGGTCTCGCCCGGCTTCGTCAGCGCCCGTGTCTGGCCGCTTTCGAGGTCGTGCACGTGCAGCGTGGTCAGCGCGGAGAAGGCCACTCGCTTGCCGTTCGGGGAGAGCACGGCATCGCTTGCCAGCCGCGCCTTCACGGGCCCGACGCCGGTTCGGTAAGGGGCGTAGAGGCTCGGCCCGAGCGTTTGCTCCACTTGCACGGTGAACGGGATATCGGTGGCGGTGCCGTCGGCGATGCGAAGCCGCGTCAGGCGTCCGTTGCGGGCCAGGATCAGGTGCTCGTCGTCTGGGGTGAAGGCATAGCCAGGCAGCAGGTCGCGCGTGTAGCGGGATTCCTGGTCGTCGCGCTCTACCGCAACGGTAAGCAGGCGGTCCTCGCCAGTTTCGAGGTTGCGCAGGCGTAAGGCGGTGGCACCGGCGTTGGGTGCCGGAATGCGGGTGCCGTACACCAAGAGCTTGCCGTCACTGGACAGACGTGGGCGGAAGGCGCTGCCGCGGGCGTTGGTGAGGGTGTCCTCGATGCCGGATTCGATGTCGCGCCGCACGATCTGCCACAGCGGCAGCCTGAGATCGTAGCCAAAACCGCCGCGCTTGCTGGCGTAGTAGAGGAAGCGGGCGTCCGGCGAATAGACGGCGCCCAAGGCGTTGGATCGACGCCGCACCGGCGTGTCGTTTGCCGGCTTGGCGCGGGTGACGCGCACGCCCTTGCCGCCTTCCACGTGGTGCGCCCAGAGTTCGAACGTGCGCAGTCCCCACGACGTGCGCGAGACGATCACGTGACGGCCATCTGGCGACCAGGAAGGGGAGGCGTATTCGATGCGGTCGCTACCGGCGGAGAGCTTCGATGGATCGCTGCCGTCGGCGGCCATGATCCATAGGTTCTCGGTGCCGTCCCGGTCCGAAAGGAAGGCGATGCGGTTGCCGTCTGGCGAGAAGGCCGGCTGGCTGTCGAACGCCATCCCGCGGGTGAGGGCCTCGGCTCGGCCGCCTTCGATCGGGACGGTGTAGAGATCGCCCAAGGCTTCGAAGACGATGGTCTGGCCGTCCGGGGAGACGTCAAGCGACATCCATGTCACGGAGTCGGTCTCGAACGAGACGGTGCGGGCGGTCTCCGGGGCTTCCTTGACCAGGGGGAGCTCGGCGGCGGATGCCACGGCGCTCAGCGCCCCGAAAAACGCAAGTGCAAGCACACGGATGGGGTTGGCGTAGGCAATAGCCAACGATCTCACAGCAACCCGGAGGGAGGGCGTCCCGCCCTCCAAAGCGTGCATCCCCCGGAGGGAGGGCGTCCCGCCCTCCACACGCGCCGACAGGCGCGTCATCTTGGCAGTGGCGGCGGCCTTCATGGCCCGCTCTTCACCCTTCTTCATCGGCGGCGTGCCGCTTGCGCGCCTTGCGGCGCGGTGGAGGGCGAGACGCCCTCCCTCCGAAGGGCTTCCCTCCCTCCAAGGCCTCCTTTCATCCGCGGGCATCCGGTTGTCGATCCGTTGCTTGCTCGTCGCTGGCGCCGTCCTGCAGTCGCTTTTCGAGTCGCGCCAAGGTGGTTCGCGTCCTCTCCAGTTCCGCCACGATTTCCTTGTAGGAAGGTTCCGACCGCAGTTCTGCCAGACGCTCCTGCTTGGCTTCGTCGAGGTTGTTCAGCACCACCGCGATGAAGAGATTCACGACCACGAAGGTGCCCATCACCACGAAGCTGACGAAGTACGCCCAGGCCCACCAATGCGCCTGCATCGCCGCGTACATGATGTCGGTCCAGTCCTCCAGCGTGACGATGCGGAACAGCGACAGCAACGCGATGCCGAGGTTGCGCCAGTGCGTGGGGTCCACCTCGTGGAAGAGGTGATAGCCGGCCACCGCATAGACGTAGAAGATGATAGACAGGAGCGCTATCACGTTGAACATGCTGGGAATGGAGCGGATCAGCGTGGTCACGATCAGGCGCAGTTCCGGCAAGGCGGACACCAGCCGCAGCACCCGCAGCAGCCGCGCCAGGCGCGCCACCGTCGCCAATTCCCCCGTGCTCGGCAGCAGGCTGATGACGATGATGGTGAAGTCGAAGACGTTCCAGCCATCGCGGAAATAGCGCTCGATGCGCGGGTAGTGCGCCGCCATCTTGATGAGCGCCTCGATCACGAAAATGCCGAGGAAGACCTGATTGGCGGTGCCCAGGCCATCGCCAAAGCGTTCGGTGGCGGCATCCCACGTGTCGAGGCCAATAACCGCCGCGTTCAGCAGGATGATGCCGGTGATGCCGTGGTTGAACCAAGGCGAGGCGACGATGCGCTGTGCCCGTTTGGTGACGCTGCCGGCAGTCATGGAAGGGCGCAGCGCCTCATTCGAGTTCGCGGAAGCCGCTCTCCGCCATCCGTGCGGCGCGGAAGATGGCACGGCCCTTGTTCATGCTCTCCTTCCACTCGAGGCGCGCAATGGAGTCCGCCACCACCCCGCCGCCGGCGTGGATGTAGAGCTTGCCGTCCTTGAGGATGGCGGTGCGAATGGCGATGGCGGTGTCCATGTTGCCGTTCCAGGAGAGATAGCCGACGGCGCCGCCGTAGATGCCGCGCTTGACGGGCTCAAGTTCGTCGATGATCTCCATGGCGCGAATCTTTGGCGCCCCGGAGAGCGTGCCCACGGGCAATGTGGCACGCAGCACGTCCATGGCGCACTTGCCTTCGGCCAGATTGCCGACGACGTTGGAGGAGATGTGCATGACGTGGGAGTAGCGCTCCACCGCGAACTCCTCCGTCACCTGCACGCTGCCGATCTTGGCGACGCGCCCCACGTCGTTGCGGCCGAGGTCGATGAGCATCAGGTGTTCGGCGAGTTCCTTGGGGTCGGAGAGGAGCTCTTGCTCCATCGCCAGATCCTCCTCCTCCGTGTGGCCGCGGCGGCGCGTTCCGGCCAGCGGTCGGTTGACGACGGTGCCGTTTTCGACCCGGGCGAGGATTTCGGGCGAGGAACTGACGATGTGGAAATCGTCGAGATCCATGAAGTACATGTAGGGCGACGGGTTGAGGCTCCGCAGGGCGCGATAGAGGTTGATGGGCTGTGCCAGGAAGGGGATGGACATGCGCTGCGCCAGCACCACCTGCATCACATCGCCAGCACGCGTGTACTCGCGAATTCGCTCGACGCCCTGCATGAACCCCTCGCGCCCGAAGCCGGAGGCGAAGTCGCTCTCCTCCACCGGCTGGTTGGCAGTGGCGGTGTGGATTTCGGGCTTGTGCGACAGCAGCCGGGCGGCGCGTGCTTCGAGTCGCTCTCGGGCGGCGGCAAGGGCGCCGGGCTGGTCGGCTTCGGCCAGGGCCACCAGCTTCATTCGCCCGGAGACGTTGTCGAAGACGATCACGTCCGTCGAGAGCATGAGCAGGATGTCTGGTGTGTGCAGGTCGTCCGGTGGTGCGCCGCCGGCGAGGCGCTTTTCCACGTAGCGGATGGTGTCGTAGCCGAAATAGCCAACGAGGCCGCCGAAAAAGCGTGGCAGGCCCGGAAGGTCCGGCACGCGGAAGCGACGGCGGTAGTTCTCGATCCAGGTGAGCGGATCGTCGGTTTCGGCGCTTTCCGTCACGCTGCCCTGGTGCGTGACCGTGAGCCGGCTGCCGTGGACGCGCAGGATGGTGTCGGAAGGCAGTCCGATGATCGAATACCGCCCCCACTTCTCGCCCCCTTGTGCGGCGGATTCGAGCAGGTACGAGAACGGCCCCGTCGCCAGCTTCACGTAGGTGGAAAGCGGCGTGTCGAGATCGGCCAGCGCCTCGTGGACGACGGGGATGTGCGTGTGCCCTTGCGCCGCGAGGCTGTCGAAGTCCTGCTGGTTCACGGTCGATGGTCGCGTGGCGGGTCGTGAAAGGCGGGAAGTTTGCCGCAAAACGCCTCTAAGGTCGTGCCTTCTTTTGCAGGGATTTCAACGCAAGGAAGGACGTTCGCCGCCGTTGCCACGCAGAAAGCGTCCGTCCGCCCCAAGCCCCGCCAACGAGCGCTGCGGCGCTTGTCATCGGCTGCCGTGCCCGTAAGATGCGGCTGCAACAGGCATTGGAACGACCATGACCATGACGAAGGGCCTCTGCGGCAGCCTCGTGGCGCTCATCACGCCCATGCAGCGCTCGGGCGATGTGGACTACGCGGCGCTGGACCGTCTGATCGACTGGCACATCGAGTCTGGCACCCACGGCATCGTGCCGGTGGGCACCACGGGCGAATCCGCCACCCTGACGATCCCGGAACACCACCAAGTCATCGAAGCGACCATAAAGCGCGTGGACGGCCGCGTGCCGGTGATCGCCGGGGTCGGCGCCAACGCCACGGCCGAAGCCATCGAACTCACGAGCGCGGCCAAGCAAGCTGGAGCGGACTACGGCCTCTCCGTGACACCCTACTACAACAAGCCGCCGCAAGAGGGCCTCTACCGCCACTTCATGGCCATTGCCGACGCCGTGGACCTGCCGCTCGTGCTCTACAACGTGCCGCCACGCACCTCCATCGACATGCAGGCCGAAACCGTGGCCCGCCTCGCGCCGCATCCCAACATCGTCGCCATCAAGGAAGCCTGCGGCGATGCCGACCGGGTGGCCGAAATCCGTGCCTTGGCGGGCGACGATTTCATCCTCCTATCTGGCGAGGATGCCCAAACCCTCACCATGATGGGGCACGGTGCCGCTGGAACCATCACCGTGACGGCCAACGTGCTGCCGGAACACATGGCACGCTTCTGTCAGGCGCACCTCGACGGCGATGCCGCAGGTGCCGCGAAGATCGACGCCGAACTGCAACCCATCCACGATGTGCTGTTTATCGAGACCAGCCCCATCCCCACCAAGTGGGCGCTTGCGGCAATGGGACGAATAGATGCCGGCATTCGCTTGCCGCTGGTGGAACTGACGCCGGCGTCACAGGTCGAAGTTCGGCAGCGACTCTCTGCAATTGGCGCGTTGTGACAGAACTTCGATGCGATGGCGTGTTCTTGGCTCGGCCAGGGCGGGCCTTTAGCGCCTGCGCCGCAGCTGCGCTTGTAGCGGGATGTGGCTGGTGGACCAGCGAGGATCGTTCGCCCTACCCCTATCTCGCCGCCGAGCCCGGTGGCACGCTTGAGGTGCCGACGGACCTCGTCGGCGTCACCATCGAAGACACCTGGCCCATTCCTGACATTGACGACCACCCGTTGGCGCGGGTCTATCCCGGCGAGGCTCCGCGGCCGGAGATCTTCGTCGGCCGCGAAGATCGCGACGCGGTGAAGATTCAGCGCCTGGGCGAGCGCCGCTGGGTGGTGGTGGCCGATCCGCCGGAACTGGTCTGGCCGGTGGTGAAGCAGTTCCTCACCGACGCCAGCGTTGCCATTGCCGGCGAAGACCCGCCGCAAGGCGTGATCGACGGCGGCTGGCTCGACATTGCCAGCGGCGACTCCGAAGACATCATCCGCTCGTCCCTGCGCACGGCGAGAGAGGAGGCGGACATCACGGATGGCCGAGACCGCGTGCGCTTCCGCGTCGAGCAGGGCATTCGGCGGGGTTCCACCGAAATCCATCTGCGCCACGAGAACGACGCCTTGATGCAGCCGCAGGACGCCCTCGCGGAAACCTCCGCCATTCCGGGCGCGGAAGAGTCGATCCTGGGCGAGTTCGGCAGCTACTACGCCGCTGGCGTCGCCAGCGAAACCGTGTCCATGGTCGGCCGCGACGTGGCTACCGAAAGCAAGGCACGCGTGGAGCGCGACGAGAACGGCCATCCCGTCCTCCGCCTGAATATCGATTTCGACCGCGCCTGGGCCACCGTGAGCCAGGCCTTGGGCCGCGCCGAGATCGACGTGCTCCGCGAAGACCGCGACGCTGCCCTGATCGAGGCCATGATGGAGCCTGCGGGCGTCGGTGTCGCTCGCCTCTTGCGCGGCAGGTCGCAACGCGCACGCCCGGTGCGCATCCGCATCACCCCCGAAGACGACGGCTACGTGGTCAACGTGCTCAGCCTCGAAGGCGCACCCGTGGCGGTGGAACTCAGCGAACGCGTCCTTGCCGTGCTGCGAGAATACGCCGCCTGAAGGCTAGCAGGCTGTCGGACTTGGCAATGGGCGGCTCTTCGGAGGGAAGGCATTCTGCCTTCCCTAACGCCGATAGGCGTTTTCGGCACGCGGGCAGTGCGCCTGACGGCGCAGGGAAGGCAGAGTGCCTTCCCTCCGAGGAGCGGCCTGTTTACGCGCTAGCCCGAATCTCACCAGATCTCGTTTGCGGACGACGATGCACTCGCTGTGGCTGCGCAAGTCCAAGTCTGTTGCGGGCTTGCGCCGAAGGTTATAACGTAACGTTTTCACCCGAGGGAGCGCTACGTGGCGCTGGAATCAAAGCCGGTCATCCAATCGCCGATCTTGGCGGAAGGCCAAGGTGGGGCGCTGCTCGACCATGGTGGCGCACCGCGCGATGGTTCCGCGACGATTGCCATGGACCCGCTTGGTGCCAAGAGCGTCCGCTGGAGTGCGGCAGCGCGCCCGGACCTGTACGCTGCGGGGCTCTCGATGCTCTGCGTGCTCCACTGCGTTGCCTTGCCCGTGCTCGTGGCGTTCATGCCCATGGTCGCCCAGGCGGCCCAGAGCGAACTCGTGCACAAGCTCCTGGTCATTGCCGCCGTTCCCGTGAGCCTCCGCGTGGTTTGGCAGGCCCGGTCGGTGACCGGCAACCGGTTGTTCTTCAGCGTCGTTTTCGCTGGCCTTGCACTCCTGTTGCTGGCCGCATTCGCAGAACCCGTCTCCGCGTACGAGGAACCGGTCACCGTCTTCGGCGGCACGCTCCTGATCTCGGCGCACATCTGGCACTGGCTGCGAAAGTGTGGCGGTGGAAGCGTTCCAAGCGCGCCGATGGAGTCGAGCGAGTGCCTCGACTGCCGGTGCCCGGAGTAACCCGGAAGTGAACTGCGGACTTTCGAGGATGGTTCGAGTTGGCTAGTCCATCACCCAGCGCGCCGCTCGCGACGAAGTGGCGGAAGCTTGCCGAGAGCCGCTCTGCAGAGAGGAGCGAGCGACTGACGCCGGCTCGCCTCGCCGTCTATGCCGAAATGCTGGCCCACGACCGCCCCCTTTCCGCCTACGAACTCATTGGCCTCTTGGAGGAACGCCAGGAACGCAAGATCGCCCCCCTCACCGTGTACCGCCACCTCGACTTCCTCATGCGCGTGGGCCTCGTCCACCGCCTCCAGTCCGCCCACACCTACATGCCCTGCGATCACCCGGATCACACCCACGAAAGCCAGTTTCTCCTCTGCTCTTCCTGCGGCCACGTGGACGAAGTGGAATCGACCGGCCTCGAAACGCTACTGGCCGAGATCGCAAACGAGCGCGGCTTCCGCCCAAACAACACCGTCGTAGAAGTCACCGGCGTCTGCGGCACCTGCGCCACCGACAATCAAGGCTGATCGGCGGCACGCTAGCGCCGCCAAACCCCTCGCTAGCGCTCGGCGTCTGGCCCCAGCCCCCACCTACCTATGACCTCGCGCCGTAGAATGACGCTGTCGCGCCATTTCTACGGCGCAAGCTCCTAGCCGAGCCTCGCCGGAGCGACTTCGGCTAAAATCGCGCCCCGGAGAGGTGCCAGAGCTGGTCGAATGGGCCTGACTCGAAATCAGGTGTGTCCTTACGGGCACCCAGGGTTCGAATCCCTGCCTCTCCGCCACACTTTTCTCATGAGATATTGAAAAGTATCAATAAAATACCGTATGCGGACAATCTCGGCCGCGCTTCAAGTATCAAAGTAGTGATCGGGTGAGTGCAGGTATGGGCACGAACGAATTGGGGATTGACATGCGACCGTCCACTGGAAACGACGTGGGATAGGGTGCCCCTGCGCCGTAACAGCGCGACGCGCCCGTCACCAACCACCGCCGCCAAGGGCGGGGAATTCGAAAGGCTAGGCGCCGGACGCGTCGGAGCCGTCCGGGCGGAGGACGGCCGCGCCCGCGACAGACCGGACTAGGCGCACGAGCTCCCGCTGCCGGGTGAGACCCTGCTTGGCGAACATGCGCTTGACGTGGGAGCGCACCGTGCTCTCGCCGCGGCTTGTCGCCGCGGCCACCTCGCGCACGGTCATGCCGCGCGCCAGCAGCACCGCCACCTGGCTTTCGGCGCGGGTGAAGCCGAGCGTCTCGGCGACCGCGCCGGCGTCCACGTCGGCGGCGACGGCGTCTGGCACCAGGACGAGGGCGGCGACGGGCCAGGGCCCCGGGTGCGTCTCCGGGCCGCCCACCGGAACCACGTGCAGGACGAGCGGCGCGCCCGCAGGGCGCCGCACGGCCATCGAGCCGCCCGTTGCCGGGGTTCCGAACGGCGGCAGGGCGCGCGCCAGCAGTTCCTGCAGTTCCGCATTGGCTGCCGCCGCGCGGGCGAACAGGCACCCATCCGCGTCGAACAGTGCGTCGCCGCTCCGCAGTTGGCCCAGGGCCGGGCCGTTCACCGCGACGATGCGCGCCCGCCGGTCGAGCTGGATGACGCCCATGCCGACGGTCTCGAGCAGGCGCGCCAGCGTCATGCCCAAGGCGCCGGCACCGCCTAGCGCCACTTGGATCTGCACGGCCTGGCGTAGGTGCGGCAGGAGGCGGCGGATCAGGTCGGTCCGTGCGGACGTCCAGCCGTCACGGTCGATGGGATCGTGTAGCGTCCACAGGATGCGCGATCCGCGAGGGCCGTCCAGGCGCACCGTCACGGCGTCCCCGGCGTCGGCATACTCACGGAGCGCATGGTAAGCCGGCGAAGTCTTCATCTCCCGGGGGGTTAGGACCTCGGTGTTGTGCAAGAGCCGCCCGTCCGGCGCATGCCGCAGGCGCGGGGTCCGCTCGTCCAAGGGGTAGTAGGTACCGATGTAGAGACGCTCCAGGTCGAGCCGCCGTTCGCCGTGGATGCAGGTCCAATAGAAAGCGATCCGGGCGTCCTCGCCGGACGCCAGCTCCCCGTCGCCAAACATCAGGCTGGTGCCATGCAGGCCGAGGGCTTCCTCCGCCGCGGCCGAGAAGTCGGGCCAGCGGGCGGGGTCGAGCGCTGCCTCGTGGAGTGACGCGAGGATGCGGCCGAAGGTCGCTTCGTCCGTCACCGGGCCGCGCATGCCGCGGCGCCCGACGCTGGGTGCGACGTACACGCCACGGCGGCACGCGGCGAGCCGGTCTCGAAGGCCATTGGTGCCAGGTCCGTTCCTTTGGCCACGCCGCGGGTCCGACACGCGCGGTCCGGCCGCTGCCGCGTCTGGCTGGCGGCACGGGTCTCGCAACGGACGGGTTGGCTTCCAGAGTCACCCATGCGGGCGAGCATAGGTGACGGTCGGCGCGCCCCGCGTCCCCAACATTGGGGAGAAATCGCGGGGCCGGGGGCTCACACGGGGCGGGAGCAGGGGAACGGCCCTTCGAATTTCACCAACTTTGGGGGCGCGAGGAGGACCCGTCCGTCGCTAGGGTGCGCGGCTTTGCGCCACGGGGGGTGCGCGCCTTCCGAGCGCGCTGTCGGGTTGGACGGACAGGGAGGGTCGATGCGCAGACCCGATGTCGAGGAACCGCGGCACGTCGTCCGTGGCGCGAGGGACGGCGCGGGGGCGTTCGCGGGACGCGTGCCCACCGACGGGAGCGATCCACAGCGACGCCCGAAGGGTGACGGGACGTCAGGCGCCGCGGGCGTGGCCAGCGCGGGGCCCAGGGTGCCCGATGCCGGGGACGCGGCTAGGCGGGTTCGACCTGAGGTCTCGAGGACCGCTGGACGGTGCTGAGTTGTAGCGGGCTCGCGGGCGCGGCATGGCGCCAGGAACCGCTTGTGCCGTGGGGAATCCGGCGCGGCGTCGTCGTGTCGCTGCTCGCCAGGGCGGCGGCCGCCCTCGTCGCGGTGCTGGCCGCTGCAATGGCCGCAGCCGTCGACCAGCGTGGCGGTGCGGTCGGGCGGTTCGAGGAAGGCGCCGGACCCGGCGAACCGGTAGCGGCGGCGCCCGGGGTGAACGTCAAAGGGGCGGTGGTCGAATCGGAGGTCCGCGCCCTGCCGGCGTCGGACGGCAACGACGCTTCGCCGGTGACGTTCACGGACGCACTGGCGTCCGGCGGCCTGAGCCCGGTGATGGTGGTGATTCCCGCCGGGTCGTTCCGGATGGGCTGCCTGAACGACGACGGCGGCTGCTACACAGGCGAGTTCCCGGTCCACACGGTGAATGTGCCTCAGTTCGCGTTGGGCAAGTACGAGCTGACGTTCGAGCAATGGGACGCCTGCGTGGACGCGGGGGGATGCAGCTACCGCGCTCACGACCGCGGCTGGGGTCGCGGCGATCGTCCGGCCATCCGCCTGAACCTCGCCCACGCGCAGTCGTACGTGTCGTGGCTGTCGCAACAGACGGGCGAAGACTATCGCCTGCCGAGCGAGTCGGAGTGGGAGTACGCCGCACGCGCGGGCACGGAGACGCAGTACGACTGGGGCAACGCGATCGGCGTCAACAGGGCGAACTGCAAGGGATGCGGCAGCCAATGGGACGGCGTGCAGACAGCGCCCGTGGGCAGCTTCGCTCCGAACCCGTGGGGACTGTTCGACATGCACGGGAACGTCTGGGAGTGGACGGAGGACTGCGACAACGCGAACTACGTGGGGGCGCCGTCGGACGGCAGCGCGTGGACTACCGGCCGCTGCAGCGTGCGAGTCGTACGCAGCGGCGGCTGGGACAACCACGCGGATTTCGTCCGCTCGCGCTACCGCGGCACCGCCGACATCTCGCTGACCACCGATGTGATCGGCCTGCGCGTGGCTCGTGCGGTCGACACCGTGCCTTCGTCCGGTACGCCGGATCTGGAGGTCAGGGCCGTGGCGGTGACAGACGCCAGTCCCGGACCGGGTGCGGCCTTCACGCTGTCCGCGACCGTGAGAAACGCCGGTGCGGGTGCATCGGCGTCGACGACGCTGCGGTACTACCGGTCCGCGGACGAAACGGTAGCGACGGGTGACACCGCCGTGGGAACCGACGCGGTTGCGGCGCTGGCACCTGGCGCGACGAGTGCGGAGTCCGTCGAGCTGACGGCGCCCACCGAGGCCGGGACGTACCACTATGGCGCATGCGTGGATTCCGTAGCCGACGAATCTGACACCACAGACAACTGCTCGGCGTCGGTACAAGTGGATGTCGGCCTCTCGAGCGACGCGACGCTGAGCGCCCTCGCCCTGACTTGGGACGACGGCGGCACCGAGACCGACATCACGCTCGACCCGCCGTTCGACACGGGAACAACGGCCTACACCGCGAGCGTGGCCAGCGGCGTCGACCGGATCACGGTCAAGGAGACCAAGGGCGACGCCGGCGCCGCGGTGGTCTACCTCGACGGCACCGACGTGGAACTGACCGACGCCGACGCCAACGCCGCCGGCTTCCAGGTCGACCTCGGCGTCGGCGCGAACACGATCAAGGCGAAGGTGGCCGCCAGCGACGGCGAGACCACCGGCACCTACACGGTGGTGGTGACCCGTGCGGCCGGCGACACGACCGCGCCGACGGTCACCGGTGCCACGGTGGACGGCATGACGCTCGTGATCACCTTCGACGAGGATCTTGCTGCGGCCGCGAACCTCGCGAACGGCGCGTTCGTGGTGAAGAAGATCCCGTCCGGTAGCTCTGAGGAGACGGTCGCGCTGAGCGGGTCGCCCTCGATCGGCGGTGCTGCGGTGACGCTGACGCTCGCCGCGGCGGTGGGGACGACCGACGCGGTGACGGTGACCTACACGAGGCCCACTTCGGGCACGGCGAACAAGCTCGAGGATGCCGCTAGCAACGAAGTAGCGTCCTTCGCGGGCCAAACGGCGACCAACAACACGGAGGCGGTGACGACGCTCCTCACCGCGGGGTTCGAGAACGTGCCGACGTCCCACGACGGGTCGAGCGTGTTCACGCTGGAGCTTGTGTTCTCCGAGGCGGTGTTCGACGGCACCGAGTCGTTCGACAAGAACGAAGCGATCAAGGACGCACTGCAGGTGACCGGCGGCACGGTCGTCGGCAGGCGCCGGGTCGCCGCAGGCGCCTACGACCGGTGGCTGCTGCGGATCCGTCCCGCCGGCGACGGCGACGTGACGGTGCGCCTCCCGGCAACGACCGGTGGCTGCAGTCCGGCGGGCGCGATCTGCACGCCGGACGGCCAGCCGCTGTCGGCCCCGGCTACGGCGACGATCCCCGGCCCTTCGGCGGAGGCGCCCGACGCGCCGTCGGCGCCGAGGCTGACGGCCGGCGAGACGTGGCTCGAGGCGTCGTGGACCACACCGGCGGACAACGGCTCGGCGATAACGGGCTACGACGTGCACTACCGCGAAACGGGCGGCAACTGGACGGACGCGAACCACACGGCGACCACCGCCACGAAGCGCATCAATGGCCTCACCGCCGACACGGCCTACGAGGTGCGGGTGCGGGCGTCCAACGCCGAAGGCGCCGGCGACTGGTCGCCGGCGGCGTCCGGGCACACGGACGCGGCGACCGATGCGCCGGACGCTCCTGCGGCGCCGACGCTGACGGTCGGGCAGACGTGGATCGAGGCGACCTGGACGGCGCCGTCGGACAACGGCTCGGCGATAACGGGCTACGACGTGCACTACCGCGAAACGGGCGGTAACTGGACGGACGCGAACCACACCGCGACCACCGCCACGAAGCGCATCGACGGCCTCACCGCCGACACGGTCTACGAGGTGCGGGTGCGGGCGTCGAACACCGAGGGCGCCGGCGACTGGTCGCCGGCGGCGTCCGGCCGCACGGACGCCGTGGCTGACGCGAACGAAGCTGCCGAGGGCGACGTGCGCCTGGTCGGCGGCAGTACAGAGCGGGAAGGCCGCGTGGAGATCTTTCACAGTGGCGAATGGGGCACCGTGTGTGACGACCGGTTCACGTCGGACGACGCGGCGGTGGTGTGCCGGCAGCTCGGGCTCGCAGGCGGGCAGGCGCACACGCGGGCGCACTTCGGCGCGGGCACGGGGACCATCTGGATGGACGACGTGAGCTGCGCGGGCGGCGAGTCGCGGCTGGCGGACTGCCCGTTCGGAGGCTGGGGCCTGCACAACTGCCGGCACTCGGAGGATGCCGGCGCGTCATGCGGGGCGGCGTCGGGCCTGTCACTTTCGAACGCGGTGCTGTCGGGGTCGGTGCTGGCGCTGCGCCTCGACCGGCCGCTGGACGGCGGCTCGGTGCCGTCGACGGAGGACTTCGTGGTGGCGGCGGGCAGCCCGCCCGCGGCGATCCTGGTCGAGTCGGTGGCGGTGGCCGGCAGCGAGGCGGTGCTGACCCTGTCGCGGCCGGTGGAGCCGTCGGAGCGCGTGACCGTGAGTTACCTGCCGGCGCCGATGCACCCGCTGCAGGACGCCTCGCGCAATTCTGCGCCCGCGTTCACCGAGCGCACCGTGCGGCATGTACCCACGGCGGCGGTCGCGAAGCCGATGCCCCCGGATGAGGCTCCGCCGACGTTGCCGAGCGGTAGCAAGATAGAGGTGCTGGACCTGTCCTCGCGCGGCCTTTCGGACCTCTCGGCGCTGGCGGGCCTTGCCGACATCGAGGCACTCGACCTCAGCGGCAACGGGGTCGTTGACCTATGGCCGTTGGCGGCCCTGGCGGGGCTGGAGGCGCTCGACCTGCGCGGCAATGCCGTGGGGGATCTCGCGCCGCTCGCCGGTCTCGCGCACCTGCGCGTGCTCGACCTGTCGGGCAACGCGGTCTCCGACCTCTCGCCGCTGGCGGGGTTGAGGGCGCTGCGCCGCCTGGACCTCTCGGGCAACCGGGTGGCGGACCTGCGGCCGCTGTCGGAGCTGCGGCGGCTCGAGGTGCTGCTGCTGGATGGCAATGAGGTCGCGGACATGGTGCCGCTGTGGGGCCTGCCGGCGCTTGCCCACCTGGGCCTCGGCAACAACCAGGTGGAGAACGGCGATCTGCTCCGGGACCTGCGGTCGCTGTGCCGGCTAGACCTTGCCGGCAACCGGTTGCGCGACGTCTCGGTGGTCGGCGACCTGCCGCGGCTCGTATGGCTGGGTATCGCCGACAATCCGATCGCCGACGCCGCGGCCCTCGGACGGCTGCCGGCACTGCGCTGGCTGGCGCTCGACGGGGGGACGGACCGCCCGGAGCGGTCACGCCGGTCGCCAGGCGAGGGAAGGCCGCTGGTGTTGATCGAGACGGCGGGCGGAACCGCGTCAGACGCGCGTTAGGCGGCAGGGCGTTGACGGCGGGCTGCGTGGCGCGTTCGGCGACATCCGCGACAGACCCCAATATTGGGGACGCGGATACGCGCGGCGTTCCCTAGGGTGCCGCCCATGGAGGGGACGTGCGAGCCGGATTGTGCGAACACGGCGTTGTGGCCAGACGCGTGAGGCTGCTTCGTCGGGGGTTCGGTGTCCTCCACCGGCGGAGCCGGCCCTTGCGGCGGGCCGCGCTGACCTTGCCGCTCGGTGCCTTCCTCTGCTCGGCCACCGTCGGCGCGAACGCCGCCTCCACCGACGCGACCCTCAGCGCCCTGTCGCTGAAGGATAGGGACGGCGCCACCGTGGCGGTTTCCCCAGCCTTCGATGCCGCGATCATCTCCTACACGGCGGACGCGCCCGCCCGGGTGGCGCGGATCACCGTCGAGGCGACCAAGAGCGACGACGGCGCCGAGGTGGTTCACCTCGACGGCGACGACCAAACGCTGACCGACGCCGACGCCGTAGCGGACCACTTCCAGGTGGACCTCGAAGCGGGCGCGAACACGATCAAGGTGAAGGTGACGGCCGAGGACACGGTCAACACCACGACCTACACGGTGGTGGTGACGCGGGCGGTGCCGGCGGCATCCGCCGATGCCCTGCTCAGCAATCTGGACGAAGGCGACGACTCAGGCATCGTCGTGGGCACCCCTGCCGATTCCTCGACGGCCGAGCCTGTCCCGGCGATTGGATTCCAGACCGGCAGCGGCGAGCGGGGCTACAACCTCACGTCGGTCAAGGCCGTTCTCGGCAACGCCGCGGCTTCGGACGGCGTCCGCGTCAGGATCTTCAACGCCAGGAGCAACGGAAATCCGTACTACAGCCTGTACACGCTGGCCAACCCGACCATCTCCGATGGCACCCTGACGTTCACCGCGCCGGCCAGCGCCACCGTCCAGAACGGTACCCGGTACTTCGTGATGTTCGACTCGACCGCCTCGGGCGCCGGCAACGACTACGAGATCCGCGGGACGGAGTCGGAATCCCTCAACAGCCAGGCGGTGGGCTGGAGCCTGAACACGGACCGGCACGTCGGGAAGAAGCCGGGATCGTTGTTCTGGCAAACGCATGACGAGGTTCCGCTGGTCGAGATCAGCGGCGATGCCTTGGTGCGGGCCAACGATGCGAACCTGAGCGCCCTTTCGATCGAGGACGGGAACAGCAGATTCCGCACCGGCTACTCCCCGCGCTTCGATCCGTCAATGACCTCCTACACGTCAACGGCAGCTACTCAGATCGACCAGATCACCATCGATGCAACTCCCGCCAACGCGGACGGCGCAGAGGTGGCATACCTCGACGGCGACGACCAGCTGCTCACCGACGCCGACGGCGACACGGAGGGTTTCCAGGTCGATCTGGAAGTCGGCGCGAACACGATCGGGGTGCGGGTGACGGCCGAGGATGGCACCACCACGCGGACCTACACGCTGGTGGTGACGCGGGAGGCGTCGAGGGTGTCGGCGAATGCGCTGGCCAGCAACCTCGACGAGCACTTCAGCAAGAGGCTCTATGTCGGCAATCTTGAGCCCGGCAAGACCTTGCGCGCCCAGGCACTGGGATTCGAAACCGGTGGCAACGAAGCCGGGTACGTACTGACCTCGGTCAAGATTCTCATCTGGGAGATCACGCACTCGGCCGGCACGAGGGTGAGGATCTTCAGCAGCACGGCGGAAGGCGATCCGGACAGCAGCCTGTACACCCTGAGCGGCTCGGTCGTCCTCCCCACCACGGACCAGCCGCCGGAGGACGACTCCCCCGCCAGTACGTTCGAGGCGCCGGCGAACGCTACCCTCGAGAGCAATACCCGGTACTTCGTGGTGCTTGATTCAAGAGCCTCGCAACTCTACAGGTTCTACAAGGTCTGGGGGACGAAGTCGGACGTTGTCAGCAAGGTCGCGGACGGCTGGACTTTGAACAACTACCGGCACACGGGGATCCGGGATTCGGGTGTCTGGACAACGTCTGACGACGTGCCGTTCGTGGACGTCGCCGGGCATGCGGTGGTGCCGTCCAGCGATGCCACGCTGAGCGGTCTCGATCTGACCTGGGGCGACGGCGGCACCGAGACCGACATCTCGCTCAACCCCGTCTTCGACGCGGCGACGATCTCCTACACCGCGGCCGTCCCCAGCGGCGTGGGTCAGGTCACGGTCAAGGCGACGAAGGGCGACAGCGGCGCCCGGGTGGACTACTTCGACGGCGCGGACTCGGCGCTGTCCGACGCGGACGGCAACGCGACCGGCTTCCAGGTCAACCTCGCCGTCGGCGCGAACACGATCAAGGCGAAGGTGGCGGCCAGCGACGGCGAGACCACGCAGACGTACACGGTGGTGGTGACGCGGGCGGCGGGCGACACCACGGCACCGGCCGTCACCGGCGCGACGGTGAACGGCGCGACGCTCGCGATCGCCTTCGACGAGGCCCTCGCCGCCGCCGCGAGCCTCGCGAACAGTGCGTTCACGGTGAAGAAGACCCCGTCGGGGGGATCGGAGACGACCGTGGCGCTCACCGGCTCTCCCTCGATCGGCGGTGTGACTGTGACGCTGACGCTCGCCGCGGCGGTGGTCTCGACCGACGCGGTGACGGTGAGCTACACCCCGCCGACATCGGGCACGGCGAACACGCTCCAGGATGCCGCCGGCAACCAGGTGGCGTCCTTCACCGACCGGACGGTGACCAACAACACGGCGGCGCAGGCGACGCTCACGGCCTGGTTCGAGAACGGGCCGGACGAGCACGACGGGTCGAGCGTGTTCACGCTGCAGCTCGTCTTCTCCGAGGCGGTGTTCGACGGCAGCGAGGACTTCGACAAGAACCAGGCGGTCCAGGACGCCCTTGAGGTGACCGGCGGCACGGTCGCGGGCAGGCGCCGGGTCGCCCCCCATGTGTACGACCGGTGGCTGCTGTGGATCCGGCCTTCGGGCGACGGCGACGTGACGGTGAGGCTTCCGGCGACGACCGGTGGCTGCACGGGGGCGGGAGCGATCTGCACGACGGACGGACGTCCGCTGTCCGCCCCGGCGACGGCGACGATCCCCGGCCCGTCGGCGGAGGCTCCGGACGCGCCTTCGGCGCCGACGCTGACGGCCGGGGAGACGTGGCTGGAGGCGTCGTGGACGGCGCCGGCGGACAACGGGGCGGCGATCGCGGGCTACGACGTCGAGTACCGCGAGACGGGCGGGAACTGGACCGACGCAGGCCACACCGGCACCGGCACCACGAAGCGCATCGAGAGCCTGACCGCCGACACCGCCTACGAAGTCCGCGTGCGGGCGACGAACGCCGAGGGCGCCGGCGACTGGTCGGCGTCGGCGTCGGCACGCACGGACGCCGCGGCGGAGGCTCCGGACGCGCCTTCGGCGCCGACGCTGACAGTCGGGGAGACGTGGGTCGAGGCGTCGTGGGCGGCGCCGGCGGACAACGGGGCGGCGATTACGGGCTACGACGTCGAGTACCGCGAGACGGGCGGGAACTGGACCGACGCAAGCCACACCGGCACGGGCACGACAAGGCGCATCACCGGGCTCGTCGCCGACACCGCCTACGAGGTGCGGGTGCGGGCGTCGAACGCCGAGGGTGAGGGCGACTGGTCGCCGGCGGCGTCCGGTCGGACGGACGCGGCGGTCGAGGCTCCGGACGCGCCTTCGGCGCCGACGCTGACGACCGGGGAGACGTGGATCGACGTGTCGTGGGCGGCACCGGCGGACAACGGCGCGGCGATCGCGGGCTACGACGTCCACTACCGCGAGACGGGCGGGAACTGGACCGACGCAAGCCACACCGGCACCGGCACCACGAAGCGCATCGAGAGCCTGACCGCCGACACCGCCTACGAAGTCCGCGTACGGGCGACGAACGGCGAGGGCGCCGGCGACTGGTCGGCGTCGGCATCCGCGCGCACGGATGCGGCGTCAGAGGCGGACGTCGCCGCCGAGGGGGACGTGCGCCTGGTGGGCGGCAGCACGGACCAGGAAGGCCGCTTGGAGATCCACCACAACGGCGAGTGGGGCACGGTGTGCGACGACCGCTTCGTCTCGGACGACGCGGCGGTGGTCTGTCGGCAGCTCGGACTCACCGGCGGCCAGGCGCACACCCGAGCCCACTTCGGCGCCGGCACGGGGACGATCTGGATGGACGACGTGCAGTGCACGGGCAGCGAGTCGCGGCTGGCGGACTGCCCGTTCGGGGGCTGGGGCCTGCACAACTGCCGGCACTCGGAGGACGCCGGGGTGTCGTGCGGGGCGGCGTCGGGCAACTCGCTCGCGGACGCGGCGCTGTCTGGATCGCTGCTGACGCTGCGCTTCGACCGGCCGCTGGACGGCGGCTCGGTGCCGTCGCCGGGCGACTTCGTGGTGGCGGCGGGCAGCCCGCCGGCGGCGGTGCCGGTCGAGTCTGTGGCGGTGGCCGGCGGAGCGGCGGCGCTGACGCTGACGCGAGCGGTCGATCCTGCCGAGCCCGTGACCGTGAGCTACCTGCCCGGGGCCATGCACCCGTTGCAGGACGGCTCGTACAACCCGGTGCCGATGCTTACCGCCCGGCCGATCCGGCATGCCCGGTCAGTGGACCGGGGCGTTGCGCCGATCGGTCCGCCAGAGAAGGGATCGTGGGGCGCGGCGAAGGTGGAGGTTCTCTACCTGTCGGCGAGCGGCCTGTCCGACCTGTCCGGGCTTGCGGGCCTTGCGGACGTGGAAGCACTCGACCTCGGCGACAACCGCGTCGACGATCTGTGGCCGCTCGCCGGCATGGCCGGCCTCGAAGTGCTCGACCTCGGCGGCAACGCGGTCGACGACCTCTCCGCGCTCGCCGGCCTCCCGCACCTGCGCGTGCTCGACCTCTCGGGGAACGCGGTCTCGGACCTGTCGCCGTTGGCCGGACTGACGACCCTGCGCCGCCTCGACCTGTCGGGCAACCGCGTTACCGACCTTCGGCCGCTCTCGGAACTGCGCCGTCTCGAAGTGCTGCTGCTCGACGGCAACGAGGTCGTGGACCTGGTGCCGCTGTGGGGCCTACAGCACCTCGCCCACTTGGGCCTCGCAGACAATCGCGTGGCGGACGCGGCCCTGCTGCGCGACGTGCGGTCGCTGCGGCGGCTGGACCTCGCCGGGAACCGGCTGCACGACGTCTCGGTACTCGGCGGGCTGCCGAAGCTCGCGTGGCTGCGTCTGGCCGGGAATCCAATCGCTGACTTGACCCCACTCGGACGGCTAACGGCGCTGCGCTGGCTCGCGCTCGACCGCACAGCGCCACGGGGGGACGCGGTCAGCCGCGGCGACGGCGATCGGGTAGCTCGGCTGCTGATCGAGACCAGGAAACCGAGCGAGTCCATCGGGCCGTAAGGTGCCGCCGGCGCGATCTCGGCCCGAGGATTGGGACGAGTCGACGGAGAGCGCCGACGCCGCGGTCGAGTGGATCGAGGCGTTGGAGGCTCGGCGGCTAACGGACGGGCGCCGAGTTCGATGTTGTTGGGGCTTTCCTGCAGGCGTACGCTTCTCTAGCCGAGCGCCTTCCGGAGCACATTTTGCCCATCATCATTTCTAGCCTCGCGGACATGCCCGACCTTGTCCGGGAGTTCGGCGTACGCGACCTCGTCTCGGTGATACACCCCGAAGCGCAGCCCCCAACGCCGTCGGAAATCGACCCGGCGCGACACCACCGGTGTGCGGTACATGACATCGTCGAGCCTAAGCTAGGCGAAATCTCCCCGCAGACCGGGCACATCGAGGCCTTGATCAAGTTCCTCGACACCTGGGAAAGCGAGGTCCCACTGCTGGTGCATTGCCTAGCCGGCGTCAGCCGGTCCACTGCCGTCGGCTTGATCGCGCACACACTAAAGACCGGTGACCCGAGGAAATCTGCCAAGGCTCTGCGCAAGGCATCTCCCTACGCATGGCCAAACCGCCGCATCTTGGCATTGGCGGACTCGATTCTTGGGCTTGGTGGCGAACTAACCAAGGCCCGCGAAGCGATGGGCCCAGCGAACTGGGAAGCCGACCCAACCTACGTCGCCCCCCGCCTCCAAGGCCATAGAGCGGCCGGCTACCAACTGCAACGCTTTACGACGTTGAACGTATAGCGAGGATTGCTGACTGGGACCATTCTGACGGGTGCTGGAGGAGGTAGATGAGTGAGGACCAGAAGCCCCATCGCGCTGCGGACGTCGTGCCGGCCCACCTGCAGGTGGGCTTCGACGTGCGGTGCGAATGGGGATTGGCCGGCATTGAGGCATTGGCGCCGACGAGCGATGTGGTGGTCGTCGTGGACGTGCTTTCCTTTACGACTTGCGTCGCAATCGCAGTCGCCAACGGTGCGGTGGTGCTGCCATACAGGTTCCGCGACGAAACCGCGTCGGATTTCGCGGCCCAGTCTGGCGCGCTCCTGGCTTCCTCTCGCGGTGGCCGTGGTCATTCACTCTCGCCGGCCTCTCTGCTCGAGATTCCGGCGGGGACGCGCCTCGTATTGCCTTCACCGAACGGCGCGACGATTTCGCTCGCGGCTCAAGGAACGCGGATAGTCGCCGCGTGTCTGCGCAACGCGACCGCCGTTGCGCGCGCTGCGGCAGGTTCTGGGGCCCGTATTGCCGTCATTCCGTGCGGTGAGAAATGGCCCGACGGGAGCCTGCGTCCTGCGCTAGAGGACTGGCTGGGCGCAGGCGCGGTGATCGCGGCGCTAAAGGGGTCCAAGTCGGCGGAGGCGATTGCGGCGGAGCGCCTGTTCGCCGCTGCGGGTGGCGAATTGACGGGACTCGTGAGGTCCTGTGCGTCGGCACGGGAGATCACCGATCGCGGGTTCGCTTCGGATGTGGAACTCGCTGTAGAACTCGACTGCAGCGACGTGGTACCAGTGCTCATGAACGGGGAGTTTCGGGCCTGAGTTGAGGGCGGCTTGATGCGGATCTAGTTCACGTACATTATTTCTGTACGTAAACGGGGGAACTTTCGCATGATGCACGAGGCTAGCTATACGCAAGCTCGCCAGCGATTGGCGTCGCTCATGGATCAGGTGACGGATACCCGAGAGCCCGTGCTGATTCGTCGTCGTGGCCGCGAGCCCGTTGCCCTGATCGCCGCAGACGAACTGGCTGGTTGGCTGGAGACAGCGCACCTTTTGCGATCGCCGAAAAGCGCGCGACGCTTGCTTGAGGCGAGCGAGCGTGCTGCCAGAGGCGAGGGCGAAACTCTGGATGTTGCCGAGCTGAGGTCACGCCTTGGGCTGGAGCAAGGTGAGCGATGCGGGTAGTGGAAGCCGGACGGCGGTCATGGATCCGGCCTTCCTCGCCGACCTGGAATACTGGACACGCACGGAGGGGCGCAGGGCTCTTCGCACGCTGAGGCTGGTAGAGGCTGTGCTTCGAGACCCGTTCAGTGGCACCGGCAAAACGGAGCGCCTGAAAGGCCAATTGAGTGGGAAGTGGTCTCGCCGCATCGATCAGGAGCATCGTTTGGTCTATGAGGTGGAGCGGGAGCGCGTTTGCTTCTTGGCTGCTCGTTACCACTACTGACGGTCACGTATGCCGCTGGTGCCCACCGGCGTGAACGTCGGTGCTCACGAGACGCCGCTCCCAACCGCCACGGAACACGGAGTCTCAGTCGTAGAGCCCCCTCGGCATCAGCGCAAACTTGCTGTAGTCCGGGCCTTCCTTTTGCCAACCGTAGGGCTGTTTGCCCGCTAACAAGTGGAGGAAGCGGGGGTTGTTGGCGTGGCGGGCGAGGACCTCCTCCGGGACGGTGGCGCCGTGGCGTTCTTGGGTTTGGATGTATTGGCGGTTGAAGTAGACGGCGAGATTCATGCGCACACCCGGGAGCGTGCGGACGAAGGAGCCGTGCCAACTGTTGCCGTGCCAGATCACGGCGTCGCCTGGGTCGATGTTCATGGATACGGCGTTCGGGTTGGCGTTGTCGCCGAGGTCGGATTCGTCCGGTTTCGGTTGGCGGGCCAACTTGTGGCTGCCGGGCACCATGGCGAGGGCGCCGGCTTCCCGCGTGTAGGGCGTGAGGGCGTAGTTGACGTTGGCGACTTGGGAGAAGGACGTGAACGGCGCCGGGATGC
Source organism: Gammaproteobacteria bacterium (assembly GCA_028824555.1). Classification (GTDB taxonomy): domain Bacteria; phylum Pseudomonadota; class Gammaproteobacteria; order Pseudomonadales; family Azotimanducaceae; genus VXYL01. The sequence continues at coordinate 6,288 of JAPPDJ010000171.1, read as the reverse complement.
CGTTGCCGTTGTCGGAGTGGAGCGGCAGGTGCATGCCGCCGGGGCCGCGGAAGTGGCAGCCCATGCTGGAGAGCAGGCAGCTTTCGCCCAAGAGGTAGGTGATGAGCGTGAGGGGCTCTCGCGCCATGAGGATTTCCTCGAAGACTTCATCCTCGTAGAGCATGTAGGGGATGTAGGTCATGCCCTCGCAGTCTTCGGCGGTGGCCGTGTCGGGGTCGATGCTGTGGCCCGCGTCGCGCTCGGCGCGGGCGAGGATGGCGGCCTTGGCTCGCTCGATCTGGGACTCGGAGAGCACGCCCTTGACGGTGGTGAAGCCTTGGGTTTCGAGCTCGATCAGGTTTTCGCCGAGGCCGAGTTCGGCGACGGTGGCCAAGGTGCGCCTTAGGGCTTCGGACTCAGCGGGGATGGTCTCGGCTTCTGCCACGGCTTGCTCTCGGTTCGCGGGATGGACTGGCAAGTTTGCCGCAAGTCGCGTGGTTTGGGCAGTGGTGCGTGATGTCGGACTTCGCCGCGGACGGGCCATCGGAGGGAAGGCATCCTGCCTTTCCTTCCGATGGCTGTGACGGTTCTAGCGTTGGGTGGGACCTCTCCGCGCAGCGGGCTCCGGGTCTATTTGCGTGGGCGTGGCGCTGCGCCGACGCGGGCCATGCCGCCGTCCACCGCTACGACTTCTCCGGTGACGTAGCGGGAGGCTTCGGTGGCGAAGAACAGTACGACGTCTGCCACGTCGTCGCCGTAGCCCCAGCGCTTGAGGGCGATGCCGTCTTCGAGGCGTTCGATGAGGCCGGGGATGTTCTGGCGGTCTCCTTCCCAGATGGCGGTGGCTATGAGGCCGGGGCAGATGGCATTGACGCGGATGCCGTGGGCGCCCCAGTCGGCGGCGAGGGCGCGGGTGATGGCGTCGACGGCGCCCTTGGTGCCGGCATAGGCGACGCGGCCGAGCGGCCCCCGAAGGCTGGCGATGGAGGAGATGTTGATGATCGAGCCGCCGCCGCGTTCGATCATGGAGGGGCCGAGGCCCAGCGTCAGCATGAGGAGCGAACGGACGTTGATGGAGAAGACGAGGTCGAAGTCTTCCTCGGTGAGTTGATCCGGGGTGCGGCGCATCGGGATGCCGGCGTTGTTGACCAGAATGTCCACGCCATCGACGGCTTCGAGCACGCGCTCGGCGAGTTCCGTGCCGGACTTGGGGGGCGACAGGTCGGACTCCAGCACGATTGGATCGTTGGCGAGTTCGCCGGCGACTCGATGGAGGTCGAGCGCTGTGCGACCTGTGAGTACGACCCGCGCGCCGGCAGCGTCAAGAGCGCGAGCGCTGGCCTCGCCAATACCCCGCGTCGCGCCGGTGACGACGGCGATTTTGTCTTTCAGGTCGTGCATTCGCGGCCCTTCTGTTGTTGGGTTGGAACCGGCAAGCCTACCAAGTCGTGATGCAAGCGCCCGGCGCCGCTAGGCGCGGCCTTGCTCAACTCAAGGTTCGAGCCAGAACAATGCACCGATGTGGTCCGCCAAGGTAAAGACGGTCCCCTCTCCGCGTTCCATGATGGCGTTTTCTGGATTGGGACCAATGTAGCGGGCACTGAACCCAGCTTCCTCCTGGTGCCAGACGATCTCCACTTCCTTGAAGCCGATCATCAGGCCCACGATGGGGTTGACTGCCTTGAACACTGCTTCCTTGGCGCTGAAGTTGGCCGTGCGAGGGAAAGGAGGCCAACCGGCATCTGTGCCCGCCAGCTCGTGCTCAGTCATGGTCTTGGGCGCGATCTTGTCGGTGACGCGGTTTGTGCGTTCTATGTCGATGCCTACGCCGGCAAAATGTGAGCGCGGGCAGACGGCGGCCAGCGCGTAATGCCGCGAGTGGGTGATGCTGCCGACCACACCTGCCGGCCAAATTGGGCGGCGGTCTTCGGCGGGGATGGAAGAGGTGTCGATGCCGAGCCGACCCAGAGCCTGCTTTGCCAGATGGCGCCCGGTGGAGTATTCCGCCCGGCGCGACGCCACGGCGCCCGCCACCTGCTCGCGCTCTCGGGACGAGAGCGCGTGGATGTGATCCTGCACGCGCCCCACGGCAACACGACAGCCCGCGCTCGACAGCACCGTGCAATCGCCGGCCGCGTCGAGGTTCGTGATCTGTCGCGCCAGGTCTTGCAAAGACGTGCAGCCATCTTAGAGAAGCAACGCAAGGATAATCCGGGCGGGGACAACCCCCGCCCGGACGGGGGCACTCATTCGTTGACAGCGGCCCAGTGCCGCGTCAAGAATCGGGGCATGACCTATTGCCTTGGGATAGCGGTGGAACGGGGGCTCGTGTTTGTCTCGGACTCCCGCACCAACGCCGGTGCCGACCAGATCGGCACTTACAGCAAGATGCATCGCTTTTGCGTCGAAGGGGAGCGGTCGTTTGCGTTGCTGGCGGCGGGGAATCTCGCCACGACCCAAAGCGTGGTGGCACAGATCGAGCAGGACATCGAGGGCCGCGCCAGCGAAAGCCTGATGGTGGCGGAAACGCTGGACGATGCCGCCGACTACGTCGGACGGGTGTGCGTACGCAAGGCGGAACAGGCGCGGGACCGCGTGCAGCGGGGCAGCGGCGATTTCGTGCCGGAAGCGTCGTTCATCCTCGGTGGCGAGATTCGCGGCGGACGCGCCGACATCGCCCACATCTACCCGGAAGGCAACTTCGTCCACGCCAGCGCAACCATGCCGTTCTTGCAGATCGGCGAGGTGAAGTACGGCAAGCCAATCCTCGACCGCATCATCCAGCCCGACACATCGATTCGCGACGCCCTCAAGGCGGCGCTGGTGTCGATGGATTCCACCATGCGCAGCAACGCGACGGTGGGGCCGCCGGTAGAGTGCTTCATCTACCGCGCAGGAAGCCTGAGCGAAGGCCGCCACCTCTTGTTCGACGAACATCACGAGTATCTGCTCACGGTGCGGCGGATGTGGGCCGAGCATCTCCGGCAAGCCTTCGACTCGCTGCCGGATGTTCCCGGTGCGGAGGAAAGTGTGTCGGCGGTCACGCGGCTACGGTAAGGGCCGCTCCCGACCAAGCCCTCTCGACTGAGAGGCCCCTTGCACCCCGGTGCTACAATCCGCCCTTACCCCCGACCCCGCGTGAAGCATGGAAGCGAGCCCTGCGGTCTTCGATATTGACCTGCGCAGTTTCGCGCAGGATGTGGTGGAGCGCTCCAAGCAGGTACCCGTGGTGGTGCTGTTCTGGACCGACCAGGTGCCGCCCTCGGTGGATACACGCCAGGCACTCGAACGCCTGGCCGGGCAGTACCAGGGCAAGTTTGCGCTGGGCCTTTCCGACATCGCCCAGGATCAAGCCCTTGCCCAGCAACTGCGGGTGCAGGGCATCCCGGCCATTCGCGTCATCAAGGACGGGCAACTTGCCGAACAGATGGAGGGGCCGCAGGGCGAGAGTGTGCTGCGCGAGCTCATCGACCGCCTCACCATGTCGAGCGGCGAAGTGCTTAAGGAAAGCCTCGCTCGGCACCTAGAACGGGAAGACTGGGACGCAGCCCTACGGGCGTTGCAGCAGGCCATCGACGAAGAACCCAACAACCCTGCATTCAAGGTGGAATGGGCGGACATCCTCGCCATCCAAGGCGACCTGGAAGGTGCCCGCACCGTGCTCGCGACCATTCCCGAAGATGCGGCCGAACGCGAACGACCAGCCGCCCGGCTTGAGGTCGCCGAGGAAGCCGCGGGCATGGGCGACCTCGAGGCGGCGCTTGCCGGCGTGACGGCGGACGAGTCCGACCTCGAAGCGCGCTATCGCGCCGCCATCCTGCTTGCCGACGCGCGCCGTTACGAGGAGGCGCTCGAGCAGGCCATGACCATTCTTGCCACAGACCGCGACTATCGCGAGGACGCGGGCCGCGTCACCATGATCCGCATCATGGCCCTGCTCGGCAAAGGTTCCGAAGTCGCCACTCGCTACCGCCGGCGCATGTTCAACTTCATGCATTGAGGCAGCCTTGCCGCATGGCCGGTGCGCGGCGATGTTTTGCTTGCAGAACAGATGGTTGCGCGGGGGCGAAGGCACCAAGCGGGGGCACTCTTATGCACAAATGCCAACGTTCGCGACCATTGCCACGCAAGCCTTTGACTTGTCGAGAAATCCTGTATCGACTCGTCGTAACCTATTGATATTATGATGAATATGCATTTCATGGCCAATGTGTGGCGATGGCGGATACGAAGTCGTTAGCAGGTTTTCCGAAACGTCAACACACTGTTATCCCACGATTTATCCACAGGGAGCCTTCAGCCGGGGAAGCGTCCAAGGTCGCTGGCCGTAAGGCCATTCGCCGGCTCAGCCACGGTAGGTGGGGCGTGGACCATAAAGAGCCTTCAGCCGGGGAAGCGTCCAATGTCGCTGAGCCCTAGGTCGATTCGCCGGCTCAGCCTCGGAGGGTGGGGCGTGCAGCATAAAGAGCCTTCAGCCGGGGAAGCGTCCAAGGTCGCTGGCGCGTGAGAGGCGATTTGCGCTCAGCCTCAGACGGTGGGGCGTGGACCATAAAGAGCCTTCAGCCGGGGAGGCGTTCTGTTTTCGGGCACGGCAACGACGTCATTGCCGATCTCAGCCGGAGGGACGTGAACCCGTGAAGAACCTGCATACTGCGCGCAGGACGATGGTGAGGGACGAGGCGCATGGCCGAGGGCGAAGACCGAGCACTGGACGAGGCGTTCCAAGACTATTCCGAACGGGGCGCCCGTGCCGCCATGCTCGGATTGGCAGACCTCGACGGCGTCCTCAGGGGCAAGTTCGTCAGCTTGGACAAGCTCAAGGGCCTCATGCGCCACGGTGGCGGCTTCTGCGACTGCGTGTTTGGCTGGGACGTTGCGGACGAACTCTACGAACACCCGCCGGGGGCGGCCTGGCAGGGCGTCACCGGCTGGGACACCGGCTTTCCCGATACCGACTATCGCCTGCTGACAGGCACTGAGCGACGGCTGCCGGACAGCGAAGCGCCGTTCTTTCTGGGCGAGTTTGCCGGCGAGGCTGGCGACCACCCGGCCTGCCCGCGTTCGCTGCTGCGGCGGGTGCTGGCGCGGGCGGAGTCCTTGGGGCTAGTGGCGCAATGCGGATTCGAGTACGAGTTTTTCGTCTTCAAGGAAACGCCGGACAGCGTGCGTGCCAAAGGTTATCGGGAGCTTGCACCGCTGACGCCGGGCAACTTTGGCTACTCGGTGCTCCGAGCGGCGTCGCAAGCGGATTTGTTCCAGGAACTCTTGGCGCACTCAATCGACTTTCGGATGCCGCTCGAAGGGTTGCACTGCGAAACCGGCCCCGGCGTCTGGGAAGCGGCGCTGGCGGTTGCCGACGCCTTGGAGGCGGCCGACCGGGCGGTGCTGTTCAAGACCTTCGCCAAGTCGTTCTTTGCCCAGCGCGAGATGATGGCGACGTTCATGGCGAAATGGTCGATGGACTACCCGGGGCAGAGCGGGCACTTTCATTTCTCGTTGCATCATCGAGACACGTCGGCGTCGCCCACCAACGCCTTCGCCGGCGACGACATCCCCGACTCCGCTCGCTGGGCCTTGGGCGGCCTCATGCGCCACACGCCGGAGCTGTTGCCCATGCTTGCACCCACGGTAAACAGCTTCACCCGGCTGGTGAAGGGTGCTTGGGCCCCCACGGCATCGACATGGGGCGTCGAGAACCGCACGGCGGCGTTCCGCTTCATTCCGGGTTCGGCTGGGCGCCAGCACATTGAGTGCCGCGTAGGAGGTGCCGACGGCAATCCTTATCTCGTCGCCGCCGCGGCTCTGGGCGCAGCGCTGCTCGGCATCGAACAGCATCTGGAACCGGGCGCCGCCGTGCAGGGCAATGCCTACGACGCTGCCGACGAACTGCCGGCCGAGTTGCGCTTTTCGCCGACGCTGCGGCAGTCAGCCGAACGCTTCGCCGCATCGGCGGCGGCGCGGGAACTCTTCGGCGACACCTTCGTCGACCACTTCGCCGCCACCCGAAGGTGGGAAAGCGAACGCCACGAACGGTTCGTGGACGACTGGCAACTGGCCCGCTACTTCGAAATCATCTAGGAGCTTGCGTATGGAGGTGGCGCGGCAACGTCATTTCTGCGGCGCAAGGCCATAGGGAAGTGTTGGCCTTCGTGCTCGCACTCGCTCGCAGCTGCGGCTAGGAGGTAAGCGCCGTAGAAGACGGCGCTAGTGCGAGTGGGGAGTGAAAGGAGGGGCTTCGTTCAAAGATTGGGGCGTGCGGGCGTTGGGTCGGCGGCCCCCCCTCCGAGAAAAGCGGGGACGCTTTTCTCG
>JAPPDJ010000006.1 GCA_028824555.1 Gammaproteobacteria bacterium | reverse complement strand
CGTGACGAACCCGATCGAGAGTGCCCGCAAGGCATTGCTGGATGCTGGGGAGATCGGCGATGGCGACGTGGATCGTCTGCTTGGGCGGCTCACCTCAAAGCAGATCGACACCGGCGAGCTGTTCTTCCAGGTCAGCCGAAACGAGAGCTGGTCGCTCGAAGACGGTCGCGTCAAGGACGGCGCCTATCACGTCGACCGCGGCGTCGGGGTGCGTGCCGTCAGCGGCGAACGCACCGGGTTCGCGTACGTGAACGACATTGCGCTGCCGCGGCTCGCCGAAGCCACCGATGCCGCGCGCAGCATTGCGCGCAGCGGCGGCAACGCCATCGCCGGACCCGTGTCGCCCGGGACGCCGGCGCCCCGCTACGGAGCGGTGGACCCGCTTGCTTCCGCTGGCGAGACGGACAAGGTTGCATTGCTTTCCCGCATCGATTCGTTCGCCCGGAGCCTTGATCCGGCGGTTCGGGAAGTCCACGTCACGGTGGCGCTCAATCAGGACATCAACCTTGTCGTCGCCACCGATGGCACCCTGAGCGCCGATGTGCGTCCCATGGCGCGCTTCTCCATCGAGGTCATCGCCGAACGCGATGGTCGCCGCGAGCGGGGCGTGAGCGGCGGCGGCGGGCGCATCGATGCCGCGTGGCTGTTCGACACCGACGCCGCCGAAGGCTACGCCCGGGAGGCCGTGCGTGCTGCGCTGGTCAACTTGGATGCGGTGGATGCGCCGGCCGGGGCCATGCCCGTCGTGCTCGGGCCCGGTTGGCCCGGCGTGCTGCTGCACGAAGCCGTCGGCCACGGCCTCGAAGGCGACTTCAACCGCAAGGGCACGTCCGCCTATGCCGGGCGCATGGGTGAGACCGTGGCATCGAAGCTGTGTACGGTGGTGGACGACGCGACGCTGGCGGACCGGCGCGGCTCCCTCACGGTGGACGACGAAGGTACCCCCGGCGAGCGCACGGTGCTGATCGAAGACGGCGTGCTGCGCGGCTACATGCAGGACCAGATGAACGCCCGCCTGATGGGCGTTGCCAGCACCGGCAACGCCCGCCGCCAGTCCTATGCCCATCTGCCGATGCCGCGCATGACCAATACCTTCATGCTCGCCGGGACAAGCGATCCGGAGGAGATCCTCGCCAGCGTCGATCGTGGCGTCTATGCCGTGAGCTTCGCCGGCGGCCAGGTGGACATCACCAACGGCCAGTTCGTGTTCTCGGCCACCGAGGCGTACCTGATCGAAGACGGCAAGGTGACGGCGCCCATTCGCGGCGCCACTCTGATCGGCAACGGCCCCGACGCCATGCACAAGGTATCGATGGTGGGCAACGACCTCGAACTCGACGCCGGCATCGGCGTGTGCGGCAAGGAGGGCCAAGGCGTCCCGGTGGGCGTCGGCCAGCCGACGCTGAAGATCGACGAATTGACGGTGGGCGGCACCGCCGCTTGACTTAACGATCCGCCGACGACACCGCAAACAAGGAACGGGGCAGCGATGGAAGCCATCGACATGGCAGGGCTTGCAGACGAGCTCAAGGATTTGGTGGGGCGGATTCTCGACGAGGCAGAGCGCCAGGGCGCGACGGCGGCGGAAGTGTCCGTCACCGACGATGCCGGGCTCGCCGTGAAGGTTCGCAACCGCGAGCTCGAGACCGTGGAGTTCACCCACGACCGCGGCTTCGGCATCACGGTTTTCGATGGCCAGCGCAAGGGCAGCGCATCCACCTCCGATGCCAGCGAGGACGCCGTGCGGGGCACGGTGCGGGCGGCGCTCAACATCGCCCGGTTCACCGAGGAGGACCCCTGCAACGGCCTCGCCGCGGCAGAACTCATGGCGCGAGAGCTGCCGGAACTCGATCTGTACCATCCGTGGCCGGTCGACGTGCCGGAGGCGGAGCGCCGGGCACTCGAAACCGAGGCGGCGGCATTCGACCACGACGCACGCATCACCAACTCCGAAGGCGCGGAGGTGTCCAGCCACCGCAGTTGCTCGGTCTACGGCAACAGCCACGACTTCGTTGAGGCCTTGCAAGGCACGCGCCACAGCGTTTCGGTGAGCGTCATCGCCGAAGAAGGCTCGCGGATGCAGAACGACTATTGGTACACGATGGGGCGCGTTGCCGATGCCTTGGACGACCACGAAGCGGTGGGACGCAGGGCGGCGGAGCGTGCCGTGGCCCGACTCGGCATACGACCGGTGGCGACAGGCCAGCATCCGGTGCTGTTCGATCCGCAGATGGCGTCCGGCCTCATCGGCCATCTCATTGGCGCGATCAGCGGCGGCGCCCTTTACCGCAAGGCGTCGTGGCTGCTCGACTCCCTTGGCAAGGAGGTGATGCCGAGTTCGATGTCGCTGGTGGAGAATCCGCACCTGCCACGCGGCATCGCCAGCACGCCCTTCGACGGCGACGGCGTCGCAACGCGGGCAAAGGCCTTCGTTGAGGACGGCGTGGTGGCGAGCTACGTGCTTGGCAACTACGCGGCCAAGCGTCTCGACATGGTCACCACCGGCAACGCCGGGGGCGTGTTCAACCTCGAAGTGCAAACCGAGCGCAAACCAACGTCCGAGCTGATGCGCGAGATGGGCACGGGCCTCATGGTTACGCACCTCATGGGGCAGGGGATCAACCGCGTGACCGGCGACTACTCCCGCGGCGCCTCCGGCATCTGGATCGAGAATGGCGAACCCGCCCACGCGGTGGACGAAGTGACCATCGCCGCCAACCTCGCGGACGTCTACCGCAACATCGTCGCCGCCGGCGACGACGTGGACCGCCGCGGCGTCATCCACGTCGGCTCCCTGCTGGTGGACGGCATGACAGTGGCGGCTTCGTAGTGTGGTGAAGGAGGTGGTCTCCGAGCCGCCTTCGGCTGCGGTTCGCTTTCGGTCGGCAGTCGGCAAACGAGTTGGGCTCCATTGCGCCGGCCCAGCACTTGCAGCCTGCAATGGTCTTGTTTTGTTAGTTGGCCACGGTGCATTGGCCGCGGCCAAAGGGACATTGGTGAATGACCACGGCACACTAGCAACTCTTGGCGCAGGGCTCCTCTGCGCGGCAGTGGCTACCCTGGCTTGGCTGATGACGGGGGTCCGGTATGCGGTGGTCGACGACAACCTCGTGCTGAAGCGGCTCTGGCGTCGTCGCGTCATTCCCCTGGCAGACATCCTTGGTGTAAAGCGCGTTGGCTATCGCGATACGTGGAAGGACCCGATGCCTGATGATTTCGCGCTGGGCACCGATGTTCTCTTGATCGAGATCGAAGGTGCCGACCGCCCGGTGATCGTCTCACCACGGGACGAGGACGAGTTTATCGCCGCGATTGGACGATGACGGGGCCCTTGGAGGCCTGGGTGTCGGGAACCCTGCCCTCGTAGGGGCGGGGCCTGTCGCCGCCCCTATTGAACGCACCGATGGACTCGGTACGGGGCTGCGCCGTAGGGAAAACCGCAAACCAAGCGAGCGGGCGCGTGGCCTCTAGCGTCGCCGTCCTTTGGAGGGAGGGCGTCCCGCCCTCCATCGCGCCCGCGAGGGCGCGCATCTTTCCTTGTGGTGCAGCGAGTGTTCTGCGCGCCTGGCGGCGCGGTGGAGGGCGGGACGCCCTCCCTCCGAGAGCTCGCCAATGCCCGCTA